>NZ_CAWPNJ010000029.1:0-111548 GCF_963889195.1 Calothrix sp. FACHB-168
CGCTTTCTGCGATTTCAATCTTGAACGGACGGCTCATGGGCATCTAAAATTATTGGGTTTGCACTCTCCTCATTATATGCAGCTTCATATTTAATTGGTATTAATGAGTTAGTCAATTCTGAATCAGAACTGCAATGTCTTACTATAGAGGGATAAGATTCTCTTGATTTAATTGCGATCGCAACTTTTGACAATATGCAAAATTGCTTTGACAATCAACTCTGGTTGATCGATCCAAACAAAATGACTACTTCTATCAGTTTGAATTTGTATAGAATTTGTAGATAAATTCATTAATTCATCGTGCATTTTGTCGCGTAAATCGTTAGCGGCTTTACCTGGTAAAAGTAGCGTCCAAAAAGAAGGATGAAAAAAAGTATTAGCTTTAATATTAATTATAGGTAATTCCCCAAAATCTTTAGCTGGCTGAACTTGGCGACTACTATTATCTAAATTTAAGATTTCCCGGCTCATGGTAATCCAGTGTTTAGGACGACAAAAAGAACGCTTAACTGATTTGAGAGTTTTTTTGGGAAATTTCGCTAATTCACGCTTGATGAGTTCAAATGTGCCAATCAATTTCAGTAATCTGACAATACCGAGAACTGAGCCTAAAAAGGACATCACAAAGCCGGAAAGAAAAAAGTATTTCAGACATTGTAAATTGATAGGCATTTTCAACATACCTGTTTCATGGAGTCCATCGGTAAGTACCATGCCGATAACTTTGTGGGGAAATCGCTTTGCATACAAGCGCACGTTATAGCTACCGAAGGAATTACCCACGAGAATATAAGGGGGTTCAATTCCGGCTTGGGTTAAGAGACAATCGAGTTCTGTGACGATTTGCTGACTGGTTCGGGGATAAGGACTATGGTCGCTCCAACCATAGCCAGCGCGATCGTAAATACAAACTTTTGTCAGCTTGGCTATCTCTGGAAGCAGTAAATAACCTTCAATTCCGCCTAAACTGTGGTCGATTACCACTGTCGGCCCGGATTCGCCGGCTGTGTAAAGGTGTAGGTTATAACCACCTACATCAATGAGCTTTCCTGGTGGGGGGTGACGATCTTCGAGCAAGCAAGCGATCGCCTGATAGCAAGTTGTAGCCAACAGTATCATACTGTTGATAGATGGCAACATATTGTAAATATGTTTGATTACTAGTTTTTACACCAGCGCCAATTATAACGGTTCCATTCGTAAATTCCTTGAATTTCATATTCAGCACCATTATTGAAGCGGACAATACAATTGCTACAGGAAGCATCGCCATTCTGAATTTCCGCAACTTGTAGCACCACACAAGCGAACCATTCTCGCTTACAGGGGCCATCATCTTGCACCCATTCCCACATCGCATTGGAAATTTCAATGCGATCGCCCGCTTTTAATTTGAGCGCATCCTCAAAATATACATATTTATCAAAATGATATGCCTGAAGGCGATTGAGCCATTGCAAACCGTAACGTTCCCGAATAAATTGTACTTCTCCAGAATCTGACGCATTCAGCCAATCATTCAAGAATTGCGCTTTCCAGTTACCATTGTCTTGTTCGTGTGTTTTCACGAATTGCAAAAATGCTGCTAACTCTTCTGAGGTCAGTTCATCTAAGGGATTAGCAATTTCTAGCACCCCACAATGAGAATTTTCGGGAATTTGCTCAATTACTTGCAGTAGTATCTGTTTCTGTGTCTCAGTGAGAGGACAGCTGGCTACATCACAACACTTAAAGGCTGCTTGCAAAGCTGCTTTAATCTCATCCGGAGTCATAAGTTAATAGCAAGTTAAGGGTTGTTTTCCCTAATTATTACAAAAGTTTAATCAAAGTCTCCAATATCTTTTGGTTAGTTGTCAGTTGTTAGAGACGCGATAACCCTTGTCTGTACAATGGTCAATGGTCAATAGTCACTTCACTTCATACGGATTGAGACAGGTATACCGATGGCTGTGTTAGTGATATATCTAAGAAAACAGCAAACAATAAATTATAAGGACACTCGTTGAAAACCTTGTGGCTTCAGCCCAAGGATGAAAACGGTTTAAAAAGTTTACTTTTCTGTGATGCTTTCTTTTTCTTGATGTATTTATGTCGGTTATGATAACATAAATATGTGGTTAATTGGTCGATACCCATGATTGTCTACGAGTTCAAAGTCAAGGGAAAAGAAAAGCAATATCAAGCAATAGATGAAGCAATTCGTACTAGCCAATTCATTCAAAACAAGTGCTTACGCTACTGGATGGATAACAAAGATGTTGGTAGGTATGACCTCAATAAATACTGTGCGGTATTAGCGGCTGAATTTCCCTTTGCTGATGAATTAAACTCAATGGCTAGACAATCTGCGGCTGAACGTTGTTGGAGTGCGATAGCTCGGTTTTACGATAACTGCAAGCGGAAGATTAAAGGTAAAAAGGGTTTTCCGAAGTTTAAGAAAAACTGCCGTTCAGTTGAATATAAATCATCTGGGTGGAAGCTTTCAACAAATCGAAAAGCTATAACCTTTTCAGACAAAAAAGGTATTGGAACCCTGAAATTAAAGGGAACTTATGATCTTAATTACTATGACATCAAGCAAATTAAGCGAGTGCGTTTATTGCGCCGTGCTGATGGGTATTATGCTCAGTTTGCAGTTGATGTTGATGGGCGAATAGAAACTCAACCCACAAATCAAGTAGTGGGTCTTGACTTGGGTTTGAAATACTTCATTGCCGACAACAAAGGTAATGTAGAATCATCACCCCAGTTCTACCGTAAGTCAGAAAAACAGTTAAACCGCGCCAACCGCAAGAAGTCTAAAAAGTTCAGTCAACAGAGAAAAAAAGCCAAACAACGGCAATCAAACAATTACCACAAAGCTAGAAATAGATATGCTCGGAAACATTTAAAAGTAAGTAGGCAACGAAAAGAGTATTGCAAGAGACTGGCATACTCCGTCATCCAATCTAACGATTTGGTAGCCTATGAAGATTTAAATGTGAAGGGTTTGGTTCGGAATCGACATCTAGCTAAATCAATTAGTGATGCTGGTTGGTACACTTTCCGCAGTTGGTTAGAGTATTTTGGTCACAAGTATGGGAAGGTGACTGTTGCAGTTCCCCCTCACAACACAAGCCAGAATTGCTCTAACTGTGGCGAGAAGGTGAAAAAATCTCTGTCTACCAGGACTCATATTTGCCCTCATTGCGGATATGTAGAAGACAGAGACATTAATGCAGCAATCAACATTTTGAGATTAGGACTCAGTACCGTGGGGCACACGGGAACTTACGCTACAGGAGATTTGCCCTCTTGGGCGATTGGCTCAAGCCTGTCGTCTAACGGTGAGTCTGTGAATGTAGAATCCCCTGGCTTTCCGATTAAGTGAGCAAAGCGATACTTAATCAGCCAGGGGAGTGTCAACCCGTAGAAACCTTGGTAAGATTAGTTTTTAGATATGAAAAACAAAAGTAGCAGCAAATCTTGGTTAAATTTACTAGACTTAGCTAAGTCACTTTATCCCAGAGAAATTAAGGTAATTTTTGTGTCTTGTCTCATCAGTGTTTTTCTCTGGATATTTACTCCCCCGGCTGTAGCGCTGACACAAATTAAACTCTTTGATATTTCTTATAAAGACTGTCCCCCAGAACTGGCGGAAGGTGCTGTCATTAGTAGCGGTTCTGGAGCGGCTAACTGTTTTATTGTTACAGGTAAAGCTGAAAATGCGACATATAAAACCGTCTACGATGCAGATATTTTCGGACGGATTTATGATGCTAACAACGATCCTATACTCCAAAACCGCACTCGTTTAGGTTCAATTGCGGAGATACCACCAGGTATTAGTGATTTTGAATTGCGGATTTCTGTACCTGCAAACCAGCCAACCCCGTTGAAGCTGAAGCAGTTTAAAGCTGCTGGGTTTAGTGGTCAAGTGCGCAAGTAATGACCGAGACAATTTTGGATTTTAGATTTTAGATTTTAGATTAAATCCAAAATCTAAAATTGATTGACCTTGATTTAAACCAACATCAATCAACTGTAAAAATAAATTCTTAATCATCAAATAGGGTGGGTATTATCCACCCTATTTTCCATCAGCTGCACAATAGTGATTAGATAATATAGCGGTTTCCAATCCAATGAAGTAGAGGAAAAATTTATTTACCACAGATGAACACAGATGAATTCATCGCTCAGTAGACTAGAAAGGGCTATAAGTTAACTTTTGCAAAATCGGTAGCAGCCAGTCGCCAATGAATTGCAGTAGCAAGAAGGCGATGATGGGAGAAAAATCTATACCGCCCAGTGGGGGAATAATGGAGCGGAAAAGATTGAGATAAGGGTCAGTGATCTGGGCTAAAGCCGCAAATGGTTGACTGTAAAAGTCAATATTGGGGAACCAGGTCAAAAGAACCCGAATAATCAGTAAAACAGTATAAATCTGGATGAAAGTAGCCAGTGTGGTAATCAGTAGATTCATGGATAGCTTGGTTTTGGGCTAAGTTGACAAACAAGGTCTTATCATAGATTTTAATTTAGTCTCGGTCATGGCGTCTGCTATTAGTGTTGGCACATAGCACCACACTTAAGCGCTGCACCAAGTCGTAATTATCTAAGAATCCTTTGTCAAAGAACGCTCGTTTACTGCTTGGGGTGCAGTGCCATTGACATTGCCGAGTTGCTTACGTACCTCATCTATTGTGGCATTTAGCTGGGCAATTTTATCTTCTAGCGATCGCCTTGCTGTTTCCATTTCTAATCCTTCTGTTTGAGAAGGTGACATTTGACGCCTTTTTCCAGCTATTTTTCGGTTTTCTTCGGCGTTGGGTGTCAGTTCTGGTTCTTCTTCTCCTGTTAATTCTAAATCTTGACGATTAGCAATCAAAGAGCCGACAACGCCACCAACAACACTACCGAAAATTGCTCCGGCCAAAAATCCACTGAAAAAACCATCACGCTGACTCATATCCTTAACCGCCTTGACGAAACTTTGGGACTTTTATACTAGTAATCCTAGTTAAAGTTATTTTCCTACCCTAGCTGCATAGTAGCTTAAGTCCCGTAGGTGCGATCGCCTGCATCTCCTAATCCCGGTACAATAAATCCTCGGTCATTGACTGTTTCATCAATGGTAGCCGTGTAAATAATTAAACCTGGATAAGCAGCGCTGAGTTTTTGCAAAGCTGGTGGAGCCGCTACTACGCAAACAATTCTGGTTAATGATGGATCTATGCCACGTTGTGTCAATTCTGCCATTGCTGCCATCATTGAACCGCCTGTAGCCAACATCGGATCGGTAATTAATACCCTTGTTTGCGGATCGAATTTTTCTGGTAATTTGTTGAGGTAACACATAGGTTGTAGTGTTTCCTCGTCGCGGACTAAGCCCAAATGATAAATCGAAGCTAGGGGTAACAAAGTCTGCGCCCCTTCTAATAGCACTAATCCAGCCCGCAAAATTGGTACTACCGCCACAGGTACTTGTGGATCGATTAAAGTCGCTGGCGTAGAATCTAAAGGAGTTTCTACCGTCGTTTCTTGCGTCGGTAACCACTCTCTTGCAGCTTCATAGGTTAACCATCTTCCTAACTCTACCATCGCACTGCGGAATAATACCGAGGGTGTGGCAGCATCACGAGCAACTGCTAACCAGTGCTTAATTAGAGGATGGGGTGGAACATAAACACGCAGTTGTAGCGTCATAGCCAAAAATCGGCGTTTTTAATATATATGAACTGAAACATCATGATACTCTGTCCTGCCTCTGACTGGCAGCTAAAATCCACAACCTCAAAATTATTGATAATCTTTTGCATTAACAGTTGACAGCCATTCTCAATCAAGGTTATATTATTAATCAGTGTTCTCCTCTCTTTAAGGATCGGCAGACGGGATTAGCCAGCAGTAGCAGGCTCGTCCCTCTTTTTTTGTCAGAGAAATCGACATATTTGACATTTAAAAAGAACAAGCCCAGGAAAATAGATAGACTTTTTTGGAAAATTAAATAAAAATTCCCTCATCAATGAAATTTTGAGCGACAATTGAGCGATTTAATCTATACAAGCCCATCAGATTAAATTGGTTAACTAGGAGATTTGCTGTTAAAAGTAATATGGGCTACAATTTTGAGAAAAGTTTTATGTAATACCTGAAGACTGCTTGCTAATTTTGGAATTTGCATCAAAATTAATTTGTCAGTATACTGCTCAAGGCTAACTATTCTGTTTTTGAATTTTGAATTTTGAATTTTAAATTATTATGACTTCTAGTTCCTTATTTGATGTAATTGTCATTGGCTCTGGGATTGGGGGATTAGTCACCGCAAGCCAGCTAGCCGCAAAGGGAGCTAAAGTACTGGTTTTAGAAAGCTATATCATACCTGGTGGTAGTGCGGGCTATTTTGAACGCCAAGGTTATCGTTTTGATGTAGGAGCATCAATGATTTTTGGTATGGGTGACAAGGGAACGACAAATTTACTCACCCGCGCCCTTGATGCTGTGAACGTTAGCATCGAAACAATAGCCGACCCCGTACAGATTCACTACCATCTACCTGATGGTTTAGATTTGAAAGTTGACCGCATTTATGAAAAATTTTTGCAAAATCTTGGTGAATATTTTCCGCAAGAAAGATATGGGATTCGTAGGTTTTATGACGAATGTTGGCAAGTTTTTCATTGCTTAAACAGTATAGAGTTACTGTCATTAGAAGAACCTCGGTATTTGCTGCGGGTATTTTTACAACATCCTTTAGCTTGTTTGGGATTAGCTAAATATTTGCCACAAAATGCAGGAGATGTGGCGCGACGCTACATCAAAAACCCGTTATTGTTGAAATTTATTGATATGGAATGTTATTGCTGGTCGGTAGTTCCAGCCAATATGACACCCATGATTAATGCGGGAATGGTATTTTCTGATAGACATTATGGTGGAGTGAATTATCCCAAAGGTGGAGTAGGAACAATTGCTCAAGCATTAGTTAGCGGTTTAGAAAAAGCTGGGGGAACAATTAAGTATCAAGCAAGAGTAAAGCAGATTATCACCGAAAAAGGCCAAGCTATAGGTGTTAAACTGGCTAATGGTGAAATCTATCGGGGTAAACGCATAGTTTCTAATGCTACACGCTGGGATACTTTTGAAAAATTATTACCTGTAGATGCCATACCCCATAATGAGAAAAAGTGGCAACAAACTTATCAGAAATCACCCAGCTTTTTGAGTTTGCACATGGGGGTTGAGCAGTCGGTTCTACCACCAGGAAGCGAATGTCATCATATATTGTTAGAAGATTGGCAGAAAATGACTGTCTCCCAAGGCACAATTTTTGTGTCAATTCCAACTTTGCTTGACCCAGATTTAGCGCCAGAGGGTTATCACATCATTCATGCTTTTACCCCTGATTGGCTAGATAATTGGCAAGGATTAAGTGAAAGTGAGTATGAGACTAAGAAAGAAGCCGCAGCATGGGGAATTATTGAGCGATTAGAGCAGATTTTCCCTGGTTTAACTGCGGGATTGGATTATTTAGAAGTAGGAACACCCCGCACTCATCGCCGCTTTTTGGGACGACAAGACGGTACTTATGGCCCTATTCCCCGACGCAAGTTATGGGGGTTATTGGGGATGCGATTTAACCGCACAGCGATTCCAGGATTGTACTGTGTAGGGGATAGTACGTTTCCTGGTCAAGGATTAAATGCTGTCGCTTTTTCTGGCTTTGCTTGTGCCCATAGAATTGCTGTAGATTTGGGGTTGTAGTCATTTGTCATTGGTCATTTGTCATTGGTCATTGGATTTAGGTTTATTAAGAGAAGATTGTCCAGAGGATCATGAGATTTAGTAGGTTGATGAGTAAGGCTGTGATGACTTTCCATAGTCTATTTTGACTGATGCGATCGCGAGTACGAGACAGTAGCAATTGCAGTAATAGCCACAGGGAATATAGTTGAAAGGGTAAAAAAATCAGAATTAAACCAATCACAGCGACTTTAAAGGCTCTGTCTGCTGTTTGGTCTGCCCAGGAAACTTGGATAATATCATCATCATCTACATCTTCTGCTGTCGTTTCCTCACCTTCAGCAGCAGATTCAACTTCTAAGTTGCTTGACCCTAAAATAAACTTAGCTTGTGCTGCGTCTTGTTCATGGACTTGCAGTTTAATCCAGCCGACAGCAACAGTTAAATGCCATGCTAAGTCTACGGTAGACTCGTTTGCTAAATAACAGCTAATACCTTCAGCTTCTAGAAGTTGTTTTGCGAGGTTGGCTTCTAAAGAGTTGTTATAGGTGGCTACTGTGACAAAATTATTAGCCATAGGTTGTAGCTAAATTTTTCCAACAATTGCGATCGCCATTTGCAAATACCTGGGTGGATAGTCGCTTCTTGTGCTGAATTACATATACAGTAGCGTCCGCATAGGAATTATAGCAATCTGCGTACAAGTTGCAAACAGGTTGCTTGTCAATCAATTTTGATTGCTGTATTTTTCTAGCTAATTATGAAATATATATTTTTAGTTGAGTTTAACACAATTGGGTGCCAATACTGCTCGGTTAAGCTCAAAAACCTTAACCCCCGTAGGTTGGGGAGCCACTGCGTTGGACGGGTTTCCCGGCTTGTTCGCCGGAGGCGTTCCCGCAGGGTAGCAAGTGGCGTTTGAGGAACGTAGACGCGGAGCGGCTTCCCGCAGGGTAACCCAACATTTGGGTAGCTCTGTTGGGTTTCGCAGAGCCTCAACCCAACCTACAATTTTCTAATTATGAAATATATATTTTTAGTTTATTTTAACAGAATTGGGTGCAATCATTCCTTTAACTATAGGAATCTGCTTTGATTCGGTGAAATCATTGGGGTGGGAAGGGAACAGGGAAGAAGGAATCAAAGTGTACTGTTTTTTTTTAGAAATTAAATATGAGTATTATACATTGCTATTTAGGTTAATTTTCGCTAGTTCATTGATGCAGTAAACATGAGAATTTTTTCATCTAATTCTCATGAAATTTGGATTAACAATTGTTAGGCTAAAAAATAGTTTTAAACTTGCATTAAAGATTCAATAAGGTTTTGTTAATCTAATTTTGCGAGTTAAACGCCGAAAAATGCAGAAAATAGCGTCAATTAACCAAAAAAGAAATGAATTACAACATTAGACTCGCTTTTACAGTAATATTTTTAATGTTATTCATTCATGGTAATTATGTCAAATGTTGAGCCAAAAATGATATAGACAGAATTAATTTAAAATTGTTCCTGAATTGAGAAATCATTTGGTAAAACCTGACATTTATGCATCACAGATGTATGTAGAATCTCATGAGAATTTCCAATTGAGACTCGCACAATAAATTAAAAACGTGATGCAAAAGTGCTGATAGATGATAAATTTCCTAAGTTTGGCTACGACTACGGAACCAAAATTAATAGCCAATCATCCTTCCTTAGGAAGATATATTTTGCTCTGTTATATGCTTAAGAACACAAAGCATCAAGACGGCAAATTCTTTACAAAATTACGACAGATTTGGGTCAGGAATGCACTATGAAAAAATGTAAGTTGCGGATTGCTTTATATTCTCACGACACAATGGGGCTAGGACACAAACGCCGAAATTTTTTGATTGCGCAAACTTTAGGCTGTTCTCACCTAGATATTGATGTTTTAATGATTAGTGGGATTCAAGATGCTAGCAATGTACCCACACCTCCTGGTGTAGATTGTTTGACTCTACCTGCTTTGCATAAAAATATTGATGGACAATATCAAGCACGCAGATTGGATCTATCTTTGCAAGAGATTATTACATTGCGATCGCAAGTTATTTTAACTACGATTAAAGCTTTTCAACCGGATATTTTCATTGTAGATAACGTTCCGCGCGGTGCAGTGGGTGAGTTAGATCCCACACTTGCATATTTACGCACCCAAGGAAAAACACACTGCATATTAGGTTTACGGGATATTTTAGATGAACCGGCTTGTGTGCGTCGAGATTGGAAGCGTGCTGGTAATGAAGAGGTGATTCAAACATATTACGATCGCGTTTGGGTATATGGCGATCGCGCAATTTATGATTTAGCACAAGAGTATAAATTCCAGCCAAAAACTCTGGCGAAAATCCGCTATACAGGCTACCTAGACCAACGTAGTCGGCTAAAATTCATGGATATTGAAGGGGTTCAAGCATTTAAATCTCTCAATCTCCCCTTAGAAAGAATAGCATTATGCTTGGCAGGTGGGGGACAGGATGGAGCGCTGTTAGCAGAAACCTTTGCCCATGCCGAATTGCCACGGGGAATGAATGGTATTATCTTAACAGGGCCGTTTATGCCGCGAGAATTCCGGCAAAAACTCCAAAATTACGCAGCAAAACGCGATAATTTGCGGGTTTTGGAATATCTAACCGAACCAACCCTACTGTTAAATCGTGCTGAACGGGTAATTTCGATGGGTGGTTACAATACCACTTGTGAATTGTTGTCATTTCAAAAGCGATCGCTGATTGTACCCCGAATTAAACCCCGAAAAGAGCAATTAATTCGTACTGAACGCTTACAAGAACTTGGTTTAATTGATATGTTGCATCCGCAGCATTTAACATCTCAAGCATTGACAGACTGGTTAATGAGTGAAAGCGAACCACCCCAAACCCGTAACCTTGTCGATCTCAATGGACTAACTCGGATTCTCCAATTTGTTGATGAAATCCTCATTTCAAATCATCATTCATCACAACAAGCTTCTTGAATACAAGAAACCATAAACTGCGTACAGCAGAACGAATAAAACAACTTGATTCCCAGTCAACAGTCAACAGTCAACAGTCAACCGTCAACAGTCAACCGTCAACAGTCAACCGTCAAAATTTTATCATGCGTGTTGGTTACGTTGTTAAACGTTATCCTCGATATTCTGAAACCTTCGTAGTCAATGAAATTTTGGCTCATGAAGCAGTCGGGTTAGATATTGAAATTTTTGCTCTCAGGCCACCCTGTGATACTCACTTTCAAAATATCATTTCTCAGGTGCGTGCGCCTGTAAATTATATTCGCAAGCCAATGCAAGGAAGGATGAGCAATTTCTTGAATAGTCTTGCACCTACAGCCGCTAGCTATTTTTGGGCAGAATTACAAGAAGTGAGTCAAGTTATCCCCGATTTTTGGACAAAATTGGCTTTTGGACTAGGGGAACCAGCCAGCACCGTCTATCAAGCTGCGTGGTTAGCAAGGGAAGCGCGACTCAAAGGAATTACCCATTTACACGCGCACTTTGGTACTGTTGCCACAAGTGTAACTCGCCTGGCATCTCACTTTACAGGCATTCCCTACACCTTTACTGCCCATGCGAAAGATATCTTTCATGAAAGCGTGGAATTTGCAGATATGGAACGCAAACTTGAGGATGCGGCTACTGTTGTCACTATTAGTGACTATAATCTCAATTATTTACAAGCAACCTACGGTATCGCGGCTAATAAAGTTAAGCGCATTTACAATGGTTTAGATTTGCGACAATTAGAATATTCTAGTCCTGTGGATCGTCCTCCTGTAATTATTTCCGTCGGGCGGTTGATTGAAAAGAAAGGCTTATCTGTGTTGATTGCTGCTTGTGAGATTCTCAAGCAGAAAAATTATGAGTTTCGATGTCAAATTGTTGGTACTGGGTCGTTAGAATTGACCTTAAAGCGGCAAATTAAAGATTTAGGGCTGGAATCTGTGGTAGAAATTATCGGCCCTCGTCCGCAAAATGATGTGTTTCAATTAGTGCAGCAAGCTGCGGTGTTTGCAGCGCCTTATGTAATTGGTAAAGATGGGAATCGGGATGGCTTACCAACTGTTTTACTAGAAGCGATGGCTTTGGGAACGCCTTGTGTGAGTACTAATGTGACGGGAATTCCGGAATTGGTAGGGGATGGCCAGACTGGATTAATTGTACCCCAACATGATGCAGAAAAATTAGCGATCGCTCTAGGGCAGTTCCTCACAGATCCAGTTTTGCGGGTGAAGTTGTCAATGCAGGCTAGGCAATTAATTGAGTCTGAGTTTGATATTTATCGGAATACGGAGGTATTACGAGAATTATTTCTCACGCGGAGGCGCAGAGGCGCAGAGGAGGTATAAAAGATGAGAATTGCATATATTTGTGCCGATCCGGGTATACCTGTTTTTGGGCAAAAGGGATGCTCGATTCATGTGCAGGAGGTAATACGAGCATTTTTAGAAAAAGGTCAGGAAGTGGGATTATTTGCTACTCGGTTGGGGGGCGATTTACCCGCAGATTTAAGGAATATTTGGGTGCATCAATTACCAGCTATTCCCAAAATAGAGCGATCGCAGCGAGAGCAACTTGCTTTAGGGATGAATCCTCATTTGCGGTTAAATTTGGAGAAATGTAGCCCTTTTGACTTGGTTTATGAGCGTTATTCGCTGTGGAGTTATAGCGCTATGGAATTTGCCCAATCTAGGGGAATTCCTGGTTTATTGGAGGTGAATTCGCCTTTAATTAGCGAACAATCCCAGCATCGCGGTTTAATTGATGATGCAACTGCAGAATCGGTAGCAAGACGGGTGTTTTCCGCCGCTACAGCTATCATTGCGGTTTCTGATGCGGTGAAAAGTTATTTGCTGAATTATGTTGATGCTAGCAAGATTTATGTCATCCCTAATGGTGTCAATCCTGACCGCTTTGCTACTATAACTGCGAGAAATCACGCAGAAGATTTTACAGTCGGGTTTGTCGGGAGTTTAAAACCTTGGCATGGATTGTCAATGCTCACGGAAGCTTTTAGTTTACTGCATCAACGTGTTCCCCATGCCAAACTGTTAATTGTGGGGGATGGCCCGGAACGGGAAAATCTGCAAAGAGAATTAGCTAGACGGGGGTTAGATATTTATACACAATTTACAGGTGCGGTGAATCCCGATGAAGTTCCCCAATTTTTAGCCGCGATGGATGTGGCTGTAGCACCTTACGCCCCCCAATCTAATTTTTACTTCTCGCCATTGAAAGTATATGAATATATGGCTATGGGTTTACCTGTAGTTGTCAGTCAAATTGGACAATTGACAGATTTAATTGAGCATGGGGTAAATGGTATGCTTTGTCCTCCTGGTGATGCGATCGCTTTAGCAGACACTTTAGAAACATTATGGCGATCGCCTCATCTGCGTCAAAGTTTAGGACAAGCAGCGCGAAAAACAGTTATAGCCAATCATACTTGGGATGCGATCGCGCAACAAATTCTTCAAATAGCGGAACTTCAAACGATAAATAACAGGTTTAGATCGTTGACGGTTGACGGTTGACGGTTGACTGTTGACTGTTGATTGTTGACTGTTGACTGTTGATTGTTGACTGTTGACTGTTGACTGTCGAAGTGTTGACAAGATTTTTGCATTTTGAGTTTCTATAAGATTTTTCTGGAGGTAATACAATAAGTGTCAAAAGCTCAAAAATCAGCGATTCCTGGTTTGTGGGGTGTACTGGGTTATTTCTGGCCTTACATTCGTCCCCAGTATGGACTAATTTTCATTTCTGCGATCGCTTTAATTGCAGATGTCGGATTGCGGGTGTTAGAACCTTGGCCTTTGAAGTTTGTGTTTGATTACGTTCTCTTACGGCGTGATAGGTTAAATGATATCCCCATTATCGCTGATTTAAACCCGATAACATTACTGACTGTCGCCGCCGTTGCAGTCTTAATCATTACCAGTTTACGCGCCCTAGCTGGCTATTGGAGTACTGTGAGTTTAGCTACAGTCGGTAGTCGGGTGATGGGGAAAGTCCGCAATCATTTGTATCGCCATTTACAAGATTTATCTTTGAATTATCACACCAAAGCCCGGAGTGGTGATTTAATTATCCGTGTGAGTAGCGATGCTAGCCGTTTACAAGAAGTGATGATTACGGCAGCATTACCCCTATTAGTCAGTATTCTCTCTTTATTTGGCATGATTGGGGTAATGTTATGGATGAATCACAGCCTCACTCTATTGTCACTGCTGACTTTACCGTTATTTTGGTTGGTGACTCATCGACTCAGCCAACGAATTAAGGATTCCTCATCTCAGCAACGCCAACAAGAAGGGGCGGTAGCGGCAACTGCTTCTGAGTCAATTGCAGCCATTAAACTAGTTAAAGCCCTATCTTTGCAAGATGCTTTTGCCAAAATATTTGCACAGCAAAATCACCAGAGTCTCAAAGAAAGCGTCAACACCCAACGATTAGCAGCACACTTAGAACGCACCGTTGATGCTGTGATTGCATTGGGAACAGCAATTGTTTTATGGTATGGCTCTTGGCTGGCGTTGCACGGTGCTTTAACTCCTGGGGATGTGCTGGTATTCATTACCTACCTCAAGAACGCCTTTAAGCCAGTGCAGAACTTTGCTAAATACACCGGACGATTAGCTAAAGCTGCGGCTTCAGGCGATCGCATTATCGATATCTTAAAACAAAAACCAGATATTGCTGATGCGTCAGATGCAGTTCCCGCACCGATTTTCCGAGGTGCTGTGCGTTTCGATCGCGTTGACTTTGCTTATGATTCAGGACAGATATTACTACAAGATATCAACTTAAAGATTCAACCAGGACAGCAAGTGGCGATTGTGGGAACTTCTGGTAGCGGTAAATCCACATTAGTCAGTTTACTATTGCGACTTTACGATCCAACTTCCGGGCGAGTGATGATTGAAGGGCGGGATATCAGAGAATATACATTAGCATCATTACGTCCGCAAATTAGCGTAGTTTTGCAAGATAGTCTGTTATTTGCTGCAACTATTCGCGAAAATATCGCCTATGGGATTGCTGGGGTATCGGATGCAGAAATTGAAGACGCAGCGCGTTTAGCTAATGCTCATGATTTTATCCAAGCTTTACCCCAAGGATACGATACTTTAGTTGGGGAGCGAGGCGCAACTCTTTCGGGGGGACAAAGACAAAGAATTGCGATCGCCCGTGCGGCTATTCGTCAAGCACCTATCTTGATTTTAGATGAACCGACTACCGGGTTAGATAAAGGTAACGAAAAAGCTGTGATTGATGCATTACAAAGATTAGCGCAAAATCGCACGACTTTTTTAATTACCCACGATCTGTATTTAGCGACTCGCGCCGATACAATTGTTTATTTGGAAAATGGGCGAGTAGTAGAACAAGGTTCTCATTTGCAATTGCTGCAACAAAATGGGCGTTATGCGGCTTTGTATCAGATGCAAAGCGCAATCAGAGATGAAGATTTTGCAGGTTTAGAGAGGGGTTAAGGATGGGATTGATTGATGATAAAATGCCGTTTTTATCAACAGCGATCGCTCCGGTACAGGTGGAAGCATGTTTTCGGGAATGTTTAGCGATCGCCCAAAATTGTCGCTTGCAAAAAGTCCGGGTTATTCGTCATAAATTGGGGCGGCGTTGTTTGATTGAATATGAGTTAATTAATCATGGAGGAGAAGTAATTACATTAATTGGTAAAGTCAGGGCGAAGGGGACAGATTTTCACAGTTATGAATTACAAAAATCTCTCTGGGAAGGGGGATTCGCTGATGATAGTGCTGATGGAATTTCTGTACCGGAACCTGTAGGAATAATTCCCCAATGGCAAATGTGGTTACAGCGCAAAGTTAAAGGGGAAGTTGCTACTAATTTACTATCAGCTACCGACAGACTTGTACAAGCCAAATTAATTGCTGAAGCAGCCCATAAATTACATCAAGCTAATATTATTCCTCGTCGTTATCATACGATGGCTGATGAACTAAGAATTCTGCATGAGCGGATTTCTTTAGTTATTCAACAATATCCAAAATGGCAAGATAGGTTAGAGAGAATCTTAGCAGCCAGTAATGATTTAGGACAAAATACACCAGAACCAAAAACCTGTGGTATTCATCGTGATTTTTATCCCGATCAAGTGATTATTAATGATTCTCGGTTGTATCTGCTTGACTTAGATTTATATTGTCAAGGGAATCCAGCCCTTGATATTGGTAATTTTATTGCCCATATTCAAGAATATAGCCTGAGGACTTTTGGCGATGCCCAAGTATTACAAGATTATGAAGATGTCTTGATTGCCAGATTTATGCAACTAACAGGCGATGAATTCTTGAAGGCAATTCAAGCTTATACTACTCTCACTTTAGTCAGACATATTTATATCAGTACCCAATTTAGTGAACGTCGTCCTTTTACAGAAGCGTTAATAAATTTATGTGAACAAAGATTGAAGATGATTTGTAATACTTCGACAAGCTCAGTACAAGTTCGTAATGACAACAGATTGTCAGGATTGTTATCAATTTAAGCTAGAAATAGCTCGAAATAGATAAATTATGTGTTGGGTTACCCTGCGGGAAGCCGCTCTGCGTCTACGTTCCTCAACCCAACCTACACCAATAACAAATGACAAATGACAAATGACAGCCCCTAATAATCATCTTTAATTACTCCAATACCAGCTTTGTGACTTTTTCATAATATATTCGTAAGGTTCAATGATTTTACAAAAAGTTCACTCGATCAGTTTAATTATCGCCTTGATTTTTAGCGGTATTAATCAAGCGAAAGCCACAGATATTTATGCAGAAGGGGAGCATCATCAATTAAGTAAAATCACTTCAGTTTCTCAATTATCGAATGTTAAAGCTAATAGTTGGGCATGGCAAACACTAGCAAACTTGAGTCAAAAGTATAATTGTCCTGGGTTCGAGAATTTTGCTAACAATCAAACCCTAAGCCGTTACGAATTTGCAGCTAAATTAAATGCTTGCATTCTCCAAATCAACGAGATGTCAGCTAGTGGTAAACTCGATAAAATGAATCGAGAAGACTTAGCTATTATCCAAAAATTACAAGCTAAGTTTGCGGCTGAATTAGTAACCTTCAAGCAAAAACTCGATTTATTAGACAATAAAGTAACTGGATTGGAAGCACAGCAGTTTTCACCCAACATTAAGTTAGAAGGAGAGGTAATATTTGCTGTGACTGGAGTTGCTGGGGGGAAAAAAGCCAATAGTAACACCAAGGAAATCAATGAGAATTTAGTATTGAGCGATCGCTTTCGTCTGAGCTTAGAAACCAGTTTTACAGGAAAGGATCGCCTACAACTACGCTTACAAGGACGAAATACACCAGAATTAGCAGATGTTACCAATACTCAAATGGCTAATTTGGGATTTGATGGTGATGACGATAATGAGATAGAAATAGATGAATTAGATTATAAATTCGCCCTTGGTAAAGAAACTCGCGTCACCTTGTACGCTACAGGAGGGGGATTAGGCGATTTTGTCCCTAGTGTTAACAGTCTATTTAGCAGTAGTGGAGAAGGTTCGATTTCGACATTTGGTAAAGAAAATCCTATCCGTCGTCAAAGTGGTGGTGCTGGTATTGGTATTTCCCATAATTTTCATGATTCGCTGAATTTATCATTAGGATATATCAGCAACGATGCGGCCGATCCAGAAAGGGGACTGTTTGCTAGCCCTTATGGAGCGATCGCGCAAATTACCCTTGAACCTAGCAAAACAACTGCAATTAGCCTTACCTATACCCACTCTTATAATAATGTGGGTACGGGAACAGGTAGCGAATTAACCAGCGATCCATTTAGCGACAAAGCAGATGCAATTACGGCTAATTCCTTTGGTGCAGAAGCTGCTTGGCAACTTAATTCTACTATTACCTTAGGCGGACGAGTAGGTTTTATTCATGCCCAAGCCGAAGATTTACCAGCAACCCCAAATGCTATCATCTCTACATGGGCATTAATGTTAGCTCTCAGAGATATTGGCACAAAAGGTAGCTTTGCCGGATTTATAGTCGGTCAACCGCCAAAGGTAACTTATAATAGCTTCGGTAATGCCTTTGAAGACAAAGATACATCTTTACATTTAGAAGCTTTTTACAAGTTTAAAATCTCAGATAATGTCTCAATTACTCCAGGATTATTTGTGATTACCAATCCGGAACATAGTAATGGTAATGACGACATTTTTGTGGGTACAGTTCGGACTACATTTAGCTTTTGAGTTGAAAAAGGCTCAAGCAATTACGCCTGAGCCATGAATATATGAATTTGCTGGTATAAAAGATTAACTCAAAGAGTTAAATCTATCAAGCAAAAGCTTAATAACGGTTACGTGAGCCACCGTAATTACCACGGTTTCCACCAAAGGAACCTCTATCTTCTTTAGGTTTTGCTTTATTGACTTTGAGATCGCGTCCCATCCACTCTGCGCCATCGAGAGCTTCAATAGCAGCAGCTTCTTCTGCTTCTGAACTCATTTCTACAAAACCAAAGCCGCGTACACGGCCTGTTTCTCTATCTGTAGGTAGCTGAACGCGCTTAACAGAACCATATTCTGCAAACACGGCATTTAAGCTTTCTTCTGTAACATCATAAGAAAGATTGCCTACGTAAACTGACATAAATCGTCTCCGAAATCAAAAGTATGTAGAGATTTAAGTTTCGGAGAAAAGTTTGTAAATACCAAGAACAAAAAACCTGTAAATACTAAAAACAAACGAGGTCACCGAATTAACTCTCACTTACCACTATGGCAGTAGCTCTTGGGCTTTTGTAGAGAAGTTGCGAAAACTTGATATAACTTCATATAAACAATTAAAACCTCAGTATTGGTTACTTAGCTAAAGATTGTGTTAGATTGGCATTACTTGCGATCGCAAAGTGTTGAAAATTGAGAGGAAACCATTATCGTAGTCCAAAAGCAACTAATTAACTCGCAAATCAAGTCACCTCAAGTCTTCTTGATTGACCATGAAAATAATAATCGTGGTTTGACAGATACCAAAGAAGCTCTACAATTAGCTGAGAGCCTAGAGCTTGACTTGGTTTTAGTCTCGGAAGGTAAAGACGCTCCGGTTGCTAAAATTCTAAATTTTGGCAAGCTTCAGTATCAAAAGAAAAAGCGTCAAGGCCAAAGTGCTAGACCTACAGTCAAAGAAGTTCGGTTTCGTCCGAACGTAGGTGCAGCTGATTACAACTTACGTATCGAGCAAGCGCAGGGGTGGCTGAAAAAAGGCGATTCAGTGAAGTTTGCCATTCGGTTACGAGGTCGAGAACATCAATATCGTGAAAAAGCTATAGAATTGCTAGACCGGATTGTGAACGATCTGAGTGAAGCAGGTAAAGTACAATCCCTTGATAAGCGATCGCTGATTGCTCAAGTTATTCCTGCTTAAACTAACTACTACACCACCTGTATCTAGGTGTACATAGGTGGTGTAGGTTGATTTTTTAGTCTAAATTGCATAACTCTACTAATCAGGGCTGTCAACAGTCAACAGTCAACAGTCAACAGTCAACAGTCAACAGCCCTCACGATGGATTGTGCAACTTAAAAGCAGAGTAGCTGACTATAAACCAAGGTGATTTTGCAGCGCTTGGCGCATGACTTCTACTGGTACAGTTTCTTGCTGTAACCATATTTTTAATGCGGCTGCACCTTGTTGAACGAGCATTTCTAAACCATCGATCGCGATCGCACCTTGTTGTTGGGCTAGTTGCAAAAATTGCGTGGGTTTCGGTATATATATCAAATCGTAGGCGATAGCATCTGTTGGTAAATCTGCCATTTCCTCTACACTCACAGGCGATGCATCAACTTTGGGATACATGCCGATTGGTGTGGTATTTACCAATAAATTGGCTTGGGGGATGAGTTTGGCTAATTTATCCCATGTATGCACTTGTAAGTTTATCGCTAATGAGGAATCATGCCAACTGGCGTAAAATTCCTCTAATTTTTGTTGACTGCGCCCAACTACATGAATTTCTGCAAATCCTAGCTGATGACAACCTGCAACCACTGCTCTAGCTGCGCCACCATTACCTAAAATTACCGCCGCTTTCTGACTCCAATCTTGTTTATATGTAGTTTGCAAAGGTGCAATAAAACCTTCGATATCTGTGTTTGTTCCTACCCAAGTATTATTTTGGCGAGTGACAGTATTGACTGCACCGATTGCTTGAGCAATGGGAGTAATTTCGGATAATAAAGGCATAATTGCTTGTTTGTGGGGAATTGTGACGCTAAACCCAACCACCCCAACAGCCGCAAAACCTGCGATCGCACTTTTTAAATTTTCTGGTGCTATAGGAAAAGGTAGATAAACATAATCTAATCCCAATTGCGCGATCGCTGCATTGTGCATCACTGGTGACAGCGAATGTTCCACCGGATACCCAATCACCCCTAATAGTTTTGTTTTGCCTGTAATCTGCAACATGCTTGATTTATCAGTCAATGATTCCCACTCGGCAATTTACCATAACTTTGACATCGAAATACAAAAAGGCAGGGGGACAATTGTAGAGACGCGATTCATCGCGTCTCTGCCCAATGCCCAATGCCCACTCGCCCTGAGCGGAGCCGAAGGGATGCCCCATGCCCAATTACCTAAATGATTGCCATATCTCCATTAATATCTGTTGACTGCTGCGTTCTGGTTCATGCTTGCGGGGACGGCGTTGGATATAACTACCATCGGCTTGCAAATCCCAAGCTTGGCGATTATCTGCGAGCATAATTTCCAGAATATCTTGTAAAGTTTGGGAAATTTTGGAATCGACAACTGGTGTCACAACTTCCACACGGCGATTTAAGTTACTGGGTGTCCAATCGGCACTGCCAATGTAAACTTCATCTTGTCCATGATTATGAAAGTGAAAGAGGCGCGAATGTTCTAAGAATCTGCCAATAATACTAATTACGCGGATATTTTCGCTAATTCCTGCCAATCCTGGACGCAAACAGCAGATACCGCGAATAATCAGGTCGATTTTTACCCCTGCTTGGGATGCGGCGTAGAGGCTGGTAATAATTTGCGGATCTACCAAAGAATTCATTTTGGCAATAATTCGCCCTGTTTTACCGTTGTGACAATGTTCGATTTCCCGGCGAATTAAGGCGATAATGCGATCGCGCATATTTACAGGTGATACTAAAAGCTGCCGATAACAAGGCTGATAAGCATAGCCTGTTAAATAATTAAATAATTCTGTTAAATCTGCGCCTAAATCTTCTCGACAACTAAACAAGCCCAAATCGGTGTATAACTTTGCTGTTTGCGGATTGTAGTTACCAGTACCAATATGCACGTAACGCCGAATCTTTGCCCCTTCTCGCCTTACCACTAAAGCAATTTTGGCATGGGTTTTTAATCCTAATAAGCCATAGACTACATGAATACCAGACTTTTCTAATTTTTGCGCCCAATTAATATTATTCTCTTCATCAAATCGGGCTTTTAATTCCACAACCACAGCAACTTGTTTACCACTTTCAGCCGCAGTTATTAAAGATTGAAAAATTTCCGCATCATCACAGGAGCGATAAACGGTCATTTTAATTGCTAATACGTGGGGATCGCTAGCAGCTTGGGCAATAAATTCTTCTACTGAAGCGCTAAAAGATTCATAGGGATGATGTACTAATAAATCATTTTGCTGAATAATTGTAAAAATATTCGCGAGTTTTTCTGGTTTATTAGCTTTTGTTTTTTGGCTGGCTTGATAGCAATTATGCAGCCGAGGGGAAATGATTGGCGTCCAAGGAGAATCTTGCAGTTCTGGTAAGGCTAAATCTTTAAACCAAATTAAATCTTTTAAATTTAATATTCCATCTATTTCATAAATATCATTATCATCTATTTCCATTTCTGATAATAATATTTCTCTGACATCTGCTGGCATAGATGGTTGAATTTCTAGCCTGACTACAGAACCGCGATAAGTTCTGCCGCGTAACTCTTGCTGAATTGCTAATAATAAATCATCGGCTGCTTCTTTGGCTGCTGCTAAATCTGCTTTTCGAGTCAGGCGAAATAAATGATATTCCTGAACCGTCATCTCTGGAAATAAAGCTTCTAAGTTGTGAGCTATTACTTGTTCAATTGGTACGCCCATCCAGTGAATTTCTGACTGAGATTCTGGTTGTAAATCTTCAGGTATCTCAATAAATCTGGGTAAAATATTTGGTACTTTAACTTTGGCAAATTTTGCTTTTTCTGTCACTGGATCTCTGACAATGACTGCCAAGTTTAAACTAAGATTAGCCATACGGGGAAAGGGATGGCTGGGATCGATAACTATGGGTGTGAGAACGGGAAAAATCTGCTCAATAAATATATTTTGGAGGTAATCGCGCTGTTGTAAACTTAGGTCAGTGTAATTAAAAAGATGAATCCCATTCAAGGACATTTCTTGTCGCAGCACCTGCTCAAAATTTTGCTGCTGCTGATTTACCATCGGATGTAAAATTTGGGCGATCGCTTTTAATTGCTGTTGTGGAGTCAGCCCATCTGGAGTAAGTTTATTTAATCGCGCTTGCACTTGCTCTTTGAGAAATGCTACCCGCACCATAAAATATTCATCTAAATTGGCACTGAAGATAGCTGTAAATTTCAGCTTTTCTAATAACGGTGTACGCAGATCCAACGCTTCATGCAAAACTCGCCGATTGAATTCTAGCCAACTTAACTCTCGATTAAAGTAATACTGCGAGTCATCTAGGTTAATGGTTTTGGTTCTCTCTTCAGATTTGACCATATTAGATTGAATCTCAGATAAATTTTATTTGGAGAAAAATAGAGACGTTGGGTTTAAATATTTTTTCTGATTTGCGAAGCTGGACAGGATTAGACTTTTTTAACGCAAAGGTACGCTAATGTTAATGCATAGGCGCTTCGCCTTCCCGCAGGGTAGATACGCAGAGTTTTTCATGTGTTTGGCAAGAATTAATTGCATTTTCAATATTGAATTGGTATTGACTAAGACAATTGCCAAAGAATGGTTACTATTTTGATTATATTTACATTGGTATTAAATTGACATTAAAGTTGCTTTTTAAGATCTTCAAATTGCTGTTTATTGGTATTGAATACAATCTCGTTTTTAGGTTAATTAGTTATTAAAATTTGGTTAAAATAGCCTTAATCTTATATTTAAAACATTTATGTGATGTTTTTAACAAATCAGAAAAAATGCGGAATAACTAATATTAATAAGCTAAATATATAGCATGATTTACTAAGTAATTAATCAAGGGGTGATACCCTGACGGTGGGTGAACCCGTTGGCGATAAATGCGATCGCAAAAGCTACCCATGCCCAATGACGCCAGTTGCTACAACGGGGGGAACCGCCGCAACGCACTGGCTCCCCAATGCCCCATGCCCCATGCCCAATATACAATGTACAATTATTAAAGATACTTTACATTTCGTTATAATCATGCAGGCAATTACAGCCCCCTCTACAACCCCCATACCCGGACAGTACTGGCAATGGCGAGGGCATAAAGTTTACTATGTTAAAGCCGGAGAACAACAACTGCAACGTCCGTCTTTGCTGTTCGTGCATGGGTTTGGTGCTTCTACAGATCATTGGCGCAAGAATATCTCCGAACTGTGCCAAGATTTTCAAGTATTTGCCATTGATTTATTGGGATTTGGACGTTCAGCCAAACCTAAATTAGACTATAGCGGCGACTTGTGGCGGGATCAACTCCACGATTTTATTCAGGAAATCATTGGTGAAAAAGCAGTTTTAGTAGGTAATTCCCTTGGTGGTTATGCTTGCTTATCTGTTGCTGCACAATACCCTGAGAGTGCAGCTGGTGTAGTTTTATTAAATAGTGCAGGCCCTTTTAACGAACAACCAACAGCAGAACCAGAAGCTTTACAAACACAAATTCAGCCACCCAAACAAAAATCGGGATTACAAAAGATGCTAGGTGGTGGGGTGAAGTGGATGTTTAAGCAACGTTTATCCCAGTTTTTATTATTTCAATATGTGCGTCAACGTTGGGTAATTCGCCGAACTCTAGAAAAAGTTTATTTAGATAAAAGTGCAATCACAGATCAATTAGTTGAAGAAATTTATCGTCCGGCTTATGATGCTGGTGCATTTGATGTATTTGTCTCAGTGTTTAGTACTCCTCAAGGTGAAAAAGTTGATGTACTGCTCAAGCAATTAACTTGTCCTTTATTATTGTTATGGGGAGAAGCCGATCCTTGGATGAATGCTAAAGAACGTTCTCGCAAGTTTCGCCAATATTATCCACAATTGCAAGAACATTTTCTTTCAGCAGGGCATTGTCCTCATGATGAAATACCCTCTCGCGTCAATTCGCTGTTACGCGATTGGGTATTAGAACAATAATTTGCTTGTGGGGTGGACAAGCTTCGGGGCATGGCAGTGCCAGTGCCCCTACAATCAACGCAATCTGCTGTAGTTATTTTAAATTTATTTAGAGATATAAGATTTACTTTCTTCCTCTATTTTTTCGCTAATAATTTCAGTTCCCATATCAGGTTTATCAAGACTCACTCTCAGGAAATTTGTTTTGTCTTTGGCTGTAAATTTTTTGTCGTTATCAGAGTCTTTAATTATTTTTAGAAATAAGGCATTTTGGCTGGGAATAATTACCCAATTTTGAATTTGATGATTATTAGGAGTAACTTGAGTCAGGTTTTTACCTGACAAATCAGATATATAACCCACTATTGCATCTTCATAGTTAAGCTTTTTATCGCCGTTTGTATCTTGTTCAATGACTCGATATAACCACAGTTTTGTAGGAGGTTTCCCAACAGCTTTGGTTTCTAGAAAGTCATAAGCGTTAATAATTACTTTTTTATTGAATAAAATATGAGTTGACTGTTCTTGTTTGTGATAAAAAATAAAGTTATAGATTAAGTTATATTTTTCATAATTACGGGACAAACTATAGTTAGTATTTTTATCTGATTTCTGTTCTGTAGAAATAACTGGAATCATCAAATATTCTGATTGCTCTTTAATAATTAATTCACCGTAATTAACATTTGGTTGTGGTGTGGGCTGAATAGTATTATTTGCTTGTGTCTGTTCTATCTTTTTGGTTTCAGTTGATTCACAACTAAAAGCAGTTGTAGCGATAAAAATAGCCAGAGTAATTTTTTGCCAAAAACAATTAATCATCATCTCAATCTACCAGCCCTATATTATGTTGTCTTATTTTATGGCTGGTTGCGAAATTCGTCACAACAGTCAACAGTCAACACTAGCAGTAACTTTAACATTATTGCTGATGAAAAATGCCTTTATCAAATTCAAAAACCTGGTCAAGGGTGACCAGGTTTTCTCGAATTCACAGTTTTCAAATCGTTAAACTTGTTAAGTAATTGAAGCAATCAAAAACTAGGGTGGACATAACAACTAACAACTTCAGCATTTTTTGTTTTTCCGCTTTGGGATTTGGCTTGCCTTGATCTCCAAGACTTATGCCACTTAATCATTAATATGCTGAAACTTGCTGGGCTTACTGACGGGAGACACCTGGTCATTTGCCCTTTGGTTTTTTCTTGGTGTCCTATGAATATTAATTTAGCACTGGGATAATTAAGCAAAACACTTTGTTTACCAAAGTTGATATTTTGTTTAATTGCGTAATAGTCTCTCAAGATATGTTGACGGTTGACTGTTAACAGTTAACCGTCAACGGTATTTTGACTGGGAAGTGACTTACCAATTCCACATAACTGGGCTGTCGTCTAAGCGATCGCTTACAATGCGTCCAATAGCATCAATCTCTGCAAGTTCTGCTGGCGAAAGTTGGACTTGTGCGGCTAGGGCGTTGTCTTTGGCTTGTTGGGGATAACGCGCACCGGCGATCGCATTTGCTTGGGGTTGGGCTATTAACCAGGCTAGGGCTAACTGCGCTAAACTGGCGTTGTGTTTCTCGGCGATGGGGCGTAATTTATCTAAAGCTTGTTGAGCGCGTTCAAAGTTTTCTCCTTGAAATAACTTATTATCTGCGCGATTATCTCCCTGCTCAAATTTAGTACCGCGAGGAAATTTACCTGTTAATAATCCTTGGGCTAAGGGTGAATAAGCCAAAATAGAAATTTGATTTTCTACACAATAAGGCGTTAAATCTTTTTCTATTTGTCGCCAAAATAGGGAATAGGGCGGTTGTACGCTATCAATTCTGCCATACTGTGATGCTTCGGCTAGTTGATCGCGAGAAAAATTAGAAACTCCAATGGCGCGAATTTTACCTTGCTCTTTCAGCAAATTTAAAGCGCTCATTGTTTCCTCAATGGGGACAATTTCATTATTAAAAGAACCGGATGGCCAATGAATTTGATAAAGGTCGATATAATCAGTTTTGAGATTTTTTAACGAACGCTCACAAGCTTCTATGACTTGCTGATACTTGAGATGGTTAACAAATACTTTTGTGGCATATTCTACCTGTTCTCTGACATCGGCTAAAGCTTCAGCGACAATCTGCTCAGAATGTCCATCACCATAGACTTCAGCTGTATCAATGGTGGTAATTCCCGCCTCAAATGCAGCGCGAATTGTTTGAATTGAGTCTGCATCTTCAATTCCTACCCACATTTTTTTACCAGCTTGCCAAGTCCCCATTAAAATAGGTGTGATTTGCACAGATGATTTTCCTAGTGTTCGCTTAGACATAGTTATTTCCTCTTTCATCTCCCTGGATAGTTTTCTACTGTAGCGGTCTTAGAGAGAAAATAAATCAGAGCTTGACTAAATAGGCAAATACTTTCCTAAAGTTACTTATAATTAGTCACCATGAGCAACTTGACAGCGTTTTCACTGTCTGATAGTTTAGAATCAGTGCCGAAAACCAAGGCCAACTTCATATCTGGTTTGTAAACCAAAGTCGCGTTCATTAGTAGCCAGCCTTTAAAAAGGTCGAAGGTGATACCAAGATTCTTTAAATAGGTGGAAAATAATTTTGAACAATGGCTAAAAGCTTCAGAAAAAAATTGGACAGACCGCAAAATAGGCTCGGCTAGAGCCGAATTTACGCCTGTGGACAAGAAGGAGCCGACTCCCTTGGTGGAAGCAGGAAGCAGACCCTCTAAAGAAAACTTTAGTTGAATGGCGAAGCTTAGATAAGTTTAGCCAAGTTTTGTATAGCAGTTAAAGTAGATTTCAATGAATTTAAGCAAAAATTTTCATGCACTTAAGGAATGGGCGATCGCTATTGAGGCTTTAGAAACTGGTAAGACTATTATGTTACTGCGTAAAGGCGGTATTAAGGAACAAAATGGTCGGTTTCAAGTTGCTCATGACCAAGTTTTACTTTACCCGACATTTGAGCATCAACAACCTTTTTTACTCAAACCT
Organism: Calothrix sp. FACHB-168; assembly: GCF_963889195.1. NCBI lineage: Bacteria > Bacillati > Cyanobacteriota > Cyanophyceae > Nostocales > Calotrichaceae > Calothrix > Calothrix sp. FACHB-168. The sequence continues at coordinate 27,162 of NZ_CAWPNJ010000029.1, forward strand.
GATTATGCTGATGGTGTATTTCCTGTAACATCAGGTTGGCATCCAGAGACGGTGCGCATCGGTAGTTGGGCAGAAATTACCGATATTTTACCAGTGAGTGACGAGTCAATAGTTAACAGCTTGCTTCCTTTCCACATTTGGAATGAGCATTTTATTAGCGATCGCTTAAAATGGAAACCTCGCCAACCATTATATATCCTCCTGCTGCGGACTTATAAATTAGCCCAAGTCACGGAAATTCCTTACCTAACGCAATATGGTGGTTGCAAATCTTGGATTGATTTAGCGCAAGGGATTGACGTACAGAATGCACAACCAGTATTGTCTGACTCGCGCTATCAGCAATTAGTCGGGGAAATTCGCGATATTATAGGCGATCGCAAAACTTGCAATGGATGATATAAAAACTAATAAGGGCTGTTGACTGTTGACTATATCGCAATCGCTAAAAAACGAGACTCCACCACAGGGAAACCGTCGGTGCTTCTCTTCGAGACGCTCTGCAAAAGCATTCATCCTAACCGTAAAATACCCACACTGATGCAAGCATAAAGTGTGGGCTTTCTGCTCCAATACTTGTAAAGACTCAACTCAAAGGAGGAATAGAGTCTAGAAATGTCATCAACCAACCCGAAAATTTGTTTCCGAAAATAGCCGCTATTACTCCACAAGATAAAACTAGTGCAGCTAAAACAATGATATGTAACAATTTCAACTCTATAACTGATAGCGAGATGTATTGCAGAGGGATAAGCGCCAGCACTAATCCAAATGCGATGCCTAGTAGAAATTGCTTAATTATATCAGTTGAGCTACGGTCTTTAGGACTATTATCCTTAGATATCATGTCAAAGTTCTCCTCATAGAATCTTGAACATTGAAATAATCGACGCTTTTTCTAGTAAACCGTTCCACGGGAATTAAGGCAAAAATTCAGAATTACCCTATTGCCAATGATGAAATTCATCATTAGTATTACGCAGTAAAGAACTAATCTGCGCCCGTCGGGTTTCAAAGTTAGCAGCGATAGAAATTAAGACTATCCCCACAAACAAGCCAACTACCCACTTTAAAAAAGGATAACGCAAACTGAAAATTACTAGCTGGTAAATACTAGTAAATAAAAACGCCGCCGTACCCACATAAAGAAAGGCGCGGATTCGCAAGCCTAAGCCGGCGAAAATGGCAATTAAGCTGAAAATTCCCGGTATAAGGGCGGTATCTTGATTAAAGAACATAGCCCAACCGCAAATTAAGCCACTCCCCACCATCCTTAAACTGTGGCGAGTTTCTTTACCTTCTGGTAGCCTGAGCCAAGGATCTATTTGGGCAATATACAGTAAAGATAAACCAATGACTGTGACATACCACAAACTATCATTGAGCTGTAAGTCAACGAACCAGCGACATAACGCCCAATCAATTAAGGCGATGCTGATATAGGTAAAGCGAATGTTGTTTTCTATTTTGGCGAGGAAGATATAGTAACAAGCAGCGATCGCTAAAGTTATCGGGTAAACTTTCAGGCTGGTTTCCGCTAAAATTATTAGTGGGATAATATATGCTGCGTTGCGCCAAGGTCGTCTTGACCAGCCCCAATCCTCCCAAGGTAAAATGTAGAGGAAATAAGCAAACACACAAGCGATCGCACCATTCCAAGGTAATAAAATATTACCGAAAAGATGCTCGATAATTGTCTGACGCCAATATATTCTCAGGGCGGCTACTTGTAATAAACCGATGTATACCCAAATCTCGGCGATGGTAATTTCACCCAGGATTTGAGTAGATGCGGTGATATTCCTCCCTGCAAATATTGCATACTGAACCAAGACAATCCCCGTACCCAAACCTAACAGGCGATTCACTTCGATGGGTGCAACAATTCCCGCTAATAATAAAAAACTACTCCAAGCCCAGTGCAAATGAGTGATGGCTTTTAATTGTCTGGGAGTTAAACGTAAATAATCGCCCAGCCAAGGTGATAAAATCCGGTAGGCGTACATAATACCTGTACCCAAAGTTGCCATTGCAATTAAGGCATCGCCATAAGCGCCACCTTTGGCTTGGGACATTTGGTAAAACAGCAGTTCATAAGCAGAAAGAGAAACACCAATAATTCCCAAGTACAGCAGGGGTTGGAATTTCTCGGTTCTGCGCCCTACACCAATGAAAATTAAAGCTACGCCGAGAGAACATAAGCCTGTCCAACTTTCAAAGGTATCTAGGCGTAATATCACACTTAAAACAGCGTACACCAATGGCAGAATATGCAAGCTGTTGAGGCGTACTTGATAGCGTCGTCGCCACCATTCTCCCACAACTTCGGCGCTTAAACCCAAAGCAATATTCGCGATCGCCATATTTACTGTCGAACGTCCCCAAAAGCCGAGGATTTCTGCTACCAGTAATTCCAACCCCCAGCCAATACCGTAAAACGCCCAGTTATTTGGTTCGCGCCAACTGCGATAGACAATAGCTGCTAAAGTAATGCCGATACTAGTTAAATATAAAACTCCTGATGTCTGGAATTTTTCGTAAACAGCGAGGGAATGGACTGTGAGCAAGAATAACTCTAGACTACAAAATGCGATCGCCCATTTATCGCTAGCTTTTGCATATATGGTTGCGAGTGGCTTGTTTTGCCGGATTAAAAATGCTCGCCCATACCATAAACTAAAAGTAGCGATCGCGCCTACTAAAAACCAACCTGCAACACTTAAATGGGGTAATCCGGGAATTCCTTCCCACAACAGCGTACCGATAAAACTCAGTCCAAAGCCTAGAGTAATTGCGGCTGTCAGTTCGTAGCGTAAATAACTTGTATTGAAATACATCACCGCCGTAGCTATTGCTAAAGCGATTAATCTTGTCCCTGGTAAAGGTATAGTTAGTAACTGCACCAATCCTAACGAGACAATACTCAAGGTAGTATTAACTGTGCGTTCCTGGGTATTGTTACGGCTGGCGATAGCTGTAAGAGTTAACGGCGTAACTAACCAGATAATTCCCCACTGGTGCTGACTGCGCACCTCACCATACCAAGCTGATTCGCCATTTGCCCAAAGTAAAATATAACTGGCGGCGGCTAATCCTAAACCAATCAGCAATGCACTTTCTCGCCAAATTCCCTGAGTCAGACTTAATCCTAACTCCACCACCATCAACACTAACAAAATACTCGCCCAGAATTCCCTCCCCAAAGTTGGGAATAACCAATCCACAGTCGAGCAAAGCGTCAAAACTCCCATGATGTGGGTGAGATATACCAAGGGAGAAGATTGGCTTTGTCTGGGTAAGCGGCGTTTGGTAATGCTAACTAAAGTGATGGTAGATAATAATAAATTGAGCGATCGCAATGTGGGATTTACCAAAGCGATTGTCGTTAACACAGTCCCTAAAATCAGCGTCAATCCATCACCACAGATTACCAATTGGCGCTTGTGCTGACGATAAAACAAATCTGTTAATCCCACCATTAATATTAGGTAAGGAAACAAAGCAATACTTAACAAAGCCCAAGGTACATTTTGAGAATGAGTTAATTGTGTACCAAATGCGATCGCTTGTGTTTGGATATTTGCAGGTACTAACCGCCAACCTAACCAAATCGCCTGTAAACCAATGACAAATACTGCAACGAAATCAGTCTGTAAACTATATCTTTGCAAGCGACTTCCATAAAACTGCAAAGCCAAGCCACTTACAGCAATAGCTTGCCCCGGATAGTTGAAAACTGCAACACACCAACCCAAGAATAGTACAATGCTGCCGAGTCTTTCCCAGATAATAAAGGAAGACAAGGGGGACAAGGGGGACAAGGAAGAAATTACTTCCTCTGCTTCCTCTGCTCCCTCTGCTTCCTCTGCTCCCCTGCTTCCTCTGCTCCCCTGCTCTGCTATCTCCCGTTGCGCCAACCAAGTCATTAACCAACCGCAAATACCAATGGCTAACCCCAGTTGAGTAACATCTACTTGGACAATAAAAATTGCCCGCATTAATAAAACTATCAGGGCATATACAATGATCGCAGCTGGTAAGCGAATTCCTAAACTAATCCGGCTGCTACCTTCAGTCGGTGTAGCATCTGGAGTTTTCTGCCTGCGGTAGCGATTATGATAAATAGTAATAATAGTTGTGCCAATCATTGCCAAATAAACGGCAATTAGGGGAAAATTGGGTAATTTCCAACCCCAATGTAAGAAAGATAAGCCCAGAATATTAACTAAAAGTAACTTATCAGTACGTAAATTAATTGAAAATAGACGATTACTGAACAGTAAAGCCGTCATCACTGTCAGAGTTGGAGCTGCGATCGCCACTGTGATCCAATCTAAAGGATTGTGCCACAGTTTAAAACTGTCCATTGCCCAAAAATTGACAGGTACTAACAATAAACTCACCAAAAGTAATGTTTGCGCCGTCAATCGCAAATTATTTTGTTTCGCCGCCCAAAAACCGAAGCCCCAAAAGCTTAAAGTATAAGCAAATAAAACCCCATATTGTCCCGAAGCGGGGAATTTTTCCCATTGACTCGCAGCTAGTACCCCAGAGGATACCACTACTAAAAATACACCTAAAAACAGCAACCAACGAACGCTCAATTCCTCACCCAAAGACTGCAACATAGTCGTGAGAAAATTGGGTTTTGCTGGCTTGGCTGCTGGTTCTGCATCGCGGCTAGCCGACGGTATAGAAATTGCCTGTAACATATTTACAGGTAATGGTTTCACCGGATCGACGGTTCCCGTAGTCACAGCAACCGGCACTATTCTCGGACACACAAGATATTCGCGACAAATCTGTCTAACTTGGCTATCCGATATCAAACCAAAACGCAACCATAAGTCCAGTCCTTCCAATAATTGAGGATGGTAAGATGGCAGCTTAATTTCAAATCTGAGCGGGATATCTGGTAACATAAACCGCATCTGTATAAGGATATACGTTTATCAAATCTTGTCAGCAAATATCTTGTGGTTGCTTGTGTGCCACTTAATTTACCTAACCAATACTCAGTAAGCCTACGCTACGCTAAGGGCAAGTAATCAATAAATTTATTATTTGTTAACAGTTGACGGTTGACGGTTGACTGTATTGATTATTGGTGCGTTGCGCTACGCGACAACACACCCTACTAGCGCGACAAGGCTAAAATAGTGCATTAATAAAACTCTTGTGGGATGGGCGTCTCGCCCGTCCTGGGCGGACAAGATGTCCACCCCACAGGAAAATTATCTTGCCACATTTTAAGCTAGACACGCCACTACATTTAATACTTTTAGGACTTACCCACACTCTCTGAACTCTTGGCGTTCTTGGCGTCTTGGCGGTTCCATAAATTAAGCTTTTTGGAAAATTTTGCGTAAGTCCTGACTTTAATTAATTACAAATTACGAATTAAAGTTACTTCTCTGTTGCAATAATATGCAAATCTATATTTTGTTTTCTAATTAACTCCATCAATCGCTGAGTAAAAGAACCTTTTAACCATCTTTTCCAACGCGGTTGTTGAGTTTCGCCAATGACAATTTGGGTGATGTGATACTTGGCTGCGACTTGGGCAATTTCTGGAGCTACATTGTAACTTTTAACATGTAAAAATTCGCCGCCAAATTCTTTACATAACTTTTCACAAGTATCAATATGTAAACTTTCTTTTTTGCTGAGGAAGCGCTCTGGATTGGCGATGAAAATAGCATAAAGTCGTCCATTCATGTAATTCGCAATCCGCGCACCTCGACGCAATAATTGCACGGAATTAGGATAAGTAGAGACACATACTAAAACTCGTTCGTGAATATTACAACTTTGTCCTTCTAAATGAGAAGTGTTGGCGTCATCTTCAACTGTATCTGCAACTTCTCTTAAGGCGAGTTCGCGCAAAGCTATTAAATTACGACGCTGAAAGAAGTTTTCTAGGGATTGCTGAATTTTTTCGGAGCCATAAATTTTCCCTTCACGCAAACGTTCTTCTAAGGTTTCGGGGGTGACATCAATGACGACAACGGCGTCAGCTTCATCTAATATTCTGTCGGGAATGCGTTCGCGCACAACAACGCCTGTAATTCTCGCGACTAAATCATTTAAACTTTCTAAATGCTGAATGTTGACGGTGGAGTAAACATCAATACCAGCATTTAAAATTTCTTCTACATCTTGGTAGCGTTTTTCTCTGAGAGAACCGGGTACATTTGTGTGTGCGAGTTCATCGACTAACACAAGTTGAGGCGATCGCTTTACAATGGCATCTGTATCCATTTCCTCTAAAGTCACCTTTTCTTGGATAGTGACTGTTTTGGGAATTATTTCTAAACCTAGCGCTTTCTCTGCTGTTTCTTTGCGTCCATGAGTTTCTAAAACACCGATAACAACATCAATCCCATCTTGCTTAAGCTGATGGGCTTCTTCTAACATTTTGTAGGTTTTACCGACGCCAGGAGCCATCCCGATGAAAATTTTATGTTTCCCGCGTCGGTGAGGACGAATATAAGCGCTGTCAGGTGAAATTGTCGAGTTATGAAACATTCATTAATTATTCCGCATTTAACTGGCAGATTTTAATGCATCTAAAGCGAGATTTAATTGCAAGACATTCACCCCAGGTTCGCCAAATATACCCAAAAAGCGACTGTCAGTATTTTGATTAATCAAAGTTTCTAACTGTTGGGGTGAAATTCCTCGCGCTTTGGCGATGCGGGTAATTTGCGCTTTAGCGGCTGCTGGGGTAATGTGGGGGTCAAGGCTAGAACCAGAGGTGTAAACTAAATCTGCGGTGGGTTGTATCCCTGCGGTTTTGAGTCGAGTGAAATCGCCATCTTTACCTTTGATGCGTTCTAGTAAGGCTGAATTGCTGGGAGCGAGATTACTAGCGCCAGAAACCCCAGTTTGGAGAATTTTCGCGTCATCTTGTTGAGGATTGGCGGTGCTGTAGCTGGTGGTGCTAGGGCGAGAGTTAAAATAGCGATCGCTCTTAAAGGGTTGACCTATTAAACTAGAACCGATAACCTGACCTTGGCTATTTGTAATTAAACTACCATTAGCTTGGGATGGAAAGACAATCTGCCCAATTGCGATCGTGAAAAATGGGTAGATAATGGCGCTAATAATCCACAATACAAGGGTAGAACGAATTGCTCTGCTAGCTTCTGTTGCTAAACTCATTAGAATTTCTCCGGTACAAACATGACAAAAAATAAATAGATGGAAAGGCTTAAGGTTGCTAATCCTAATAATCCTAAAGCCCAGGCTTGGGTGCGATCAAATTGTTCGCCTGTGGCTGCATATACGACAGGCGCAATTATTAGGTTAAAGCACATTCCTAAGAATAGGGATAAAGGCAGTTTTTGTTGACGCAAATCCGCGAATATTGCAGCGACATCTTCAATTATGTGGGTATAAGAGTTTTGAGTTTTCATAAATCAATAAAAAGAACGTCATCGTAGGGGCGGGGTCTCCCCGCCCTGTGCGACAATTGATATGTCACATTCATTAAATTGCACCGCATCGGTATTTGTAAGAAATGAACCGCAGAGACACAGAGAACACAGAGAAATGAGGATTTTAATTTGTTGCCGAAGTTGAGATAATTGGTATGATAATTTTTGATTCTCTCTGCGCCTCTGCGCCTCTGCGTGAGATTCTTTTTTTTAATGAACCGCCAAGACGCCAAGAGCGCCAAGAGAAGAGAGGTTAAGAGAAGGGGAGAATTACATCGATAAATTTGATGGCAATAAAAGGTGCAATAATACCACCTACACCATAGATAAATATGTTGCGTTTCAATAATTGATCCGCCGTTAAAGGACGAAACTTCACCCCTTTAAGTGCTAAGGGAATCAATACAGGAATAATCAAAGCGTTATAAATCAACGCCGAAATAATTGCTGATTGCGCACTTTTCAATCCCATAATATTTAATGCACCAATTCCTGCGGCGGCAAAGATTGTGGGGATAATAGCAAAGTATTTGGCGATATCATTCGCAATCGAAAAGGTGGTTAATGCGCCACGAGTAATCAACAATTGTTTGCCAATAGTCACTAAATCAATTAACTTAGTGGGATCTGAATCTAAGTCCACCATGTTAGCAGCTTCTTTGGCGGCTTGAGTCCCGGAGTTCATAGCTACACCGACGTTGGCTTGAGCTAATGCGGGTGCATCATTAGTGCCATCGCCTGTCATGGCGACTAGTTTACCTTGGGATTGTTCGCTACGAATGACGCTGATTTTGTCTTCTGGTGTAGCTTCGGCGATGAAGTCATCAACGCCGGCTTCTTGGGCAATCACACTTGCGGTGATGCGATTATCTCCGGTTAACATGATGGTGCGTACACCCATGCGGCGTAGTTGGTCGAATCTTTCCCGTAAACCTGGTTTTACAATATCTTTGAGATAGATAACGCCGAAAATTTGGTCATCTTGACACACGGCTAAGGGTGTACCGCCTAATCGGGAAACTCGCTCATAAGCTGCATCGACATCATCGGGAATTCTACCACCACGAGAACGCACAAAGCCTTTAATGGCATCGACTGCACCTTTACGCACTTGTTTACCATTGGGTAAATTCGTGCCACTCATGCGGGTTTTGGCGGAAAATTCTACACCTTCGGCTTGTTTACTATCAAAATCTACTACTATTCCAGCATTTTCGGCTAGTTTGACAATTGACCTGCCTTCTGGTGTTTCATCAAATATACTAGCTGCTAGGGCAACTCTGGCGACATCTGCAACGGTGTAACTATTCACTGGGATAAATTCATCAGCCATGCGATTTCCCAAGGTAATTGTACCTGTTTTATCTAGCACTAAGGCGTTGATGTCACCGCAAGCTTCTACTGCTCTGCCAGATGTGGCAATGACGTTAAATTGGGCGACTCTATCCATGCCAGCAATGCCAATTGCACTGAGTAAACCACCGATAGTTGTGGGTATTAAAGCTACCAACAGGGAAATTAAGATAGCAACGCTAGCACCTGCACGTAAACTGATGCCGGCTTCTGCGCCAAAGACAATCGTGATAAAGTTGGCGATGTAATTGACAAAGGGTGGCATGGTTGCCACGACAATTAAAAAGACTTGGGTGAGAACGGCTAATAATACGGTGAGGGCGATTTCGTTTGGTGTTTTGGTTCTTTCTGCACCTTCGACTAAAGAAATCATCCGGTCGATAAAGCCTTGACCGGGGTCGGCAGTAATGCGTATTGTTAATTCATCGGAGAGTAAGCGCGTTCCTCCCGTGACAGAACTAGCGATATCTGTACCTGGTTGCTTGAGTACAGGGGCAGATTCTCCTGTAATTGCCGATTCATCTACCGAACCGATACCTTGAATAACTTCGCCATCCGCCGGAATCATGTCATTGGCGATGACTTTGACTAAATCGTTACGGCGCAATTCTGTGGAATTAACTTGGATGATTGTACCATCGGGAAGAATTTTCCGCGCGATCGCATCGGAACGTGTTGACCTTAAAGAATCTGCTTGGGCTTTTCCTCTGCCTTCGGCGACTGCTTCGGCAAAGTTAGCAAAGACAACTGTGAAAAAGAGAATTAAGGTAATTAATCCATTTAACAACCGTTGCTGGTTGACATCTGCCTGTAATGTACCGAATAAATTGGGGTTGAGAGTGACGAGAAATGTCACAATTGTCCCTACCCAGACGACAAACATCACGGGATTCTTGACAGCAATCCGGGGATGGAGCTTGACAAATGACTCTTTAATTGATCTTTGATAAAGTCCCCGCATATCTGCTTTCGGCGTGTGTCTGCGGGAGTCACGAGTCCCCTGGGGAACGCGCGGCGGGCGGGGGGATGGGTGGGTGTTGGGGTTCATAGGGGGGAGTGTGGGGGACAGGGGGGACAAGGGGGACAAGGGAGACAAGGAAGCGGTGATTGGGGCATAAGGCGTGGTGAATTTATAATGTTTGTTGAGGCTTTTAGGGTGACGGTTGAGGTTTTGAACATGAACGTTGAGGTTTTGAACATGAACGTTGAGGTTTTGAACATGAACGTTGAGGTTTTGAACATGAACGTTGCAGTTTTGAACACGAACGTTGAGGTTTTGAACATGAACGTTGAGGTTTTGAACACGAACGTTGCAGTTTTGAACACGAACGTTGAGGTTTTGAACACGAACGTTGAGGTTTTGAACACGAACGTTGAGGTTTTGAACACGAACGTTGAGGTTTTGAACACGAACATTGCAGCTTTGATGCCGAAACTTGCAGCTTTGAGCTTGAATGTTGCACCTTCAATACCCAATGCCCAATGCCCCATGCCCCATGCCCAACACTTAATGCCCAATGCCCAATGCCCCATGCCCCATGCCCATATAAAATGCTTCACCAATGGGGCCGAATGCTAGAACGGGGAAGAATGTCAGCGCGCCGAGAATTAAAATTACGCCGGCGGTGACACCTGTAAATAATCCGGTGTCGGTGCGCAATGTACCGACGTTGAAAGGAACTTGTTGTTTACGAGATAAACTATCTGCAAGCAACAGCAAACCAATAACGGGGATGTAGCGCCCAGCAAGTAAACTGAAACAAGTACTGAGGTTCCACCACAAAGCGGTGACGGTGGTTTTTGCACCTGAAGCAATAGCTATGGGTGATGGTTGGGAATCGCCTAAACCTTCCAATCCCGAACCATTATTAGCCGCCGCCGAAGCGTATTCATAAATGACTTGGGCAAAACCGTGAAAGCCGGGGTTACTAATTCCTGTCAGTTGTTCGGGGAAGGCTAAGGTGATACCCGCAGGAATCATGATGGCGATGGGATGAACTAACAAAATCAGAAAACTTGCCAGCACCACCTCGCGCTTTTCGATTTTGCGTCCGAGAAATTCTGGCGTGCGCCCTACCATTAAACCTGTGACAAATACTGCCAAAATTAAGTAGGCAAATAAATAAGCTGTTCCCGTACCTTGTCCACCCCATATAATTTGCAAGAACATATTCGACAGGGTGACAAAACCGCCGTTAGGCATAAAGGAATCATGCATACTATTAACTGCACCAGTCATGGTTCCTGTGGTGGCTGTGGCAAATAATGCCGACTGCGCCCAACCAAATCGTACTTCCTTGCCTTCTAAATTCGGTTGTGTACTGCCTAAAATCCCATTGACTGCGGAATTTCCGTTATATTCCCCAACGGCGTTAACAATCACGAATATGAGGAAAAGTACGCTTACCATCCCGTAGACTAACCAAGCTTGTTTGCGGTTATTGGCAAACAAACCGTATGTATAAATCAGCGATGTGGGGATAGATAGCATCGCCACAATCTCAATTAAGTTTGTCAATGGGTTGGGATTTTCAAAAGGATGGGCTGAGTTGATAGCGAAAAAGCCGCCGCCGTTTTCTCCTAATTGTTTGATGATTTCAAAATGGGCAACCGGGCCGCGCGCGATCGCCTGACTTATATTAGAATCTTCTAAAGTAGGGAAAACAACAGGCCCCGCTAAAGTTTCCGGTACGCCAGCTGCCATCAAAACAATAGCGCCGACAATACAAATAGGTAATAAAATCCGCGTAATTGCCCGAATTAAATCTACATAGAAATTACCTAAAGGTCTACCAGTCAACCCACGAATAAAAGCAATCCCCACCGCCAACCCAGTCGCCGCCGAGGTGAACATGTGATAACCCAGTCCCCAAATTTGGCTACCATAGCTGAGGTAAGTTTCCCCGGAATAATGTTGCTGGTTGGTATTAGTAATAAAAGATATAGTTGTGTGTAATGCTGTGTCCCAAGTTGGCGCACCAATCTTAGTTGGGTTCAGGGGTAGCCATCCTTGATTAATCAGAATGAAAAATATTAGCAACCCCATCACTATATTGCTATACAAAATAGCTCTGGCGTACTGCCAACCTGTCATATTTTCTTTAGTGGGAACGCCAACTAAAGAATAAAGCAATCCTTCAACTGGATTGAGAATTGAATCGAGCCAAGTTCGCTGTTCTAAGAAAACCCGCGCTATATATCTACCAAAAATAGGAGTTATCGCCGCGACAATGAGTAGCGTTAATCCTATTTGTATCCATCCTTGTAACATGATGAGTTATCTCAATTGGTGATGCTGAATTTATCTGACAAACGAGATATATCTCTAGGACAAGGCAGTGCCTTGCCCCTACAATCTGCTGTATTTATTTAATTTCATCATCAATTAATTGAGTCACATATTCAATATACTTAAGATATAAAAACAGGTTTATTTTAGATATAGTCAAGCGTTTATTATTTCTATATCTAGCGTTTAGAGCGTTTAGATAGTTACCTAAACACCAAGATTAACAATGATTTCCCAATTTGAAACAAGAATGTGACAAATGGTAGGGGCATGGCACTGCCATGCCCTCTAGAATATATTGATGTGCCAATCCCCAATGCCCCATGCCCCATGCCCAATACCCCATGCCCAATAACTATCAAGCTAGTAGGTTTACAGTCATCTTGGGGCTATTTTTGACTGTCATATTGATGGAGTTTTCTACACCAACTGAATATGTATTTGGATATCTATATACAGGGCCCATATTATTAGCTAATTCCTGGTATGGCAGGATGGCTACCTTTTACACCACATTAATTGCAGTCGGCTTCACGATTTTAAATATTTTTTTGCCAGAACATGAAACAATAAAAGCATCGACTATTGCTAGTCGCGCGATCGCAGTTATGGCTTTGATTGTTACAGGTATATTAAGCGATCGCCTGCGTCGTTCTCAAGAAGCGATCGCGATCGCCCGTGCTAAACTAGAATCGCAAGCGGAATTAGTCAAAGTCCGCGAAGATTTTGCTTCGACAATCACCCATGATTTAAAAACCCCTTTGCTAGGTGCAATTGAAACCATCAAAGCCTTTCAACAAGAAAAATTTGGCTCTGTATCATCCACCCAGCAACAAGTTTTAGCGACAATGGCGCGCAGCCATCAAACTTCCCTACAACTGTTAGAAACTTTATTAGATATCTATCGCAACGATACGGAAGGTTTAAAACTCAACTTAGCCCCTGTAGATTTAACCAACTTAGCAGAAGATGCCGCTAGCAGTTTAATTGAATTAGCCGCCAATCGTCGCGTTCATTTAGCGGTGAGTTATGGCGATTCCGATTGGCGAAGCGCCTTATGGGTTCAAGGTGATGCTTTGCAACTACAGCGAGTATTTAATAATTTATTAGTCAATGCAATTAACCATTCCCGGCGCGGGGGAAGAGTAGAAGTAGTTTTAGAACCGCAAACTAATTACCAAGTTGTGAAAATTTTAGATACAGGCGCGGGAATTGAAACAGCAGAGTTACCTCATATCTTTGAAAGATTTTATCAAGGACATAGCAACCGTCAAGCCAAAGGTTCAGGCTTAGGACTTTATTTATCTCGCCAAATTATTACAGCTCACGGCGGTATAATTTGGGCAGAAAACAGAGTACCCACTGGTGCAATGTTTGCTTTCAAATTACCTGTTTACCCAATTTAGGGGCTAGGGAAGAGGAACAAGGGGCAGGGGGCAGGGGAGATAAATTATGAACTATTGACTATTGACTATTGACTATTGACTATTGACTATTGACAAATGATCAAAATTCTCCTGGTTGAAGATGACGAACTTTTTCGCTTAGGTTTGCGGGTGCGATTGCAACAAGAACCTGAGTTAGAGATTGTCGCGGAAGCTGAAGATGGGGAAACAGCTATTGAGTTAGTTAAGCAAACTCTTGTGGATGTGGTGCTGTTAGATGTAGGTTTACCGGGAATTGGTGGAATTGAAGCTTGTAGACAAATTAAACAGCAAAATCCTCTGTTACCGATTTTAGTCTTGACTTCCCATTCCCAAAAACCCTTAATTACACGCCTAATAGAAGCCGGCGCGCAAGGCTACTGTCTCAAAGGTATTGCGGCGGAAAAATTAGTTTTAGCACTGCGTTCTGTTGCGGCTGGTGCTTCTTGGTGGGATGCAACTGCAACTCAAGAAATTCGTTCTTCTTTAAGTTCTGAACCATCGGAGATAGAAGCACAAACAAAGCCTGTAAATCCCTTAACTGTACGCGAACAAGAAATTCTCACACTGTTAGCCGCAGGTAAAACCAATCAAGAAATAGCCCAGGAATTATATATTGCACCGGGAACAGTGCGGGTGCATATTCATGCTATTTTACAGAAATTAGAAGTAAGCGATCGCACTCAAGCCGTTCTCGTTGCCTTGCAAAAACGTTTAATTAAAAATGGTTAGTTGTCAGTTGTCAGTTGTCAGTTGTCAGTTGTCAGTTGTCAGTTGTCTCCTTCACCACCCCAAAGCCGTGGAAATTTGCCCTGCTAATTCTAGCGGATTGAATGGTTTTGCGATCGCAGTTGCCATGCCCATCTGTGCGTAGCGGCGACGATCTGCGGCTTGGATTTTGGCGGTTAATAAAATTACGGGGATGTTTTTTGTGGCGGGATTTGCTTGTAATTTTTCAAAGGTGGCGATTCCATCCATATCAGGCATCATCACATCGAGTAAAATTACATCTGGTTGCCAAGTTTCGGCTTTGATGATGCCTTCTTTACCTGAACTGACTGTCATCACTTCCCAAGCGGCGACGGTTTCTAGGCAAATTTTGGCAACTTCTTGAATATATTCTTCGTTATCAACCACGAGAATTCGCTTCTGTGTCATTGCTACCACCTTCTTGTTGATTCTTGGTCATTCTTTGAAGTAGCTCCATTACGCGGTGTTCAAATTCTTGGGTTGTCACTCTTCCTTTGGTTAAAAATTCTGTGTGTCCTAATTTGAGTCTATTACGTTCTGACTCGTCTAAATCTTTGGCTGAATACACTACTACAGGGGTGCTACAGAGTTGATTGTGTTTTTTTAACCAGTCTACTACGGCAAATCCATCGCTTTCTGGCAAAATTAGGTCAAGAATTAATAAATCGGGATTTACTTGCTGGCTGAGGTGAATGGCTTCTCTACCGGTTTGGGCGAGGAAGGTTTCAATGTCGTGTCGCTCCAATAAGGTAATTAGTAGTTGTGCTAAATCGCGATCGTCTTCGACAATTAGGATGCGCACTCGTTTGGAAGATTTCGCTACTACTTGTCTGAGTGATTGTAATAAGTAATTTTCGGGGACTGGTTTACTTACCCAATCAGCAAAGTCTACATTAGATTGACTGTTAACGCTGGGTTTGTAGACGCTACAAATTACAATCGGAATATCTTTGGTGTCTGGGCGTTCTTTTAATACTGCCATTGTTTCCCATCCATTCATCCCCGGCATTAATAAATCTAGTAAAATCACATCTGGATGTTGACTGGCGGCTAAAGCGATCGCTTCTTCGCCTGTAGTAACTGTTACCACTCGATAACCGCCTGTTTCTAGTAATTTTTGCAGTTCTTTACTAATGAAGGGATCGTCATCGCAAACTAAAACCAATGGTGCGTAATGATTTATCGCCTCTGAATGTTGATGTGGGGGGAATGTTTCGCTTGTTTCGGGCGATCGCTCTATGGGAATGGCAAAGTAAAATGTACTACCTTGCTCTAAGGTACTTTCCACCCAAATCTTCCCGCCATGCTGTTGCACGATGCTTTGGCAAATGGCTAAACCTAAGCCTGTACCGTCATGGTTGCGAGAATCGGAGGAATCAACTTGTTGAAAGCGCTCAAAGATACTATCTAGTTTATCTTCGGGTATGCCCCGCCCGGTATCTTTGACGGTGAACATCACTTCATTTTCTTCTTGGGTAGCTACTAACCATACCGTTGCGCCTGGGGGGGAAAATTTAATGGCGTTACTGAGTAAATTGGTGAGGGTTTGCACAATTCTGTCGGGATCGATCCACAACTCCAGAGATAAACTGGAAATCGACAATTTTACACCAGCGCGCTCGGCTAAGGGTTGCATAATATTTACTGCTGATTCAATCAAGTCTGCAATATTGCAGACTTCCCGCTCCATTTTCACTCTCCCAGATTCGATGCGCTCGATATCTAAGATGTCGTTAATTAAGCGAACTAAACGATCCGTGCTGTCGGTAGCAATTTGTAGCAGGCGTTTTCCTTGCTCAGATGTGGGTGGGAGTAAACCACTGGTGAGCATTCCCAGGGAACCGTGAATTGAAGTTAAGGGTGTACGCAGTTCGTGGCTGACAACGGAGACGAATTCATCCTTCATCCGTTCGATTTGCTTGCGCTCTGTAATATCCCTGAGAATTACTGTATAATATACTTCGTCTCCATGAGCTAACTTAGATATGGAAGCTTCCGCCGGAAATTCCGTACCATCCCGCCGCCTACCAAAGATTTCTCGCCGTTCTCCCATTCGCCGCGCTAAGTTGGGAGATGTACCAAAGTCTGCGACATGGTGACGATGGGCTTGAGCAAAGCGTAAGGGTAAGAGTAAATCTAGGGGTTGTCCGATCGCATCTTGGGCTGTATAGCCAAAAATTTTCTCGGCTCCTTGGTTAAATAAGGTGATTTTTTGCTGGGAATCGATGGAAATAATCGCATCGTCAGCAATATCTAAAATCCGCGCAAATTTGGCTTGGGAGATGCGCAATTGTTCTTGAATTTTTTGGCGTTCGTCTAATTCTGACTGTAATTTGCGATTTAAGCTAATTAACTCGGCGGTGCGTTCGGCGACGCGCAATTCTAATTCGCTGTTAGTTTTATGTAAGAATTCTTCAGTTTGTTTGTGTTTGGTAATATCCCGGACGATGAATTGAGAAGCATCTTGATTTTGGTAAGTACATGGAGCGGCGGCGATTTCTAGGGCGATCGCATTTCCATCTAACTGCACAAATTGCGCCTCATGTAAAGGTATTTCCTGTTTATATTCTTTCAACAAATGGAAACTTTCCCGCATTGCTTCTTGGGAATAGGGGTGAACAAAATCCAGAATTGGTTTACCAACTAATTCTGTCGGTGCTTTAGCGCCAAACATCTTGACTGCGGCACTATTGGCAAAGATAAAATAACCGTCCCGTTCAATAAAAATCGCTTCCGGGCACAATTCCACTAGCTGTTGATAGCTGCGCTGACTTTGTTGTAAAGCAATTTGCGCCAATTGGCGATCGCGTTGGTTGCGTAATGCCATAATCCCATAAGCTACGTCTGTGGCTAGTGCTTCGAGTAACTGCACTTCATCGCTATCAAAGGAATCTGGTTCAGCAGCGTAAATGAGCAATACCCCAAATGCTTGATTATCTGTAATTAATGGTAATGCGATCGCAGAAGCATAACCTTGTTTTGTCGCCTGACACCGCCACACTTCAAAATCGGGGTTTGTTAATATATTTTGAATAATCGTTGTCTGTCTAGTGCGAATCGCTGTACCTGCGGGGACTCTACCTTCAACTGTATCCGCCCAAGTTAGATTGAGCGATTGCAAATATCCAGCTTCATAACCAGCTTGAGCGACAGGGCAAATCGTTTTTTGGGCATCATCTTCCGCAAAACCCACCCAAGCCAAACGATAACCGCCCACCTCCACAATCATTTGGCAAATTCTTTGCAGCAGTTCTAATTCATCTTTGGCACGTACCAGCACTTGCGAGCAATTAGTCAAAGCCTGTAACGTGCGATTTACCCGACGAATTTCTGTCTCAGCTTTTCTATATTCTGTAATGTCGCGGGTAATTGCCAGATTTAGCATTTCTCCCGCGACTTCGCATTTACCCTCAGTTTCGCAAGGTAAAGGTACACCGTGAGTTTCCATCCAGCGCCGATTACCTTTACAAGTAACGATCTCAAATTGCAGAGTCCCTTTATTACCTTGACAAATACTGTGATGAAATGAGCGAAATGCTACTGCATATTCTGGAGCTAACAGCGAATACACTGATTTACCAATCAACGCTTCACTGCTTTCCGCCTCCAGCATCAAAATTCCCGCCGGGTTGATTTCCAACAAAGTCCCATCAACCGCAATAATTTTGACACATTCTGGCTCCGCTTCAAAAATTGCCTGCCAGCGATTATCTGGTTTGGGATGAGATAAGGCAGAAGGAATTTCTTCTACTTCTGAGTGACTGCGGCTCTCTTCAACTGCGCTCAGGGTGTGCCCCTTACCTAAAACCTCCCTCCTACCTTCACGCAATTCTTCCCTTCTGCCATCTACCTCCTGCACACTGAGCGAAGTCGAAGTGTGCCTTCTGCCTTCATCAAAACTTCGGCTATTCGTTACCCGACGCAACAATTTAATCCGCTCTAGGCGATTGAGAATCCGCGTTACCAATTCTGGCCCTACAATTGGCTTACGAACAAAATCATCAGCCCCAACACTAAATACTTGGTTGACGATTTCCGCATCGCTGTGAACTGTCAGGAATAATATCGGTAATTCGCTCCATCGGGAATCGTTGCGCACGACTTTGCAGATTTCAATGCCATTGGTGTGCGGCATTTGTACATCCAGAATCAGCAAATCGGGGGATACTGTTTGTAATGTTGTCCAAAATTGTCGGGGATCTTCCAAACCGATGACTTTTAAACCCCAAGGACTAAGTAAAGTTTGTAACAATGCCAAAATTTTGGGATCGTCATCTACGGCTAAAATTTTCGCTTCTGTCAGGGGCGCTTGTTGCAATACTTGGGTAATTGCTTCTAACACCTGCGCCGCCGGCATGGGCTTTTGCAAAAAGGTGTGTCCGCCGTTGCGTGCTAGTTGCAAGCGGTTACTAAAATCGCTCTGCTCGGTCAAAACTAGCACTGGTATGGGCGGCTGCTGGCGAGAAAGTTCTGCGAGTAAATTCAAACTTGCTTCTTGATTCGCAGACACGCTAGGGTCGAGTAGTACAACGCTGGGGCGATCGCGGTAAATTATATGTTGAGCATTCTCGATATTAGTGGTGTTGGTAAATTTCACATTGCTGTTAGCAGATTCTGCTGTGAGATTTGCCACTAAAGACTGTTCTTTATCCACCACTAACACTAATGCCCTATCATCCGCCGTTGTTGCTGCTTCGGGTTCTGTTTCCTGCTGTTTACTCTCAATTTCTTGGCGTAATTGCTGTACCCAAGTTTTTAATTTACTTGTATCTGATTGAGTTAAGGTTTTATCAGATTTCAGCAGTTGTTCAATTTTCCGCGCTAACTTGGAACCTAAAGGTAAACCAAAGGTAGCTAAGGAACCTGCTAAAGTATGGGCTTCTTGGGTAGCTTGCTGACGTAATTCTGGACTTAAAGATTTGTAGTTAACAGCTGCTGCTTGCTCTATTACTCCCACCTGTTCCCTAACTCTTTCTTGGAAGCGTTGCCAAATTTCGGCGACGGCGGCGATTGTTTGTTGCTGTGTTTTTTGGCTGGGTTGGTTGGCTTTGCTACGTTCTAATTCGCTTTTATAAGGTTCCTCAACCGCTTGGGGTTTGAGACGATAGCCAATTCCATACACTGTTTCCACAAAATCGCTAGGCGCTCCCGCATTGCGTAATTTCATCCGCAAACCTTTAATGTGGGTACGTACAGCTTCTTCCCCTGGTGTATCTTCATAAGACCAGAGATGTTCTAAAATCATCCCACAACTAAATACGCGGCGGTTATTGCGCAAGAATAATTCTAACAGGGCGTATTCTTTGGGAGTTAATGACAGCAACTCGCCATTATAACTAACTTCACAACTACTAGGATCTAGGTGTAAATTCCCCCATTCCAATACTGGTTGAGTGGTTTTTCCGCCACGACGCAATAAAGCACGAACCCGCGCGACTAATTCTTCTTGATCGAATGGTTTAACTACATAGTCATCTGCACCCGCATCTAGCCCAATTGCTTTTTCATGGCTGCTATCGCACCCTGTCAATAATAAGACTGGCATTTGTAAGCCACGGGAACGGATATGGCGGCAAAGACTTATACCATCTAGTTTCGGCAGCAGGACATCTAATAAAATTAAATCGTAATCGTAAGTTTCGATTAAATCCTTACCAGCAATACCATCACTTGCTAGTTCGACTGCATAGTTTTGGGTATTGAGAATTTCTCTGAGTACTGCTGCGAGTAACTCGTCATCCTCGACAACTAAAATTTTCATATCAAACAATCGCTTAATATTGAGTGAAGTTTATAGATAACGAGCAGTAAAACCTTAAATTAAAATAAAAATTGCTGGTAATAATTTTTGACTTAAATGCATGTTAAATTATAAATCTTTAAATTTTGACTTAATTTTAACAAATATCAATATTGTTACAAGTCTGGGGAATATGAGGACTAGTAACAGGTTAATTTTAGACTATTTATTTGTGAAGCTGCATACAACACACCTTTCTTGAAGGCAAAGGGAGGCTAAGGTTAGCGCATAGGTATGCAGAGTTTTTTGAGTTCTCTAAAATAATTAAGGAAATCTTTAGATTAGAGCAGAATCAAGATGACTGATGATTTAGCAACTGATTGATTTGAATTTGTAATTTCTCCCGGAGTTTTTGCGCTTGTTGATATAGGTTTGTGCGCTTTGTATGGGAATTAGCAAATTTATCTGTGGTTGCTAACGGTTCTAATGGTTGAATAAAGTAACGCAAGCGAGTTTTCATTGCCCATACACCCATTGAAGGAAAAAGAATTAATAGCAGCATCAATGGGGATAAAGGTAAAAATGGTAATTTAAATAAACGTTGCAATTTTTGCCAATTTATTGTGAAAGGATGTAAATATTCGTTACCAACACACAAGACTGGGAGAATGGGTACTTGATAGCGATCGCTCAATTGCATAAAACTAACATCAAATTTCTGCAATTGATAGCGTCTGCGCCAACCTTTTAATGGCCCCCGTAACCCTTCTGGTGCATACAGCAGGATTTTTCGTTGCTGTATCGCTGTTTCAAAAGCTTTAAATTCAGCGCGAACCCCTCCTAATACATTAGACCAACCAGCCGGTAACCACCAAACCATCCAAGGATGCTCAAATAAGGATACTCCTGCTAGGGGTTGTACTGTCCATCCTCGCTCTTGACTTAGTAATTCTGCTAAGGTTAAAAAATCCCAGGGAAAACTCATTCCTGCATGGTTCATCGTCACAATTAACGGCCCTGTTTGCGGTAAGTTTTCTAGTTGTTTTAACTCCCCTTGAAAATAATATTTCACAATCGGAGTCAGCACTTCTTTACTAAAGGCTTTTTGATATTGGGGGTCAAATTCATCAATTTCTTGTTTTGGTGCGCGACAACCTAAACGCAGCCAACGGATTAACAGCGCTAGATAAAATCCCCCAGGTAATAAAAATAAGATATATTCCAGCCAATTCCAGCCTTCTGGGTCTTGATGGTAATGTTGCCAATGACGGTTAAATAATATTAGCCAGCCTGGAGGATACCAGAGGCAAAACCAATCAAACCAGCTAAATTTATAGCCATTATCTGTGGCGATTTCTAGCGGTAAATTCAGTAAATTCTCAGAGCTTTGATTGGTCACAATAACTGGATATTTTATATATTACTTTACTTATTTATCTATTATATAACACCAATTTTTTTGACCAGAATATCAGCACTAAGTTAGAGATTTATATGTTGGGCATTGGGCATGGGGCATGGGGCATTGGGGGAGCCTGTTGATACCAAAGCGGGGCTACAGCCAAATTTCCCTTGATGATAAAGTGTAGAGATAAAATTAGCATTGGCGCGTGGGCATGAGCTAGCAAGGGAATTAATTATATATATAGGCAAATTTATCGCAATTAGCTTGTTTATCAATTGTGGTGCTTGTACAAGATTTCTATACTTGATTTACAATTCGTATACTTGATTTAGCAATTAGAAAACTTGATTTACGATTCATTTACTTGATTTACGAATTAGAAAACTTGATTTACGATTCGTATACTTGATTTAGCAATTAGAAAACTTGATTTACGATTCATTTACTTGATTTACAAGTCGCGAAACTGAATTTGCAGTGCGATCGCGATATCGCAATTTATCACCCAAAATTCTTAAATAAAAATGAAATTACCTAATTGTAAAGTTTTTACCCAAGTATTAATACTGAATTTTTGCATTTTTATTAAACAGCTATTTTTCTCAATACCACGATAAATCATCATTGATAGTCTACGTAAACATACTTAATTTGTATAAGTTAGTCTATTTAGCGCTAGTTGCAAGCTACAAGCGAGGGAAATTTTTGCATAACCTCCAGAAACCCAGAGATATATAGGGGTGAAGCAAGCAAATTAACTTTGGAACTAGTTAAAAACTTAGTACTTTAGGAGAAATAGCAATGAAAGTGTTAAAATTTGCCGTCGCCGTAATTGCCTTAGCAACATTAACTCAAGCTCCCAAAGCTGAAGCCACAAGCTTATTCAACAATTCCCAAACAGCAGCAGCAAAATTCATCGCACAAGTACCAGCAGAAAATAACGCTGAAGCTTCCCTCAAACGGGGAATTGAACGTTTAGATAAAGAAGACTATCAAGGTGCTGCAACGGAATTTAGTAATGTTTTGAAAATTGAACCGAACAATATTTATGCTTATGTTGGTAGAGGTGCGGCGAGGATGTATCTCAACGAATACCAATTAGCAAAATCTGATTTTGACAGTGCTTTAAAGATTACGCCTGATATTTCTTTAGCTTACTATTTTCGCGGTTTTACCAATTTGGCATTAAAAGATAAAGCAGGCGCACTTGCTGATTTACGCCAAGCATCTACTTTATTTAAACAAGAAAATAAATTAGATTTGGCGCAAAAGGCTGATAACGCCATTAAAGAAATTGAAGCTAGCTAAGACATTGCATAATGCTGATGGCTGAAATCACAACCGGGTTGTTCAAAGTTGATGACAAACCCGGTTTCTTTTATGCTTTAAAAGCTACTGGAAAACTTACACCAATTTGAAAAAAGAATGCAACAGATATAGGATTCATATTTGATTTTTGAAATATACGTAGGGTGCGTTATGCCGGAGGCTAACGCACCGTCCGAAGGCTTTGGTGCGTTACGCTACGCGATAACACACCCTACAAATACATAGATTTTTTCAGAAATCAAATCGGATTCCTATACACAACCTCAACGCCTTGTTATGTCTGGATTCTTAATTTTGAATTTTGAATTTTGAATTTTGAATTGGTATTACCCATGAATTGCTACCGGAAATATATTGTTGTTGCGACTGTAGTTTTTTCCCTAGTTTCATCACCTGTGTTTCTTCCTCTGTCTGGTTCTGTTTTTCTAGCGCAAGCACAAACAACACAAAAAGAAATCGCCGAGCAAATATTGCAACTTTACCAAAAAGCTACACAACTTTATAAACAAGGACAATTTACAGAAGCATTAAAAACCTTACAGCAAGTTTTAGCTTTGATGAAAGAACTTGGCTTAGAAAAGGAACAAGGGACAATTCTCAATAATATTGGCTTAATGTATAGCAATTTGGGTCAGTATAATCAAGCTATTGCAGCTTACGAGCAAGCTTTAACTATTACTAAAAAAAATGGTGACACAGCCGCACAAGCGCCAATTTTTAATAATATTGGAGATATTTACCGCCAGCAAGGACAGTATACCAAAGCTTTAGAATTTTATCAGCAAGCTTTAGCAATTCACAAACAATTTAATAATCAAGTGGGGCAAGGAATCAGTCTCAATAATATTGGTGTTGTTTACCGCAATTTAGGAAAATATGCACAAGCACTGGAATTTTATCAGCAAGCTTTAGCTATTTACCAAAAAATCAATAATCAAGCCGAAATAGGAACAACTCTCAACAACATTGGCTTAGTTTATGACAGTATGGGACAGTATACTAAAGCCTTGGAATTTTATCAGCAAGCTTTAACTATTCACAAAAAGCTTGGTAATCAAGTTGGTGAAAGTTCAGTTCTGAATAATCTTGGTTTGGTATATGACAATTTGGGAAAGTATGCCCAAGCCTTAGAATTTTATCAGCAAGCTTTAGCGATTAACCAAAAAATCGGTGACAAAGCGGGAGAAGCATTAAATTACAACAATATTGGTGGAGTTTACCGACTTTTAGGACAGTATGCCAAAGCTTTAAAATTTTATCAGCAATCTTTAGCGATCGCCAAAAACATTGGTGATAAACCAGGAGAAGCGAGAACCATTGATAATATGGGGGCGATTTACCGCCTTTCACAGCAGTATCCTCAAGCTTTAGCAGCCTATGAGCAAGCTTTAGCTATTCGCAGAGAAATCGGTGATAAACCTGGGGAAGGAATAACTCTGCATAATACTGCTTTATTGTATGAGGATTTGGGACAATATCCCCAAGCATTGGATTTATATCAAAAATCTCTAGCGATTGCCAAAGAACTTGGCGATAAAGGAGGTGAAGGTACAACTATTGACAATATAGGCTCAATTTACTATAAATTAGCAAAATATCCCCAAGCATTACAATTTGCGCAGCAAGGTTTAGCCATTCGTCAACAAGTTGGCGACAAACCAGGACAAGCAATTAGTCTGAATAATATTGGCCTACTTTACCTCGAATTAGGCGAGTATGCCAATGCAGAAAAGAATCTATTCGCTGCAATTGATATTTTAGAGTCGTTACGCCCTGGTTTAACTGATGCGGATAAAGTATCGTTTTTTGAACAACAAGCTTTTACTTACCGCTTCCTACAACAAGCATTAATTGCCCAGAATAAAATTAATTCTGCCTTAGAAGTGAGCGATCGCGCTAGAGCTAGAGCCTTTATTGAGTTACTAGCCGCTAAACAATCAGAGACAGCAAACCCGCAGTTAGATATCAAACACCTAACAATCCAGCAAATTCAAAATATCGCTAAAGTTGAGAATGCAACTATAGTTCAATATTCAATCATCGATGATAAATTACTTTATATTTGGCTAATCAAACCTACAGGTGAAATTACCTTTAAGCCAGTTGATTTATCAAAAGCTACTGATACTCCTCTCTCACAACTTGTGACTATGAGCCGTAAAGCTATGGGAGTATTAGAGCGTGGTATTTTTCAACCCCAATCTAGCCTACAACCTAATCCAACTCAGCAGTTACAAAAACTCTACCAAATATTAATTAAACCAATTGCCCAAGATTTACCAACAGATGCTAACGCCCGCGTTATCTTTGTTCCTCAAGAATCGCTATTTGTAGTACCTTTTGCCGCACTACAAGATGAACAAGGCAAGTATTTAATCGATAAACACACTATTTTAACTGCACCAGCTATTCAAGTTTTAGAATTAACCCGCAAGCAAAAACAAAACCTCAACAAATCTCTGAAAGATGTGCTGGTTGTTGGGAATCCGATGATGCCAACAATTCCCATTACAGATGAAAAATTAATACCGCTTCCAGGTGCAGAAAAAGAAGCAAAGCAAATCGCCGCATTATTGAAAACCCAAGCGATTATTGGGAATAAAGCCACAGAAACAGCCATTGTGAGCAAGATGAAGCAAGCTAGGATAATTCATTTTGCGACTCATGGCTTACTCGATGATTTTAAAGGATTAGGCGTACCTGGAGCGATCGCTCTCACAGCCAGCAATCAAGATGACGGCTTTCTCACCAGTAGCGAAATCCTTGATATGAAACTCAATGCTGAACTTGTAGTTCTCAGCGCTTGTAACACTGCCGGCGGAAACATTACAGGCGATGGTGTCATCGGTTTATCCCGTTCTTTAATTACTGCTGGCGTACCCAGTGTCATTGTCTCCCTGTGGGCTGTAAATGATGATTCTACCGCCTTTTTAATGAGCGAATTTTATCGCCAACTCCAGAAAAATCCCGATAAAGCTGTGGCGTTACGTCAAGCAATACTGACTACCAAAAAACAATATTCCCATCCTTTCGATTGGGCTGCATTTACCCTAATTGGTGAAGCAGATTAATCTACGCCTCACTTTTGGGTGCGGCTAATCGAACACAGCCCACAAAGGTGGGTTTTGTAGCAAGCTTTTTCACCTGTCTTGTTGCCGCGATTGATTGTGCTTTGGCTACTCGTTTATTGGGCGTTGCTGATTGATGGGATGATTTTTGTCTCACGCAGAGGCGCAGAGGCGCAGAGAGTAAGAGTTTGAAAAATCAAATTTTGAATTTTCATCCCTTTATTCAGCAATGCCAAATTTCCTAGTTGTTTTATTTGAAAGTTTGAGAGATATTGCTGTTTATGGTGCTTGATTAAATCTGCTTTGATTTTTTGGATCTTCCCAAGAGAGTGTCAATTTGCAAGTGAAATTTTAAATATGAATCACCCAAAAACCTCAAATCATCAACCAGGATTGATTTTAACGCCTGGAGCGCAAGGCTGGTGGGATTCTGAACGAGTTTCGTCGCCACAGGTATTACAATGTCCCGATGGAACTTGGAAGATGTGGTACTACGGTCGAGATGCGTCCTTTGATCGGCAAATTAATTTACCCACTGGTCGCTGTGGTTTAGCGATTTCTGCTGATGGAATTCATTGGCAACGCGTCCAGGGATTATTAACTATGGGGGCTGTCTTTGAGCCTCACCCAGATCCTAGCCGATTTGACTCAGCCCATGTTGGTGTAAGCAATGTTTATTTTCACAATGGTCTTTATTGGATGTGGTATTTCGGTGGTAACCACACAGTTGTTGAGATGGGAGGCTTTAAAGCTAAAGGGTTAAATATGCGCCCTGGTTGTGCTATCTCTCGTGATGGCATAAATTGGGTACGTTTGGAAGGTAGTTATCAAGGAGCTTTTCTCGATTTAGGACAGGAAGGGGAGTTTGATAGCTTATTTTGCGCCTGGCCACAAGTCTTGCCTGATGATGATGGCACCTGGAAATTGTACTACCATACCTTAAATCAAAAAAGAGAATTCTTAGTCGGTTTAGCTGTGTCTAATGATGGTTTTCATTGGGAAAAAGTCGGTCAAATTTTAGGGCCTGGTGAATCTGGAAGTTTTGATGAGAGAGGCATTGGTACGCGCCATGTTCTGAAAATAAACGGACAGTACGTCATGTTCTACGAAGGTGTTAACAGCAATGGTTATCACTCCATCGGTCTAGCTGTCTCTGACGATGGGATTCATTGGCAAAAACATCAAGGGCAGCAAGTTGGAGGTTCGATCTTTTCCCATGCTCAAAAGGGTTCTGGTCGTTGGGATGCACGGGCAGTAGGCACACCTTGTGTAGTAGCAATGGATGATGGCAGTTTCCGTATGTACTACATTGGCGCAAATGAAGGTGGTCACGATGAACTATCTTCACAACACCAAATTGGTTTAGCTGTGAG
Organism: Calothrix sp. FACHB-168; assembly: GCF_963889195.1. Classification (NCBI taxonomy): domain Bacteria; kingdom Bacillati; phylum Cyanobacteriota; class Cyanophyceae; order Nostocales; family Calotrichaceae; genus Calothrix; species Calothrix sp. FACHB-168. The sequence goes on from NZ_CAWPNJ010000029.1 coordinate 54,332, forward strand.
TGCCGGAACAGATTTTAGCCAGTGGCATCGTTGGGGTTTCACGTTAAGTTGACACCAATGAACATTGCCATGCCCCTACTCATAAATTATTGCAACATTGGCAATTATTGCGATCGCCATAATCTTTATGTTTAAGCGCATTGATGTGCGGTTAAGTTTAGGATTATGTGCAGCAGGTTTGTTTTTAATCGCAGGTAAATTACCGCAACTTTTCGTCACAATTAGTCAACAAATGACAAATGAAAAGACGGTAGTTCCCATCTGTACAGCGATGGGGTTTGCCTATGTTTTAAAATTAACAGAATGCGATCGCCACTTGACGCACTTATTACTAGCACCTTTGCGTCAGGGAAAATGGTTGTTAATTCCTGGGGGAATTATTGCGGCTTACATTGTGAATATGGCACTCATTAGTCAGTCAAGCACCGCCGCAATTGTGGGAACCGTATTATTACCTTTGCTACAAGCAGCAGGAATCGCCCCAGTTATCGGCGGTTCGCTGTTATTGCTAGGTTCCTCAATGGGTGGCGAGTTATTCAACTCAGGCGCAGTAGAAATCATCAAGCTGGCGGATTTGACAAAACAATCAAACACAACAATTGTGGCGCGGGTGTTACCTGTGAATCTTTTGGCAAGTATTACCGCCTTAATTGTATTTTGCATCTTGGTTTTCATCTTGTCTAAAAAAACAGCAGGCGAAATATCACCCGCAACTTCCAGCGATGCCAATATGGAAGAATTAGATAAACTCTTTCGGGTAAATATCATTGCCCTTATATTTCAAAAATCAAGAAATAATCCTAAATTTTCAGATTGACATTTATAAATGAAATTAAAATAAAATATTTTTTTATATACAGCAGATTGCCAGTTTGTGAGGTACAAATTATCGTTGATTGTAGGGGCACTGGCACTGCCATGCCCCGAAGCGCATACCTCATTTACCTGAAATATGCTGTAAGTTTCTTCACAAAATTTTAGCGATCGCGCTTTTTATCCAAATTTAAATACTGTTTGCGCTACATCAATATATTCTAAAGGACATGGCATTGCCGTAGCCATAGCATCTGTCCCATTATTTTTGCAAATTGTTATTACCAACTCCAGGAACTTTAACGGAAATTTTTCCTGAGTTCAGTTACTCTAGACTAAACATAGGAATTTCTGCTTATACCAATTCAAATAATCTTGGCGACACATCAAAATATTCTAGAGGGCATGGCAGTGCCAGTGCCCCTACAATCTGTCGCATGATTTTTGCAAATTAGTATTAGTTCCAATTTTCTTCTTTACCCCCCTTGACACTCCAGTTCACTGGAGGATTCAAGATGAAATTAATCTTGAACACAATTTCATAATTGGAGCTTGCATATGGAAAATGCCACATTAAAGCTACGGGGGATGGGTTGCGCAGCCTGTGCTAAAAGTATAGAAGATGCTATTCGTTCTGTCCCTGGTGTGAATGAATGTATTGTCAATTTTGGAGCAGAACAAGCAACTGTAGATTACAATCCCAAAAAGACGGATTTACAAGCTATTCAAGATGCGGTGGATGCCGCCGGTTATGCAGCTTATCCCCTACAACCACAAAACTTGCTGGCGGGGGAAGATGATGAAGAAAAACGACATCGTCAGCAAGAATCCCGCGAATTACAGCGCAAGGTGACGCTAGGCGGCGTTATTAGCACTGTATTGCTAATTGGTTCCCTCCCGATGATGACAGGCTTAAATCTGCCTTTTATCCCTACATGGTTGCATAACCCTTGGTTGCAATTAATCCTGACAACTCCCGTACAGTTTTGGTGTGGTTACTCGTTTTACATTAACACCTGGAAAGCGTTAAAGCGTCATGCGGCAACGATGGATACTTTAATTGTTTTGGGTACAAGTGCCGCATATTTCTATTCTCTATTCGCCACATTGCTTCCCGGCTTTTTCATATCTCAGGGATTAATGCCAGATGTATATTATGAAACGGCAGCGATTGTGATTACCTTAATTTTATTAGGGCGATTGTTTGAAAATCGCGCCAAAGGACAAACTTCCGCAGCAATTCGCCAGCTAATCGGCTTACAGGCGAAAACTGCGCGGTTGATTCGCAACGGTGAAGAAATCGATGTACCCATTGAGCAAGTCGCAATTGGTGATGTAATATTGGTGCGCCCTGGTGAGAAAATTCCTGTGGATGGCGAAGTAGTAGCGGGGACATCCACAGTTGATGAAGCGATGGTAACCGGGGAAAGCATAGCAGTGAAAAAGCAACCGGGGGATGAAGTTATTGGTGCAACTATCAACAAAACCGGAAGTTTTCAATTTCGCGCTACCAGGGTAGGGAAAGATACTGTCTTGGCGCAGATTGTGCAGTTAGTACAGCAAGCCCAAGGTTCAAAAGCACCTATTCAAAGATTAGCAGACCAAGTTACCGGATGGTTTGTGCCGGCAGTAATTGCGATCGCGCTTTTTACCTTTATAATTTGGTACAACATCATGGGTAATATCACCCTGGCGTTGATGACTACAGTTGGGGTGTTAATTATCGCTTGTCCTTGTGCTTTAGGTTTAGCTACACCCACCTCGGTAATGGTGGGAACGGGTAAAGGTGCAGAAAACGGGATTTTAATTAAAGGTGCAGAAAGCTTAGAATTAGCACATCAAATTAAAACCATTGTTTTAGATAAAACCGGCACTATTACCCAAGGTAAACCAACAGTTACAGATTTTCTCACAGTTAATGGTACAGCTAACGGCAACGAAATTCAGTTAATTCAATTAGCTGCATCCTTAGAACGCAATTCTGAACATCCTTTAGCCGAAGCAGTTGTCAGATATGCTCAATCTCAAGAAGTAACATTAACAGAGGCGAGAGATTTTGAAGCAATTTCTGGGAGTGGTGTACAAGGTATTGTTTCTCACCAACTAGTGCAAATTGGTACCCAACGCTGGATGGAAGAATTGCAGATTCACACCCAAGCTTTGCAACCAGATAAAGAACGCTTAGAATATTTGGGTAAAACCGCCGTATGGTTAGCAATTGACGGCGAAATTCAAGGATTAATGGGAATTGCAGATGCAATTAAACCCACTTCCACCCAAGCGATAAAAGCATTACAAAAACTCGGTTTAGAAGTTGTTATGTTAACTGGTGACAACCGCCGCACCGCCGAAAGTATCGCGCGGGAAGTCGGGATTAAAAGGGTATTAGCCGAAGTGCGTCCCGATCAAAAAGCGGCTACAGTCCAAGCAATCCAAGCAGATGGTAAAATTGTAGCAATGGTTGGTGATGGAATTAACGATGCACCAGCTTTAGCCCAAGCCGATGTGGGTATAGCCATTGGTACAGGTACAGATATTGCGATCGCCGCCAGTGATATTACCTTAATATCTGGCGATTTACAAGGTATAGTCACAGCAATTCAACTCAGCCGCGCTACAATTCGCAATATTCGTCAAAATCTCTTCTTTGCCTTCATTTACAACGTCGCCGGAATTCCCATCGCCGCCGGAATTCTTTTCCCCTTCTTCGGTTGGTTACTTAATCCCATCATCGCCGGTGCCGCAATGGCTTTTAGTTCAGTTTCCGTAGTAACTAACGCCCTGCGTTTGCGTAACTTCCAAGCTAAAGGGGCTACGAGCTAGACAAATTGTAGAGACAAGGGTTATCGCGTCTCTAAACAAGCAAAGCGCAATAAAACAAGAGGTTTTTTCATAGTGAAGAAAACAGCATTAATCGGTAGTATAATTATTTTTGGGATATTATTCGGAATTGCATCTAGTAAAGCAGTTGCGCAAACATCCCACGAAGCGCATTCATCGCCAACAATCCAAACCCAGCAATTTCAACGCATTGAACAACCAATAGGAAATAAAATCGCCGTTACTCTTGGCGGATTGGGATTAATGGGTTTAGAAATTTGGTGGTTTTTGCTGAGTAAACCCAAATCTCAAACAGCAGTTGCAACAAAAGAAAATATTCAAGAAGTAACCATTACCGTTGATGGCGGATACGATCCCAGTCGAATTGTAGTGCAAGCCGGGACACCAGTACGCCTGAAATTTACCCGCACAGATCCCAGTAGTTGTTTAGAACAAGTAATAATTCCCGACTTTCGTATCGCCGCAGATTTACCCCTGAATCAAGTCACAACAGTAGAATTTACACCCGACACACCAGGCGAGTATGCTTTTAGTTGTGGAATGAATATGTTTCATGGTGCGATCGCAGTTCAAGCTGCAGAAAATAACTCAGAAAGAAACTTGGCGACAATTGCTAGTGTTGCTGACTTGCAAGAGCGAAAAGATTTTGCCGAAACTGATTCTTATTAGGGACTTCCAAGAAATAAATTATCCAATCTTGTGGGGTGGGCAGCGTTCGACTGAGCGCTCACGCCGAAGTCTTGCCCGCCTTTGACTATGGGCGGGCGAGACGCCCACCCCACAATAAATAGTTGTATATTTTTTTATTTGGAAGTCCCTTATTCGCAAAAAAGTACCTAAAAGTCGTATTTGGGTACTTCAAAGTCGTATTTGGGTACTTCAAAGTCGTATTTGGGTACTTCAAAGTCGTATTTGAGTACCTCAAAGTCGTATTTGGGTACTTCAAAGTCGTATTGGAGTACCTCAAAGTCGTACTTGGGTACTTCAAAGTCGTATTGGAGTTCTTCAAAGTCGTATTTGGGTACTCCAGAGTCACCAAAGTCATCGCGCCGTGGAGAGCTACCGGGCTTTAGACATGGGGGCAAGGCGCGTTTGCGTATTTATTACAACTCAATATTTCTCAGGCTTTGTTTGTTTAGCCCCAGGCTGTGAGCTGAAGACGTGGGAGCATCCCAATTTTGACGCAATACCCTCAAGGGTATTGCTATACCAACAAAGCCTGCCTTCGCAGGCTATCAAACTTTTAGCCTGCGAAGGCAGGCTTCGTATTTCTAGCCCCACCCTTATAGGGTGAGGGCGTTTTTGCACATTTGGGATGCTCCCGTTGACGTTAACGTTCTTGACTCTCCAGTCAAATGGAGAGTCTATCATAAAATCGATAATCATATCGCACTCAGGGTTTGGTAAGTATGTTAGCTCAAGCAGAAGCAAAGCAGATAGGTGTAGTTGCTAAAGAAAGCGGCGTACCGATTAAAACTATTCGCTATTATGAAGAACTTGGTTTACTCAAATCATCAGGAAGAACAGAAGGCGGATTTAGATTATTTAACGCTGATGTGTTAGAACGACTGCATTTTATTAAACGCGCTCAAAGTTTAGGATTAAGTTTATCGGAAATTAAAGAATTTTTAAACGTTCATGATAGCGGCAAACTACCTTGCGAACATATCAAGATGAGATTGGAAGATAAAGTAAAAGCTATTGATGAACAAATTCAGCAATTAATGATTTTGAGACAAGAATTATCTGGTTTGCTTTCCGGTTGGGAAATTAAACCAGATAAGCATCATTCCACTATTTGTCCTATTATTGAACATGAATAATCAAAGTTGCCAAATAATATAAGTAGAGTGGGCAATACCCACCCTACTTTAATTTGAGAAATCAAATATGAGTTTGATCGATGAATTTCCTACTACATACCCTAACAAAGCCAAAGATGTCTCACGCTTACCAGATGCTTGAGAAATGAAAAATTAGCTATTTGCGATTTGATCGTTAATCCTTTCAATTGCAAATGTGGGAGAGTCTGGCGAAATAAATGTTCCAAATAACCGTTCCCCATGTTTAAAAGCAGTAATTACAGGAAAAGGTGGGAAGATCCGTGGTGCAGGAATACTATAGTAAATTTCTGGATTTTCGCGATCGCTGCTGATAGCAATTGTATATTTATCACCATAAGCATTTTCAACTTCTGATTTGATGTTTGCTATTTGCTCTTGAAACATTCCATGATCGTACTCAGTGTAAAAGGATGGAAGCACCAGTAAAATTACAGTCTTGTCAGAGTGCAACACTGTGCCGTAAAAATTGTCCCGATTAACTTGTACCCAATCAGCAGCCAGCGCTGGAGATGGCAAAAACATCAAGCTACTCACAAGCACAAGCAAAAACATTGAAATTAATCGCCGTCCGATTTTAGCAAGACTTTTCATGGTTTTTCCCAATATATCGAACTTGTCTTGTATAAGATAACACTGCAAATTTTAAAAACTAGGACATTTAAAAAACTTCAATAAGTTCAACAAACTTTAATAAATTTAATATATGAATTTACAACCCATGCACATGGTAAATTCATGATTATTGCCGTCAATTGAGAGATACATATCAATTTTTCCTCTATATCTACACCATATTTAAGCCACATTTTTACACCGTGATTGAAGCTGAAAGTTGTTCTTACCAGTGTTCTGCAACTTTTTTAAAATGTCTCTATCTTTAGGGAGAAAATTAGATATTATCAACTTAATATCAATTTAAATATTGTCTGTGATACATCAATATATTCTAGAGAGCATGGCATTGCCATGCCCCTACAGTCTGTCGCATTCTTTTTTCAAATTGGTTTAATTTTTAATTAAATAATGTTAGTAAGACATCAAATATTTCTTATGGTAAAAAATGTTTTTACCCTACGTAGCTGTGAGGTTATTTGTGTAAAGTAGTATGATTAAGTTTAAGTTAAATTAAATAAATTTTAGCGTAATTCAATACATATTGAAGTATGAAGCCAATCTGATACTTTTGTGCTGCTCAAGACAGGAAGCCAGTAGAACACGGCGTAAATAAATCTACCAATTCAAACAGTCACAAGACTTGATATATTAAGCTTTTGACTGTTGACTGTTGACTGTTGACTGTTGACTGTTGACTTTAATTAGCTTTTCATCGGTTAACAGGATTTGCTATGCAGCAGCTTCATCTTGGTTCATCTGCTGCAACCATTCCCCAATGATTTGACGTTGAACAGCATTTACCTTGATACTTGCACAGCGTAGCGCCACTCTGGGGAAAATAGCGCGTAAATCAGCTAACATTTCCATTGTCTCGCAAGCTTCTAAGCAATCAGCAATGTAATCAATGGATTCTAGGGTGAGCCATTCGGGTGTCGCTTCTTTGTCGCAAATATGATACTTCATGATATGTCAGATTAGGCGATCGCATTTTCTATTCCCCACAAGGGGATAAATTTTCTCAATACCAGTCTAATTAGTATAACTTACTACCATATAATTTCTCACCAGCCAGTCTAGTCTTGAGTTTTCTTCAGCTATCTGCTGATGATGCTTTATTATAGCCCTCACATCAGTCAGCGAACAGGAAAGAATAGTTAGTCATCAGCCAAGATACTTTGAATCGCTGTAAATCTCTAATTTGAGAATATTAATTATAGGTAATTAGAGCAATTTACATTCTGGTTTACCGAACCGTAAAATTCGCGGAAACCGTAATATATTTTCCTGCATAATTGAGTTCGGTAATCATCACGATTGCGGTGATAAAAACCGAATTTACACAAGTTTTCATCGTGATTAATATAAGAATCAAAGCAACGAATTAAATCGTAACTCCAGTAAATAAACAATTAGAGGTTAGAAAAGATATGGCTATTTTACGTTACAACCCATTCGCTGAAATCGCTACAGTGCAAAGTCAAATTGATAAAATTTTTGAAGAGTTACAAGCACAAACCTTGAAGACTCCAGCAGCCGAATTGACGGAAACTGACGATGCTTTGTATCTCAGACTCGAACTACCTGGAGTAGCAGCTAAAGATGTAGATATTGAAGTAACTGAAAATGCTGTGAAGGTAGTAGCAGAAAGGAAAACTGAAAATCAAGAGCGGACTCGTTCTGAATTTTATTACGGTAAATTTCAGCGTGTAATTCCCCTAAAAGCGAGAATTCAAAATACCAATGTTACCGCAGATTATCAAGATGGTATTTTGACTTTGACATTACCCAAATCTGAGCAAGAAAAAAACAAGGTTGTCAAAGTTAATCTAGAACAACCTACTGCTTAGTTTGAAGCTTTTTCCTTCAATGGTTGATTGAGATAACTTAGAGCTTGGTAATAATATCACCAAGCTCTTTTTTTTCTATGATAGTACGCGCTTTGGGGCATGGCAGTGCCAGTGCCCCTACAATAAACACTTATCTGTACCTCACCAACTGGCAATCTGCGGTAATTACGAATTACAAATTATTCTGCTTTATTTTTACTCTGAGGTTGCTCTTGAATAGTAGCTATTCCATGTATACCAAGTCCCGTAATTAATCCGCCAATTAATCCCCAAGTTCCATCAGCAAATACATTAATCCGATGGGCTAAAGTGCGATGATAGGCATAATCTAATTGTCTATCACTCGCTTGCTTATTTCGTGCCAACTGTTCTATATAAATTTCCGCTTTTCCTAATGCTGCATAATCTAAAATAAACCAATAAAGCGATACCCCTACCACTGCTAAACCGGGGATAACCAAAGTAATTAAAAGAATTATTTTCCGTGTATTCATTTAACTGTAAAATTTACAAAAAAATAGGTTGAGCAAAATTTCCAAGTTCTTGAAGCTCACAGTCACCACAATCAACAGTCAACAGTCAACAATTTTCACCCTTGACTATTGACTATTGACTATAAACTATAAACTATCCTTTACCAAAATAAACTGCTAAAGCTTCCGAACCACCAATTAATTGTCCATCAATAAAGACTTGGGGTACTGTTGTTGCACCTGTAACTGCTTTTAAAGAATGAGTAGTTACATCTTTACCTAAGACAATTTCTTCATAATTTAAGCCATGTTCTTTGAGTAAAGCTTTAGCACGTGCGCAGTAAGGGCAACCTACTTTTGCAAATAAAGACACTAGTTTCGGCTTCACTGCTTGGGGATTAATATATCTGAGCATGGTTTCTGCATCAGATACCTTAAAGGGATCTCCTGGTTCTTCTGGCTCGATAAACATGTTATCAATTACACCATCTTTAACCAGCATGGAGTAACGCCAAGAGCGTTTACCAAAGCCCAGGTCTGATTTATCTACAAGCATTCCCATACCTTCAGTAAATTCACCGTTACCATCAGGTATTAAAATGATATTACTAGCTTCTTGGTCTTTTGCCCATTCATTCATCACAAAGGCGTCGTTGACAGAAATACAAACAATGTCATCAACACCATTTTCTTTAAACACATTCGCCAACTGGTTATAACCTGGTAGGTGGGTAGAAGAACAAGTTGGAGTAAAAGCGCCTGGTAAGGAGAAGACAACCACTGTTTTATCAGCAAACAAATCGTCAGTGGTGATATTTACCCACTGATTGTTTTGACGAGTACGGAATGTTACATTGGGGACTCTTTGTCCTCGGCGATTTGACAGCATAATACCTCCGAAAATTATCAATCAATGGATAGTATGAGGCGATCGCGAGTCTAAATGTCAATAAGTGTACAATTTTACCAGCTAGGAGCGGCTACCAGCAGGTTCAGCGATAAAAGGTGCGATCGCGGCTACAAATTCAGCAGTCGATTCATATGGTAGAACATTACGCCCAGTTAGTTTGATTCCTCGTCCATGAGGTAAACAGGCGAGGTAATCTGCTAGGCGTTCATCTGGAGTTTCGGCTTTACCTTCGCGGCTGATACTTGAGGCTTGTTCCCCAACGACAACTAATGTCGGTTGATGAATAGACGCAATTTCTTGACTATAATCTTGTCGCCAAAATCCCGCTAAAAAGGAAAAAACTGCATGGCGATTAGCAGTATTTTCTGCACCCGCTAATAACGCATTTAACCATTCTGCATCTACCGTATCGCCGGCAGCAAAAAGTTGCCGGGTTGAAAAAGAGCGCAAAAATTTTGGCGTGCGTGCATAAAGATAAAAAGCTTTACCAAAAGGTGAGTCAAACAAATTCCAAGCAAGTTTTTGTTGCCATTTTGGTGCTGTTTTCGTAATAGTCGCCCAAGCTGGAGGCCCAGCAAATATTAAGGAGTGAATTAACTGGGGTGATTTTTGCACCAACTTAATAACAATCGATAATAAAGCACCTTGTACTAAGATAATTACGGGTTTTTGAATTACATTTTGCAAAAAGTAATTTAACTGCTCTGCCCAATCATCGGGATTGTATGCTACATGGGGCATATCACTTTCACCACATCCCAATAAATCAGGATTATATATTTGGTTTTGCTGTCCAGATTGATACCATTCTCGACAAAATCTTTGCCAAAATTGCCGCGATAAACCTACGCCAACAGGATGAATTAGTAATAAGGGTATACCTTGAGGTGAAGAATTATTTAGTTGCTGAATTTCGTAAGCACAGCGATAATTTTGCCAAGTGTAAAATTGAGTATTAGATTGGTAATTTGTCATTGGTCATTTGTAAGTAACAACTCATAGGGACGGGGTGACTCCCCACATACAATTTGAGATAATTCATTCCAGCTACCATGAATAGAGCGGCGATCGCATCTACCCAGGTGCGTAAAAGTGTTTATCTAAATCCTGACAAAGGATAAATTAGGAGTTTTTGCAAATCTTTTATCGTAGCAGCTCTTAGATAGACTAAGCTTATGTTATGAGCAAAAAATTTCTCAAAGAATTGCCTTTACTTCTGTAATGTCTAACAGTTTTGATGATTGGCACGCGCCAAATCCAGTCATTCTTTCAGAGCCACCATTGGATGAAAGAATCAGGTGGTGTGTTCGAGAAGTCCATTTAGACAGTGAAGAAGCACAACAAGCCAGGGAAGAAGCGAGAAAGATTACTCAGGTAACTCAGCAGGCTAAGGCAAAAGCTCTACAGGCTCAGGAGGAAGCTAGACAAGCTAGGGAAAGAATCCAGCAAATTCAGGCGAAAGTTGCAAAGCTGGTGCAGAAAGCAGAAGAGTAAGCAGACAGATAAGGAACTTGTAATTAAAAAAATATATTATTGCTTTCTTGGCAAAGGGGAAGAGGCAAGGGAGCAGGCTTTTGACTTCGGCGTCAGCGTTCGACTAAGCGCTGACGCCAAAGTCCGAACGGGGGCAGGGGAGAAAAGCCTCTTCAATGCCCCATGCTCCATCCCCACTCGCCCTGAGGGAAGTCGTACTGCAAAGCAGAACCCGAAGGGTAGGGATGCCCCATGCCCATAACAAAATTAAATAAAAAAATGCATAGTAATAGACATCTGCAGAAATCAAAAATTGCGATTGTAGCGATCGCGGCATCTGCTGGTGGAGTTACAGCAGTGCGGAAGGTACTTTCTGGTTTACCTGCGGATTTTCCGGTACCGATTCTCTGTATGCAGCATCTGAGTATCACTGAAAGTAATGTGTTGGCGCAAGTATTACAGTTACGCACGAGTTTAACGGTATGCTGGGCACATCAAGGGGAACGACTCAAGCCGGGAGTGGTATATGTTTGCCCACCAGGGTATTATTTTGTGGTTCATAGCAACGGTACAATCTCTCTGGCTCTCCAATCCAGTAAACATGGTTGGCATCATGGAGTAAATTACTTTTTTGAGTCTGTAGCAGAGAGTTACGCAGAGCGCGCTGTTGTAGTTGTGATGACAGGTACAGGTAAAGGTGGTGCAGAAGGCGTGCAAACAATATCTCAACAAGGGGGAATTGTTCTGGCTCAAGATAAAGCTAGTTCTGTGGCTTTTGGTATGCCAGAAGCGGCGATCGCTACTGGTTGCGTTCACCAAATTTTACCCCGAGAAGCGATCGCTCCTTTATTGGTGAGTTTGGTATGTGAGGGCAATGCTTTATCATCAACCCAACTCCACAACACCACATCACTGTACCCGCAGTTACCGATATCGCCCATGTTGCAAGACGCACTGGAGAATTTATTAGAAAGAGCGATCGCTATGCACCGCACGGATATGGGCTACATTCATCTATTTGATAAAGATACCTGTACTCTGTTACTAGCAGTGCAATGCGGCTTTGATGCCAGATCCCTCGATAATTTACATACAGTCAGCATCGCTGAATATTCACCCTGCATTGCTGCTTTGTGTTCTGGTGAGACTGTGATTGTTGAAGATATGGAAACTGATACCAATTTCCTTAGCGATCGCGCGATCGCCAAAGCATCTGGATATCGCGCCACTCAATCTAAACCCCTCACCACTCAAAGAGGTAATTTAGTTGGTGTCTTGTCTACCCATTTTCGCCAACCCCGGCGATTTTTACCCTGGGAAATGAATCTCTTGGATATGCACGCCCGTCATGCGGCTGATGTGATTGCACTGTTTCAAGGAGAAAATGTTAACAATTCAAAATTCAACATTCAAAATTAAAGGGGAGCATCCCAATTTTGACGCAATACCCTAGAAGGGTATTGCTATACCAACAAAGCCTGCCTTGGCAGGCTAAAAGTTTGATAGCCTGCCAAGGCAGGCTTCGTATTTCTAGCCCCACCCTTATAGGGTGAGGGCGTTTTTGCACATTTGGGATGCTCCCAATTAAAGACAATTTCAGACGGGGATTTAAACCCTGACTGAAAATTCTACTACTTATAGACGTAGGGATATTAAACCCTTTTATGGACGATAATTCCTAAAAATCGGGAGAATTGGCAACAAATCAGGTGTTTATCTGTAACTCATACCAATTCTCCAACATTCAGCAACAGATCCCAACTCAAAAACCCTTGCTAAATATGGCTTTCTTAATTTTGAATTGTCAACAATTTATTAGTGGATAATTGTTGTATCTTTTCCATGAGCATCTTTTGCGAACTCCGTTCTACTCCATCTTCCTGGGGACGACGTTGGATATAAGAACCATCTGATTGTAGTTCCCAAGCTTGTCGATTATCTGTCCACATAATTGCTAATATATTGTGCAAAGTTTGCACAATCTCAACATCTTCTACAGGTGTAACTGCTTCTACGCGGCGATCTAAATTACGTGGCATCCAATCGGCACTACCAATGTATACTTCACTTTGTGCATCATTTGCAAAGTAAAATATCCGCGAATGTTCTAAAAATCGCCCTATAATACTAATAACGCGAATATTTTCACTCACTTCGGGAATTCCCGGACGCAAACAACAAATACCTCGGATAATCAAGTCAATCTTTACCCCAGCTTGAGAAGCGGCGTATAGACTAGCAATAATTTGCGTATCGACCAAAGAATTCATTTTGGCGATAATATGACCGCTTTTGCCGTTTTTACAGTATTCGATTTCTCTGTGGATTAAGGCGATAATGCGATCGCGCATATTCACAGGCGATACTAATAATTTACGATAAGACTCTTGGCAAGAATAACCTGTCAAATAATTAAATAAATCAGTTAAATCTGCACCTAAATCTTCTCGACAACTTAATAACCCAACATCAGTATATAAATTAGCTGTTTTCGGATTATAATTTCCCGTCCCAATATGCACATAGCGCCTGATTTCTTCTCCTTCTTGACGCACTACCAACACAATTTTTGTGTGCGTTTTCAGTCCAACTAATCCATAAATAACATGCACCCCAGATTTTTCTAACTGTGTAGCCCAAGTAATATTATTCTCCTCATCAAACCGGGCTTTGAGTTCAACAATCACAGCAACTTGTTTACCACTTTCAGCCGCCATTATCAGAGAATTAATAATATCAGAATCTCCAGAAGTGCGATAAAGTGTCATCTTAATTGCTAAGACATGAGGATCGCGAGCAGCTTGGGCGATAAATGTTTCTACAGAGCTACTAAATGATTCATAGGGATGATGGACTAATAAATCCTTTTGCTGAATTACCTCAAAAATATTGTGATATGGGCTATCTACATTGGCAATTTTCTGCTGCTGATGTAAATGGCGTAACCGAGAAGGAATCACAGGTTTCCAACTAGGATCTTTCAAATTAGGTAAAGGTAATTTCAATAAGGACATTAAATCTTTTAAATTTAATAAGCCGTTGATTTCGTAAATATCACTTTCAGTCAATTCCATTTCTGCTGTGAGCATCTGTCTCACAGACTTAGGCATTGATGGTTGAATTTCTAATCGCACTACCGAACCATCAAAGTGACGCTTACGTAATTCTTGTTGAATTGCTAATAATAAATCATCAGCCTCTTCTTCCGCTAATTCTAAATCAGCATCGCGAGTTAGGCGAAACAGATGATATTCTTTAATAATCATCCCCGGAAATAGAAATTCTAAATTATGAGCAATAATTTGCTCTAGAGGTACAGCTGTCCAGTAGCTCAATTTACCATTTTGTAGTTGCAATTCCTGGGGTAGAGAAATAAACCGAGGCAGAATATTCGGGACTTTTACTCTGGCAAACTTTTCTTCGCCTGTATTGGGAGCTTTAACTACCACTGCTAAATTCAGGCTGAGATTTGCCATTAAGGGAAAGGGATGACTAGGATCTACTGCTAGTGGTGTTAGTACTGGAAACAGCTTTGTTTGAAATATTTGTGTTAAATAATGACGCTGTTCTTGATTAGTATCGATGTAATTTAAAAGATGAATACCATTTGCAGCCATTTCTTTGCGTAACACCTGCTCAAAGTGATGATGCTGTTCAATCACCATTGGATGTAGGCGTTGATAGATTGCTTTTAATTGTTCTTGTGGCGTTAGTCCATCGCTATTTTGCTGCAATACCTGTGCTTGAACTTGTTCTTTGAGAATGGCGACACGCACCATAAAAAACTCATCTAAATTAGAACTGAATATAGCCGTAAATTTCAGTCTTTCTAATAATGGATTGCGAATATCTAGCGCTTCGTGGAGAACTCGCCGATTAAATTCTAACCAGCTAAGTTCTCGATTAAAGTAATAATCAGCACTATTTAAATTAAGGTCTTTGCTAGCCTTTTTTGCTTTACTCATAATTATTGTGTTTATTAAATTAAGATTTTCACTGTGAAATTATTTCCCTTACAATACCACGACCTAGTTCTATTTAATCAACTCTATTTAAGCTTTAAATCCTCAAGTTTTAGAAGATTTTTTAGCTGGGTTTTGTTTTAATTATAGTTAAGCCAAGGTTTACTCAAGGTTAAATATATATTTATTTAAATTTGTCCTAAATAATATCAACCAGCCTCAATGGAGATTTTAGAAAACTATCTCAGGGTAGATGAAAGATACAAAAATTACAAAATATATTTTTTTAACTACCTTGCAAATGTCGTTAATTAAACTACTTGAAAATTGCTGTTATACCGATTTTTTCTGAGGCTGCATAGACTTCGATCCCCCCTAGCTACAAATGTAGGTTGGGTTGAGGAACGAAACCCAACACCCCAACGCCTTGTATATGTTGGGTTTCACGACCTTATACCCAACCTACGCATCTATTTGAGAATTACTGTTACGTAATATTGCTAAAGCCAGCGTTGTTTTTTAGCATACATGATACTACCAATCACAATTATAACCATCACAACAATTACCATCGGATAACCCCAATGTTGCTCTAATTCCGGCATATATTTAAAGTTCATACCATAAAAGCCAGAAATAAAAGTGAGTGGTAAAAATATTGTCGAAAGGATAGTTAAACGATTAATGCGTTCGCTGGTTTTACTAGCAATATTATCCCGTTGAATTTCCAGCAATTCTGACATCCAAATTCTTAAGGCTTGATATTCTTGTAAAAGTTTATCGACTTGATGCACTAATTCTTGTTGAAACAGTTCTTTAACTGGGTGACTTAACCATTGAAAATCCTCATAATCCATCATGACTAAAAGTGATTTGATGCTTTGAAAATTTCGCCGTCCGCAGCGAGTCGATTGTCGCATCGTCGCAATCTTTTTATAAGTTAATTCATCACCAGAGTTATCTAAAACAGCATCTTCTAAATCATCAAGCTGCCTAGAAATATAGTCAAATACATTATGATAATTATTGAGGATATCTTTATAAATTAAATATAAAAGATAATCTATGCCAAAATTTTTTATATCTAAAATTCCCTTTTGAAGATTATTATTAAGAATAGTGAGAATTCTAATTTCTGTAGTTTCAAAAGTGATAATAAAATTATTTCTGACTATAATACTGCCACGCGCTATCTCAAAATCGCGATTTTTGATTTGATTAGTCATAATTTCATAGCTATCAAATAAACAATCTTCTATCTCTTCATCAATACCTATGGGAAAATGGTTAAAAATCATATCAACGCGAGATGGATTAATTCCAAAGTGGTTGATAATTTTGGCAATGGCAGTGCGATCGCGAAAGCGAAGACAGCGCAACCAGATATTGTCACAGCTACTAATTCTTTCCAGGATGACATCAACATCTTTACTAGAGAAGGCTTCCAGATGATTTTGGGAAAAAGTGAGGAGAATTAGCATATAGCAATCCTAATGAAGCCGTGCAAAACCCGGTGACTGACAATCTACCTGGAGAATTGTTTCACCTCTGTTTCTGTCATTGTCAGTAATTAAACTATTACAGGTCTGTTTTTAGATTAAGAAAAGGTTATGAAAACTGCCAGCCTCTCTATTTGCTCAATCTATCTAGTAGTCTGTCAGGGTTGAAATGAGGGACAGTAGTGTGAGCGTCTCGCTCACGCGGGCAAGACTTCGGCGTGAGCGCTCAGTCGAACGCTGCCCGCACTACCAAAAACCCCTCAAAACAAAATTGACAGACTACCAGATTGTAGGGGCACTGGCACTGCCATGCCCCGAAGCGCGTACTCATTTACCTGAAATCTGCTGTAAACCCAGAGTAGGGGCGGGTTTATGGGTAATTGTCGATTAGGCTAAAATTTGCATAGCAAAATAGCAGTTAATCTTGGTAATGAATCCCTATAATATCCTTCAGCAGACCGAACTTCAGCGCGTGAGTGATGGCATCACCCTACCCATACTAGAAAATTGTGAGACTGCTTCCCATATCCTTGTTTTAGTCTGGCCGCAACTGGGGGATTTTGATAGTCTGGAATATGCTTGGTGGTTACAGCGCGAAGCAACAAAATTTCCTGCGGAACAACTCGCTATTCGTGCAGTGGGAATAGGCGATCGCACTTCGGGAACAAAATTCTGTGAATATACAGGATTTTCACCCCAACATTTATTTATGGAACCTGATGCTAAATTACATCAACAACTCAAACTTTATTCTGGGTTGAATCTGGCTGTTCCTGGACTTTCGGTATCTGTGAAAGCTTGGCTTAATCTCATGTTAATGTGTGCGGGGTTAGGCAGTCCGGGAACCCTCAAAGAAGTTTTTCGTGGATACCGGGGAGATCGTCAAGCACCGCAACTTATTGGCGATGATGAAATTATTCAAGGTACTCCCCTACCTGCTTTTAAAGGCTCATTTTTCCAATTAGCTGGTGGCGGTGGGTTTCAACGCCCCTTTGAATTAGCTACTCTGCGACTGCGAAATATGGTAGAAGTGCTGCGCAATTGGCAGACTTATGTACCTAACTCTGCATACTTAACTCAGCGAGGAGGAACTTTTTTGTTTAATTCCCAAGGCGAGTTACTGTATGAACATCGCGATCCAGGGATTCTCGGCTTTGCAGCTAATATGAGTCAGCCTTTATCATTTTTATCCTTAATTGATCGAGATACCTTTACCGCTACGCACTGATTTCTGATAGGCGTAGGTTGGGTTGAGGGACGAAACCCAACATTTTCGGCGCTGGTTAGGGACTTCCAAATAAAAAAATATTCCAATCATTAACTTACCAAACCCGCAACTCGTAGGGGCGGGGTTACCCCGCATAGGTGTCAATTTAAGTTAAAAATAGCCTCACTCTTAGCTTTGTCACCCGCCTGAGAATGAATTCTCAGGCTAATAGCCCAAGTCTACTGAAGTAGACTCAAGATTTTGAGAATATTTAGTCATCTTTAGATGACTTTGGCTATTAGCAAGGAACTTCAGTTCCTTGCGGTAGACTGGTTTTGCGTTAAGTTGACACCAATGGGGATTACCCCGCCCCTACAATTTGGCATAATTTATTTTTTGGAGTTTCCTTAACGAGTCTTGGAACCTGGTTAATGAGTCTTTGAGCCTGGTTAATGAGTCTTTGAGCCTGATTAATGAGTCTTTGAGCCTGGTTAATGAGTCTTGGAACCTGATTAATGAGTCTTTGAGCCTGATTAATGAGTCTTTGAGCCTGATTAATGAGTCTTGGAACCTGGTTAATGAGTCTTGGAACTTGGTTAATGAGTCTTGGAACCTGGTTAATGAGGATATTTTCTTCGTTAATGAGCGTTTGAGCCTCATTTTTCAAGTAGGGTGTGTTACGCCGCAGGCTAACGCACCGTCAATTTTAGTAATACTTGGCGCTAAAGTCATAACCTAATACCGTTCAGTTAGCGTCAAAAACCTTAAACCGCGTAGGTTGGGCTTACCGTGTGTAAACCCAACAAATCGGCGAAAATGTTGGGTTTCGTTCCTCAACCCAACCTACGTTTATCTTTAACTGAACCGTATTGAGTCATAACCCACCCGAAAATTTAATTCTCTACCTATCTCCGTAAATTTGCGATAATATGGCGCTAAAATCGGAAACTCAGATTTATGGTTGCGGATTTTGCCCTATTAAAGCGGATATACAATGCTTTTGATCCATTTCGCCCCTTACCCGCAGGAGATCCGGCTTATGTTGATTGTACAGAAGTGCGGGGAGATGGAGACATATTAGTAGAAGTAGGTAGAGAGATTTTGTATTCTGACAGAATGACCTCTCAATTATATGCAGGTCATCGCGGTGCGGGGAAATCTACAGAATTACTGCGGTTACAGCAACATTTAGATGAGCAAGGTTGCTTTGTAGTATATTTTCCCGCCGATGAACAAGATATCGATCCAGAAGATGCCCAATATACAGATATTCTGTTAGCTTGTACCCGCCATTTACTAGAATCATTAAAAGATACCACTTCCCCAGCTAGTTTATTAAACTGGTTAAGCGATCGCTGGCAAGACTTAAAAGATTTAGCATTAACAGAAGTTTCCTTACAAAGCTTAAGTATAGAAGGGCAAATTGCCCAATTCGCCAAATTAACCGCAAACTTGCGCACAGAACCCACCCAACGCCAAAAAATCCGCGATCGCGTCAATCCCCATACAATTACTTTAATTGCAGCTTTAAATGAATTTATTCAAGACGCTAAAAAGAACTTACCTTCAGGATATTCTCAACTGGTATTAATTGCTGATAACTTAGACAGAATTGTACCCATCCCTCAAGAAGATGGACGCAGCAATCACGACCAAATTTTTCTCGATCGTAGCGAACAACTCCAAGCTTTAGATTGTCATTTGCTGTATACAATACCCATTTCTTTACTGTATTCTAACCGTGCTGCTGACCTAGCGAATATTTATGGTAATACTCAGGTATTGCCGATGATTATGATACAAACGCCAGATAATCAACCATACCAAAGGGGTATTAATAAAGTTACAGAAATTCTGCAAAAACGTCTGAGTTTGATAGATCCAAGCTTATCTATTGTCGATATGTTTGAGCAGCGAGAAGCTTTAGAAAGATTATGCCTCATGAGTGGAGGTCATGTCAGAAATTTATTATTATTAATGAAGGAGGCGATTAAATACACTAACAGTTTACCTATTCCTACCAGAGCTTTACAGCGTTCATTTAGCGAGTTACGAAATACTTATCGTAATACGATTTTTGCCAATGAATGGGAAGCACTGGCAAATGTGTATTATTCTAAAGAAATTAAAAATGATGCTTTGTATCGAGGCTTATTATTTAATCGCTGTATTTTAGAATATCGTTATTTAAATGGAGATGGAGAAAGTCAAGTTTGGTATGATATTCATCCTCTCATTAAGGGAATTAAGGAATTTCAAGATACCTTTAATCGGTTGTATCCGGCATAGAACGCAACACCCTGAAGGGTGTCGCTATACGAACGAAGCCCACCTGCGTGGGCTGTATTATAATTTTATATAAAGATATATACAATTAGAAATTGTGTAGGTTGGGTTGAGAAACGAAACCCAACATTTTCGGCGATTTGTTGGGTTTCACTACGTTCAACCCAACCTACAATTATCTTTAACTGAACTGTATTGGATTATGACCCTAGAACTGACGGATTGGGATCGGGATTTACCAACAGAAGGAGATGAAGAATATAAAGCCTTAATCCGCACGCTGAATTTTACAGAAGGCTTTGGCTTATTATTTGTTCGTTGCTCTCCGGCTGAGGGTGAGCAGTTAATTAGCAAAGTGAAAGAAGATATTCCCAATAAAAAAATTGCAGTTCTACGACTTGAGCAAGCTGTGAATAATTTATATGAAATAATTGATAATTTAGATAATAAAAAAGAAATAAATATTTTATTTATTACAGGATTAGAGCAGTCGTTTTATGCATATGAAGAGTGCAAAAGCTTTGCAGGTTGGAATAGTAGAGATATTTATTCATACAGTTGGAAGGGTGTACCGCCTGTTTTAATTAACCTCAACCAACAGCGAGAACGGTTTAGAGATAACTTTAATATCTGTTTTGTATTCTTGCTACCGATATTTGCAATTAAATATTTTATTCAACGTGCGCCTGATTTTTTTGATTGGCGTTCTGGGTTATTTGAATTTCCTATAGATGCGGAAACTTTAGCACAAGAGTCATCACGCATTATTCAGGATGGTGATTATGAAAAATATCTCAAGCTAACCTCAGAAGAAAGAACTCGAGCAATATTAGCAATTCAAGAATTAATAGCAGCAGAGCATCAAACACCTGAGCGTCAATGTGATTTACTGATTAATTTGGGACAATTGCAATCTGCTGGACAAAATTATAAAGAAGCGATCGCCAACTTTGACAAAGCCTTGGAATTTAAACCTGATTACCACGAAGCTTGGTACAACCGGGGATATGCGCTACGGAATTTAGGACGCTATGAAGAAGCAATTGCTTCCTATGACAAAGCCTTGGAATTTAAACCTGATGACCACCAAGCTTGGTTCTTCCGGGGATATGCGCTAGGGAATTTAGGACGCGATGAAGAAGCAATTGCTTCCTATGACAAAGCCTTGGAATTTAAACCTGATTACCACCAAGCTTGGTTCAACCGGGGGTATGCGCTAGGGAATTTAGGACGCGATGAAGAAGCAATTGCTTCCTATGACAAAGCCTTGGAATTTAAACCTGATTACCACTATGCTTGGTTCAACCGGGGGTATGCGCTAGGGAATTTAGGACGCTATGAAGAAGCAATTGCTTCCTATGACAAAGCCTTGGAATTTAAACCTGATTTCCACCAAGCTTGGAACAACCGGGGGAATGCGCTAGGGAATTTAGGACGCTATGAAGAAGCAATTGCTTCCTATGACAAAGCCTTGGAATTTAAACCTGATGACCACGAAGCTTGGTACAACCGGGGATATGCGCTAGGGAATTTAGGACGCTATGAAGAAGCAATTGCTTCCTATGACAAAGCCTTGGAATTTAAACCTGATTTCCACCAAGCTTGGTTCTTCCGGGGATATGCGCTACGGAATTTAGGACGCGATGAAGAAGCGATCGCATCATACGACAAAGCCTTAGAGATTAAACCTGATGACGACTACGCTTGGAACAACCGGGGGATTGCGCTAGAGAAATTAGGACGCTATGAAGAAGAGATCGCATCATACGACAAAGCTTTAGAGATTAAACCTGATGACGACCAAGCTTGGTACAACCGGGGGATTGCGCTACGGAATTTAGGACGCTATGAAGAAGCGATCTCCAGCTATGACAAAGCCTTGGAATTTAAACCAGATGACCACCAAGCTTGGAACAACCGGGGGATTGCGCTACGGAATTTAGGACGCAATGAAGAAGCGATCGCCAGCTATGACAAAGCCTTGGAATTTAAACCAGATGACCACCAAGCTTGGAACAACCGGGGGAATGCGCTCGGGAATTTAGGACGCAATGAAGAAGCGATCTCCAGCTATGACAAAGCCTTGGAATTTAAACCTGATTACCACCAAGCTTGGAACAACCGGGGGATTGCGCTACGGAATTTAGGACGCAATGAAGAAGCGATCGCCAGCTATGACAAAGCCTTGGAATTTAAACCAGATTACCACCAAGCTTGGAACAACCGGGGGTATGCGCTCGGGAATTTAGGACGCTATGAAGAAGCGATCGCCAGCTATGACAAAGCCTTGGAATTTAAACCTGATTACCACCAAGCTTGGTACAACCGGGGGTATGCGCTCGGGAATTTAGGACGCTATGAAGAAGCGATCGCCAGCTATGACAAAGCCTTGGAATTTAAACCAGATGACCACGAAGCTTGGTACAACCGGGGGAATGCGCTCGGGAATTTAGGACGCTATGAAGAAGCGATCGCCAGCTATGACAAAGCCTTGGAATTTAAACCAGATGACCACGAAGCTTGGTACAATCAAGCCTGTTATTATGCTGTCAAAGGTGATATTGAGCAAGCATTTGAAAACCTGCAAACAGCAATTAAGCTTAATCCAGAAAAATGTCGTGAATGGGCAAAAACTGACTCTGATTTTGATAGCATTCGGGATGATGAGCGCTTTCAAGCATTGATTCAACAATAGCTAATGAGCAATTAAACATATGTCTGACACCATCAATATTGAACAAGCTATATTAGAAAATCTCCGCAGTCTCTCCCATGAAAAGCAACAAGAAGTGCTGGATTTTGTGGAGTTTCTTGTTCAAAGAACTATAAATCAAAACCAGTTAGTTGATGAAACTGTATCCCAACCGCAACAAAGATTATCTCTCCAAGAAATTGCTAGGCTACCAATCGCAGAACGCCACAAAATACTTAAACCTTTTATCGCCGCCACCGCCGAAGATTTTTTAAATGACCCGGAATTAACAGAGTTTTCAGTTTTAGATGGCGAAGATTGGGAGATAGAATAAATGAATAATCCCAAAAAAGGTGAGATTTGGTTAGTGCAACTCGACCCCACCAGAGGACAGGAAATTCAAAAAACTCGCCCTGCTGTTGTAATTAGTTCTGATATTTTCAGTTCTATTCCAATGCGGATGATTGTTCCGGTGGCAACATGGCAACCTAAATTCCAAAATCGCCCTTTCATGATTCCCATTCAGCAAACTGATGAAAATGGCTTAGATTCAAACTCAGCAGGTAATGTTTTGCAAGTTCGTAGTGTAACAACTGAGCGATTTGTAAGGTGTTTAGGGAAAGTATCCGCAGCCATTATGCAAGAATTACTAACTGCTTTATTTCTTTGCGTTGATTACGATCCTGAAAACACAAACTCAAATTAAACGCGATATTATATTTGCTCTCTTACCCACTTTCTAAATGCTCTTAATGCTGGACTTCTCCCCACAGTTCGGCTTTGTTCAACAAAACGAAGAATTGTTTCCACAATAGGCAAGTTAGAAAAATTAGGACTCATTTCTGATTGAATATATTTACCATCCCGAAGAAGATTAATTTGTAACATGCCATCTTCATATAACCAAAGTTCAGGGACTCTTAAAGCTTCGTAAGCTTCCAGTTGAGTTTTAGAAGTAACATCAACTTCAATTACTAAATCAGGTGGTGGATCGACTGTTAAATCAATGCGCTCTTTACCAATCATTTGAGCATGATTTTGAATGTAAAATGAATCATCCGGCTCTACACCACAAGCCATGTCTTCACGTTTAAAGGTAGTTGAGCCAAAATTTTCACAGTCAATCTCTAATTCCTCCAACAAAATTTTTACTAAATCCCCAATAATAACTTTAGCTACCTCATGCTTTGGTAATGGCATTCTCATCTCCAAAGTTCCCTGGCTGTAAGCTAATCGCGCTGCTCGACGCTCGCCAAGTTCTGCTAAAATTGCTTCAAATTCTTGCCAACTAACATTGTGAAGCATCACTCTGTGTCCCGGCGGAACACTTAATTGTCGTAATTGAAGTGTTACCATTACTAACCACTAAATTGAAGTAGTAGGGTGTGTTATGCCATAGGCTAACGCACCATCCGAGATTTTCGGTGCGTTAAACTTCGTTATAACGCACCCTACAAAAGCTTACTATCGAAAGGGCACAGCATTACTCATACGTGTCAACTTAAGCTATAAATAGCCTCTCGAATAGCTTTGTCACCCGCCTTGGAATGAATTCCAAGGCTAATAGTTCAAGTCTACTGAAGTAGACTAGGGATTTGTGAGAATTTTTAGTCATCTTTAGATGACTTTTGCTATGAGACTAGGAATTCATTCCTAGTCGGGCTATGGGTTTCGCGTTAAGTTAACACCACTGAGCAATGCTGTGCCCCTACGTGTTGGATAATTTATTTTGATGGGATTTCTTTAATTCAAAATCCCATCAAAATTACTTGCTGTTACTGTTACCGTTACTATGGCCATTGCCATTACCAGCAATTACACGTTCGGCGAGTTTTTCCGGTACTTCTTGCAGATGATCGTATTCCCAATGGAAAGAACCAACACCAAGAGTAAGCGATCGCAATTCAACAATAAAGTCTTGCATCTCTGCTTGGGGAAGGTAAGCTGAGATATTATCCCAACCTTGCCAATCATTTCGGCCTTCATAGCCTAAAATTTGCCCCCGTTTACCGCTAAGTAGTTGCAGCGCTTTCGAGGTAAATTCGCTGGGTGTGGTTACTTCTACTTTGAGAATCGGTTCGAGCAGTGTGGGTTGTGCTTGGGGTACTCCCGTTTGCATCGCCAACCTAGCGGCTTGTTTAAAGGCTTGTTCGGAACTATCAACGTTGTGGTAGGAACCATTAGTTAATGTTACCGCTACATCCACAACCGGGAAGCCTAAAGGCCCATGTGCCAAAAATTCCCGCACACCCATTTCTACCCCAGGAATATACTGTCTGGGAACGACACCACCAACTATGGTTTCCCGGAAGTTAAAGCCTTCACCACGGGGTAGGGGCTGAATATCGAGGAATACATCACCAAATTGCCCGTGTCCGCCGCTTTGGTGCTTGTAGCGTCCGTGAACGGCGGCTACAGGTTTGCGGATGGTTTCTTTGTAAGGAACTTGGGGGAGGTGGGTTGTCATGGGGAGGTTATATTTGCGCCGCAGTCTATCTAAAGCGACTTGCAGATGAATTTCCCCTTGTCCCCACAAAATTACTTCGTGGGTATCGCCATGTTGCTCCCAAGTTAAAGATGGATCTTCTTCTAAGAGTTTAGCGATCGCGCTGCTGAGTTTAACTTCATCGTTGCGCTTTTCGGGAGTAATCGCCAGAGCATACACTGGTTCCAATTGCCCAGCTTGGGGTAATTTTACTTTTGCCTGACCTTCTAGAGTCAGGATATCGCCTGTTTTGATGCCTTCTAAACGACTTAAAGCAACAATTTCTCCAGCTAATACTTCATTCACTGACTGCTGTTGCTGTCCCATCAACCGATAAATACCACCAGCACGCACACCGTTAAGAACAATACCATCTGTTAATTTACCTTGCCAGACACGGACTAAGGAAAGTTTGCCGCCTTGGGGAGTGTAGTAAGTTTTTAATACTTGGGCAATTGGTGTATTGCCAACTTTACTTAAGCGACGTTCTGCTGTAACTTCTGGTTCTGGTGCTTCTTTGACTAATGCTTCTAATAAAGGTCTCACACCATAATCTTGTTCCGCCACACCAAAGAATACGGGGACTACTAAATCTGCCCCTAATTCCATTTTTAAATCTTTGATAATTTCTTCTTGGGGTGGTTCAATATCTTCTAAAAGTTCTTCCAATAAGTGATCGTCAAAATTTGCTAAAGCTTCGAGCATTTCGGCTCGTGCAATATGTTCTTCTTCTTTTAAATCTTCGGGGAAGGGAATCAAATCAGCTGGTGCGCCTGCATGATATTGATATGCTTGTTCTGTGACCATATCAATAAAGCCTGTGAGCTGTTCCCCTTGCATGATGGGATATTGATGGGCGACTAGGGGACGGCTGGAAACGGCTTTAAGGGCGTGTAATGTTTCGAGAACATGAATATTTGCCCTGTCCATTTTATTTACAAAGACGATGTGGGGAATTTCCCAATCATCGAGGAATTTAAATAAAGGAGCAAGGGTGTGGACGCGATCGCGGATGGGTTCGCAAACTACAATCGCCGCATCAACTCCCATTAAGGCACTATAGGTTTCTTGGGCAAATTCTACACTGCCGGGACAGTCAATAAAGTTAAAGCGTAAGTCTTTATACTCGGCACTAGCCGCGCTGACTTCTACACTCATATGGCGATCGCGCGATTCATTCGCACTATCTCCAACTGTATTACCATCCTTGACACTACCTTTCCGGGAAATCGCCCCTGTGACGAATAACAAACTTTCAAGTAAAGTTGTTTTTCCACTTAAATAGGGGCCGACAATTGCAACGTTCCGCGAACCCGATTTTACTTTTTCGTTCATAAAACCTCCCTTGCGGTAAGTCATCACTAACCGCATTATCCTGTGTATTCAAGGATAGAAATGGTTCTCTAAAGGAGAATCATCTCCTCTTTAATCAGTTATTATCCTCCCTTTAATCGGTGCAACGAAAAATTGTAGTTTGTTGTAAGATTTAGCTAAAGAAAAGTTAATTAAATCAAACTTTAATACCAGATGTTGAACTTTTGTTAATTCAACCGATTTTTATTCAAAAAAATATGAAGAAAAGTTAACTAAACGTGCAAGTTGAAAGTATGACTGTTGAAATGAACTTACTCAGGATTTGGAGTCAGCAATCAGGGAGGAGGAAAGGAAACTTAATATATAAAATGGTTGGCTATTTTCCAGGATTGCATACTTTGCGCCCAACTATAGCGCTGAGTTTTATTTTGCTTTGGGGTGGTATTGTTTATCCTGGTGCTATTTTGGCGATATCTCCACCTCAAATAATAGCTCAGTCTGGTAATCCGCCAGCGATAGATGTATTAAATCAGGGTTTACAAGCGATTCAAGCAGGGAGATTGCAAGATGCGATCGCTTTATTTAGAAGAGCCGCCCAAATCGATCCCAGATTAGCGCCAGCGTACTATAATTTAGGGCTAGCATTACGCCAAGCTGGGCAATTACAACCTGCGGCGGATGCATTTTATCGAGCTACCCAAGCCGATCCCAAATTTGCGCCCGCTTTTGCTAATTTAGGCGGTTCGCTGTTAGAAGGAAATAATTTACAGTTAGCCAATGATTACTTACAACGAGCTATCGAACTCGATGGTAAACTCGGTTTTGCTCACTATAATATGGGATTGTTGAAAGTACAGCAGAGAGATTGGGAAAAAGCGATCGCCTCTTTTAAAAAAGCACTGCAATATAGCCAAAATGCACCAGAGCCAGCTTACCATTTAGGATTAGTTTATTTACAACAAGGTAAAATCGACCAAGCCAGAGAAGCGTTTCGCCAAGCAATTAAAATTAACCCTAGATATGCAGAAGCGCACTATAATCTTGGTTCACTTTGGTTTCAACAAGGTAAATTACCCGAAGCCTTAGAAGCCTTTAGAAAATCTGCGGCTGCTAACTCCAATTATGCCAGCGCTTATTATGGTGCAGGATTAGTTTTTATGCAATTAAAAAAATATGCAGAAGCCGCACAAGTTTTTCAATATGCGCGAGATTTATTTAGTCAACAAAATAATCCCCAATGGGCGAGAAATGCTCAACAATTGTTACAACAAGCACAGAATTTAAATTACCAACCTCGCTAAGGCGCGAATCCTGAAGATTGAGCAACAATAGGGCTATACCAGTTCAAAATTCAAAAGTCAAAATTAAAAGAATCAGATGCGATTTGAACTTTTAATTTTGGCATTTTTGGTTAATTTGAGTGAATTGGTATTGTGGACTAGACTATCTGGCGTGGTCTAAGCCTAACCCATCGCAATGGTATTGTAAATGCAAAAGCGCGTCAAAAGTCGGTTTTTATTTTGCGATCGCTGGTTTGATCGTCGTGCGATCGTGCAGAACATGGAAGCGTTTCAAGACTTAATTGTCATCATCTTGTGTTTAGGTTTATTTGCTGTGATGTTGCTGCAATTATGGGGCATATTTATTGCCATTACCCAGCCATTAGATTACAAATTAGTCACAGCAAAAATACTTTTTGTATTAATTTTGGTAGAATTATTTCGGCTGATGATGATTTACCTGCAAGAGCATAGTATTGCCGTGGGTGTAGCAGTCGAAGTTACCATTGTATCTGTCTTGCGAGAAGTAGTAGTTCACGGTGCGTTAGAAATTTCCTCAATTCAAACAGCCGCAATGTGTGGTTTATTATTCATTTTGGGCGGCTTACTCATAGTGTGTGCCAAAACACCCCACATGGATTGCATGAGTGCGAATACAAAATTTTGCCCCATTGCTTACACAGGAACTAGGGATAAACAAAACCTAGAATTTCACTATTCACGACAATGTGAAGATAATCAGCAGATGTCGTAAATGGGCATGGGGCATGGGGCATTGGGCATCCCTTCGACTTCGCTCAGGGCGAGTGGGCATTGGGCATGGGGCATGGGGCATTGGGGCATGGCAGTGCCAGTGCCCCTACAATCTGTCGCATTCTTTTTTCAAATTGACAAATGACAAATGACAATTGCACCGCCTACTATCAAAACATCTGCTCTAAACGCTGTAAATCTCGCTGCACTTCATTCCCCAAAGCTTTATTATTGGGATCTGTCTTCAGCGCTTTTTTGAGGTAAATTCTGGCTTTAAGTACTTGATGTTGATCTATCAGCACTCGCCCCCATATTTGATAGGTAATAGCTTGCCACTGACGCACTTCAGCATCTTCAGGTAACCGATCTGCCAAAGCTTCTACCAATGCGATCGCTTGCGGAAACCGTTTCTCTTTTAAAAATCGCTGTAACTGCTCATAAGTATTCCACTTGAGGCGCTGTTCTATAGCAGTTACACCAGGCGGTTTTGGTGTCGTCGCCTGTCGCTTTTTTGCTGCTGCTGGTGCCTTCTCCTGAGGTGCTGTTTTTGTTTCCTCCCGTGCAGAAACAGGCGTTTGACTAGCAACGCCAACAGTATCTTCTGGTATAACTACAGTCAACAGAAATTTATAAGCCTCTGTTAAGGCAATAAACTTGTCTTTAGCTTTGTGGTCATCTGGGTTAATATCGGGGTGATATTGCTGCGCCAGTCGTCTGTAAGACGCCTTAATGTCAGCAAAAGAGGCTCCCGACCTTAAACCCAATAAACGGTAGCAATCTCCAAGATCCATCTTGAGCTATCAGCCATCAAATATTCAGCTTCAAGCTTGTTACTTAAAGTCTGAGGTCATTAATAATAAAGACTTATATTCTAATTTAAAGTTCAGGATTGACAAATTGGGGCATGGGGCATTGGGTATGGGGCATGGGGCATGGGGCATGGGGCATTGGAAACAATTTTAGATTTTAGATTTTGGATTTTAGATTGAATTCCAATCCAAAATCGTAAATCCAAAATCCAAAATTTCTTGTCTCCCTTGTCTCCCTTATCCCCCTTGTCTCCCTCTGCTCCCTGCCCCTGCCTCATCCCCTACGGGCGTTCTTCAATCACGCGGTCAATCAAACCGTATTCTTTAGCTTCTGCGGCAGACATGAAAAAGTCACGATCCATGTCCTTTTCAATTTTGGCTAAAGTTTGACCGGTGTTGTTAGCGTAAATCTGGTTGAGCTGGTTACGAATCCGCAGAATCTCTCTAGCTTCAATTTCGATATCCGTTGCTTGTCCGCGCGTACCACCAGAAGGTTGGTGAATCATAATCCGTGAGTGCGGCAATGCCATGCGTTTGCCTTTGGTACCAGCCGCCAACAGGAAAGAACCCATTGAAGCCGCTAAACCAACGCAAATTGTCACCACATCGGATTTGATGTGCTGCATGGTGTCATAAATTGCCAAACCTGAGGTAACCATACCGCCAGGAGAATTGATATACAAATAAATGTCCTTACCCGGATCTTCCGAGTCCAGGTATAACATAACAGCGATAATTTGGTTAGCAATTTCGTCATCAATGTCCCGTCCCAAGAAAATAATTCTTTCTCGGTACAGGCGATCGTAGATGCTAATCCAATCCGTAAATTGACCCCCCGGCATCCGGTAAGGAACTTTAGGAACACCTATAGGCATTTGTGTTACTCCGTTTGTAATTTAGTACTTAGTCCAGAGTCCAAAGTCCACAGTCCACAGTCAAATATTATTGACTATTGACCATTGACCATTGACTATTGACCCTTGACAAATTAAAGAATGCTCGCAGGTAAAGGTGGATTAGCAAGTTCTTCTTTTTCAAAAACTCGGTCAATCAAACCGTATTCCTTTGCTTGATAGGGAGTCATGTAAAAGAGGCGATCCATATCTTTAGTAATTTTTTCTGGGGCTTGCCCTGTGGTGCGAGATATGATATCAACCATTGAGGCTTTGTTAGCCAGAACTTCCTTCGCCCGAATTTGAATATCCGTTGCTTGACCTTGGGCGTAGCTCTTTGGTTGATGCAGGATAATATTGGCGTTGGGTAAACTGGCGCGGCAACCTTTGGTACCAGCACCGAGTAACATCGCTGCCATACCCATTGCTGAACCGATACAGATAGTATGAATAGGTGGCTTGATGTATTTCATGGTGTCATAGATAGCGAAGGCTTCGGTTTCAAAGCCAATGGGATCGCCACTATAACCCGATGTGCCGGTAGAGTTGATATAAATTTTAATCGGCTTGTCGGGATCGTCGGACTGTAGATACAGTAGTTGAGCGACGATCAATTCTGTGACAGCAGGCACCAGGGGCATTCCAAGATAGACAATTCGCTCCTTCAATAACAGGGAAGGTAAATCTGGCGGCGGTGTCCGGTAAGAATTATCGCCGTAGTAGGGGGCTTGAACAGCCTTGATGGGGGAAATGTCCATAGCAACTGATCGCCTGAAATTATGCCGTTAACTGTAATACATACTAGCGCGATGCTAGCTATCTTCAAGGTGTGGATTTCTGGCTAATGCCTCAGGGTGCTGAGTATCTGCCAATCTTTAGCTTCTAAGATATTCTTGAATATAGGTCATTGGTCATTGGTCATTGGTCATTTGTAAAGAAATTCGCGACTCTGGACTATTGACTTTTGACTCTTGACTCTGGACATTTGCAAAAATTACAGCTGATTAATCTATATTGTTTTCCGTAGGTTTGATGTTGCCTTGTGAAGTTATTTATAAAAATGTGTATCCTCTCTAGGGACTTTGGTTTATGAAAGTTAACTTGCAGCCGATCCTCAATGATAGTAATTTAGATGTCAATCAACTGAGCAGTCAGCGTCAATTGTCGCTTTCGATTTCTGCGATTGGCGAAGTTTTGGATCGCAATGTGCCACTGAATTTATGCTTAATTCTCGATCATAGTGGTTCGATGAATGGGCGTCCGTTAGAAACTGTCAAGCAAGCAGCAGTTCGTTTGGTCGATCAACTCAGTCCTGAGGATCGTCTCAGTGTTGTGGTTTTCGATCACCGCGCTAAAGTCTTAGTACCCAATCAAGTAATTGAAGATCGCGAACAGATCAAAAAGCAAATTAATCGCCTTAGTGCTGATGGGGGAACGGCGATTGATGAAGGTTTGCGTCTGGGGATTGAGGAGTTAGCAAAGGCGAAAAAAGATACTGTTTCTCAAGTATTTTTGTTAACTGATGGCGAAAATGAGCATGGAGATAACAATCGCTGTTTGAAATTTGCTCAATTAGCGGCTAGTTATAATTTGACTTTGAATACCTTGGGTTTTGGTGATAACTGGAATCAGGATATTTTAGAAAAAATTGCTGATGCTGGTTTGGGTACGCTGTCTTATATTCAAAAATCCGATCAGGTAGTCCAAGAATTTAGCCGTCTGTTTAACAGGATTCAAACAATTGGCTTGACTAATGCTTATTTGCTATTCTCTTTAATGCCCAATGTACGGTTGGCGGAACTTAAACCCATCGCCCAAGTTTCTCCCGATACTATTGAGTTACCTGTACAACCAGAAGCAGATGGACGCTTTGCTGTGCGCTTGGGTGATTTGATGAAAGATGTAGAGCGGGTAATTTTAGCTAATATTTATTTGGGACAGTTGCCTGAAGGTAAACAAGCGATCGCGAATGTGCAAGTCCGTTACGATGACCCGGCTAACAACCAAACCAATTTATTTACCTCCAATATCCCCATTTATGCCAATGTAGTTAAATCTTACCAGCCAGATGCTAATCCCCAAGTGCAGCAGTCTATCTTAGCCTTAGCTAAATATCGCCAAACTCAATTAGCAGAAGCGAAATTACAACAAGGCGATCGCGCTGGAGCTGCGACAATGTTACAAACAGCAGCAAAAACTGCATTGCAAATGGGCGATAAAGGTGCAGCTACCGTATTGCAAACTTCCGCTACTCGCTTGCAAGCTGGTGAAGAGTTATCCGAAAGCGATCGCAAGAAAACGCGGATTGTCTCCAAAACAGTATTGCAGGATACGCCTCACCCATGAAAGTAAAATTACTGTCTGTACTCAATGATAGTAATGTTGACCTGGCTCAAGCTAATAGCCAGCGTCAACTGGGAATTTCTGTTGCGGCAATTGCTGAGGAGTTTGGTAGCAATTTACCCCTCAACTTATGCTTGATTCTCGATCGCAGTGGTTCGATGCATGGAGAACCAATCAAGAATGTGATTCAAGCAGTTGAGGGATTATTAGATCGATTAAATCCAGGCGATCGCATTTCTGTAGTCGCTTTTGCGGGTTCGGCAGAAGTAATTATCCCTAACCAGGTAGTTGCAGATTTAGGTAACATTAAATCACAAATTAAAAACAAACTTAAAGCAAGCGGTGGTACAGTCATTGCCGAAGGTTTGCAACTGGGAATTACAGAATTAATGAAAGGTACCAAAGGCGCTGTTTCCCAAGCCTTTTTACTCACAGATGGACATGGTGAAAGCAGTTTGCGCATCTGGAAATGGCAATTAGGCGCGGATGACAACAAACGCTGTCTAGAACTTGCCCAAAAAGCCGCTAGATTGAACTTAACTGTAAATACATTGGGTTTTGGCAGTAACTGGAACTCTGATTTACTGGAGAAAATTGCCGATGCTGGTGGTGGCACATTAGCTTATATTGAGCATCCACAACAAGCTGTCCAAGAATTTAGCCGCTTATTTAGACGGATGCAATCGGTGGGTTTAACTAACGCCTACTTGCTATTATCCTTGATACCGCAAGTACGGTTAGCCGAACTTAAACCAATTGCCCAAGTAGCACCAGATACAATAGAATTACCAGTACAAAAGGAAGCAGATGGAAGCTTTGCCGTGCGTTTAGGCGACTTGATGCAAAATGTGGAAAGAGTAGTTTTAGTTAATATTTATCTCAGTAATTTACCGGAAGGTAGACAGGAGATTGGACAGGTACAAATTCGTTATGACGATCCGGCGCTAGATCGCCAAGGTTTACTTTCTGCGATCGCACCTGTATATGCAGATGTAGTTTCTACTTACCAACCAAATCTCAATCCCCAGGTACAGCAGTCAATTTTAGCTTTAGCCAAGTATCGCCAAACCCAGTTAGCAGAAACCAAATTGCAACAGGGCGATCTCATTGGTGCTGCAACCATGCTACAAACCGCCGCGAAAACCGCCTTGCAAATTGGAGATAAAGGTGCAGCCACAGTACTACAAACTTCCGCTACCCGCCTGCAAGCTGGGGAAGAACTCTCAGAAGCAGAGCGCAAGAAAACCAGAATTGTTTCTAAGACAATTTTACAAGAATAATTTGTAATTCGTAATTTGGTAAGTCAGTGGCAAGAAACCAAACTATCTTAATAACTGTAAACAGGCTGGAAATTTTTACCAATGACTAATGACTAATGACAATTGTACAGACGCGATTCATCGCGTCTCTGACTAATGACAGCCAGTTATCTTTAATTTCGCCAAACTATTTTATGAAAATAAAAGATATTCATCACATAGCTATAATTTGTTCGGACTACGAACGTTCTAAAAAATTCTATGTAGAAGTTTTAGGATTTCCAATTATTGCCGAAACTTTTCGCGCTCAGAGAAATTCCTATAAATTAGATTTAAAAGTTGGTGAAAATAGCCAAATAGAATTATTTTCCTTTCCCCATCCCCCCCAAAGGCCTAATAATCCAGAAGCTTGCGGTTTAAGACATTTAGCATTTGCAGTTGATGATATAGAGCAAACTGTCACTGATTTACAAGCCCAAGGTATAGAAGTAGAAAATATTAGAATTGATGAAATCACAGGAAAAAAGTTTACTTTTTTTAAAGACCCGGATAACTTACCATTAGAAATTTATGAGTATTGATATTGTTAAATAATTGGTTAAATAATTATGGATATAATACCATATCAGAGCCATCATTAATACCAATTTTCAGAATATTGGTGATACAGCAATATATTCTATAAGGCACGGCAGTGCCATGCCTCTAAAATTTGTCTCGTTCCTTTTTCAAATTGGTATAAGATGAGAAATTTACTTAATTAATAGTCTCTGAATCTATTTTCTTTTTCCCTAACCGCAAACCAAATAAACCTAAACTCAACAATCCTACAATAGCAGAAGGTTCAGGGACTTGTTGTGGTTCTTCATCATAACTATCCCACATAGTTCCATTATTCACTTGAAACAGTGCTTCTTGCGCCAAATAGTCAACTAAATCTTGACCTTGATTTAGGGTTGTTGTAGTTGTCGTACCACCCCAGCGACTTTGTTTAAACATTTTATTAATGCTACTTACTGGGTTACTATTTCCCTTAGTACTCGCAATTGTTTGAGCTTGGCTTTTAAGGGTAGATAATTGTGTTAATGACAGTAAACTAAAAATACTAGAAGCTCGGTTATAACCAATAACATCCAAGGCTTGTAAATCTAAATTACTCAAACCTCTTCTAGTATTTGTTGGTAAAGATGGGTCCATAATTCCCAGAGGAATTCCAGTAATATTCCGCTTCCAATGGCTTCCTTGATAACCATCTGGTAGGTAATTTGTCAGAAAAAAACTAGATGTTAAACCTTCATCTTCACCTGTAGCTAAATTAGCTAAAGCTGTATCTCCTCC
The DNA here is from genome assembly GCF_963889195.1 of Calothrix sp. FACHB-168. Taxonomy (NCBI): domain Bacteria; kingdom Bacillati; phylum Cyanobacteriota; class Cyanophyceae; order Nostocales; family Calotrichaceae; genus Calothrix; species Calothrix sp. FACHB-168. Next base: position 89,268 of record NZ_CAWPNJ010000029.1, read on the forward strand.
GTTAATAGAAAAGAAAGGAGTGGAATTACCAGTTCCTCCATAAGCCATATTTATTTCATGGTCGCTGCTGAGGGATGATTTACGAAATAAATCAAATGACGTAATATATTTATTTCGTTCAGTTTCATTATTGTAATTACTATTATTAACAGCATCTATGCCACTGACAAAACCTAAAACATGTCCAATTTCATGGATTAAGACGCTAGTAAAATCAAATTTGTTAATGCCAACACCAAGACTGAGATAATCATTTTGCCAACCGAAACCAGTATTCATCAAATCGTTGAATACAATTATCCCATCTAAATCAGTATTGTTTGTGTCCAGTAAATTTAAAGCTTTAGCATTGGCTCTCGTCACACTAAGTCCGTTAAAGGACTTATTTTTGAAACCTTCCATTTCCGCAGTTAAATTGCTGAAAAATGTTGGTGTTGGTAAATTTTCAACAGCCAGTTCATCATTGGTATATGTGAAAATGCTGTTGTCGGTGGTGCGATCGCTTTTTAAGGCGTTGTAAAAGCTGCTGTAATTTACATTGTTCATAAAAGCTGGAATCGCCCCAGCTAGAACTCCTGAAGGTAATTTGCTGGAATTACCCTTCTTCAGATGAATATTGATCGTTGCATTATCCGTAAGATATTGTTCCCAAATACTCCCGGCTAATTCCGCAGCAACTTTTTCCTCCATTGTGACTTCTGTATCGTATGTGAAGTTCAACTTCAGTGCTTGCGCTGGCATACTCACACACATAATAGCGCATGATGTTGTAATTAAAGAGAAAATAGCAATGCTTATACGCATATGATTTTGATAACTGTGAATTTTTTATAGTCGCTTTTAACTTAGCAATTTCCGAGCATGAAGTTAATGAACTATTAATGAAATATTATGCTGTTTTATCAAATTTTTGATATGAATATTCAAAATAAATCCACCATAAATAGAGGATATTACTGTATGCATACTGTGAAAAAATTACCAGATAAATAATCGCTCCAACTGCTTATTATCAGCCTCTTACTCTGTATAAATACTTTGATTGATTAATCAGTTTCCGTAAGTCGGTAATTGCATCTCACTATATTAAGAAACGTAAATAGGCTGGAATGCAAAGTCTCAGTATCGGCTTTTGGCGATAATAACTTTGTCAGAATGACAGCCTTCTGTTTTCATTGTTCATTTTCGTTCAAATGATGATGTTATTGTGATGTTCAATATCAACCCAAAGGTGATTGAAAACAATTGAATATTTGCGGTAATACATTATCCCTGCAACTTGCTGAACTTAAAGTTATCAGATTATGGGTAGATGTACGGAATTTTATTTTGAGTTATTTTGGATAATTATAAGTAGTTCAGCAAACGCTGTATGGCTTTGATACAGACGATAATTTAGCTGAATATTTCTATCTCCTGCTGTGCTTGTAATAGTTTAATGGGTGAGTGAATCCGAGCTTAATTTTATACAAACACAAGTTAGTTAACAACAATCTAGGTTAAATTAACTCATTTTATAATGAATCAAATTATACTTTTTTGCCAAAATTTTCTTCCTAGTGCGAGATTTTTGCTTGAAATAAGCATTCGTATCTATTAGAATAAACTTCACATATATAAAGATACCTACTACTCTATTTCATGAAGTTTTGATGAAGGAGTATTCAGCAAGTAACTTGATAGAAATTGTCTAACTAAAGTCTCGAATACATACTAATCGGCGCATGAATAATGAAAATAGCTTTTATAGTTGGGAAGTTTCCGATATTATCGGAAACCTTTATCATTAATCAAATCACAGGTGCAATCGAACGGGGACATGAGGTTGATATTTATGCTTATCAACCTAGTCATAGTTCTAAAGTACATCCCAATTTTCATAAGTATCAGCTTTTATCCCGCACTTATTATCAACCAAGCATACCCACGAATCGATTTTGGCGATTGCTGAAAGCAATTAAATTAATGATTGAGAATTTCAAGAAAGCTCCTTTAGTCTTACTGCGATCGCTGAATATTTTTAAATATGGTAAACGAGCAGCTTCATTAAAATTACTGTACTCAGTCATTCCCCTATTAAAGTCTCCAGCTTACGATATTATTCATTGTCAGTTTGGCCCCCAGGGACTAGAAACTATGCTGTGGCGAGATTTGGGTGCAATTCGCGGTAAATTGGTAACTTCATTTCGCGGCTACGATATCAGTTCATTTATCCATAAATATGGAGAGGATGTTTATGACGAACTCTTTATTAAAGGAGATTTTTTCTTAGCCAATTGCCGATTTTTTCAAAAAAAAGCTATTCGTTTAGGTTGCGCTCCTCAAAAAATTGTTGTACATGGTTCAGGGATAGATTGTAGTCGATTTCAATTTAAACCCAGAGTTGCACCTCAAGCAAATGCAAAAATTTACCTGCTAACAACTGCTCGCTTAGTAGCGAAAAAAGGTTTAGAATACAGTATTCGTGCCGTGGCTCAAGTGGCGAAAATGTACCCAAATCTTGAGTACAATATCATCGGTGATGGTGTTTTAAGGCAAGAGTTAGAACAGTTAATTACAGCATTGAATATTAGGGATAAAATTCAGATTTTAGGTTGGAAACATCAACTAGAAATTGTTGAATTTCTGGATAATTCTCACATTTTTTTGGCTCCGAGTATTACTAGCGAGGATGGAAATCAAGATGCACCTGTGAATACATTAAAAGAAGCAATGGCTATGGGTTTACCAGTTATTAGTACAAGACATGGAGGTATTCCTGAATTAGTAGAAGACGGAATTTCTGGGTTTCTTGTTCCCGAACGAGATGCGAATGCGATCGCCAAAAAATTAATTTATCTACTTGAGCATCCAGAAATGTGGGCAAAAATGGGAAAAGCCGGTCGTGTTTTTGTCGAAACACAATACAATATCAATCAGCTTAACGATGAATTAGTACAAATTTATCAGCAAATTAGCAATCAGAATTTACAGATCGCAGACAAATCTTTAGCGGTAACAAGGATGTGAACAACATGAACTCATCAGCAATAGCACATTCTTCAGTCACAATTGTAGTAGTACCAAGAGAGCGTTTTAGCTACACCCGCCAATCCTTAGAAAGTATCTACGAGCATACAGATTATCCATTTAACTTAATTTATGTAGATGGTAATTCACCGTCGCAGATTCGCGATTATTTAGCAGCGCAAGCCAAAGAAAAGCAATTTCAACTGATTCGCCAAAATACTTACCTATCACCCAACCATGCGCGGAATATTGGGTTGAAGGAAGTGAAGACTAAGTATGTTGTGTTTATAGATAACGATGTGGTTGTCAGTGCCAATTGGCTACAACCTTTGGTAGACTGTGCAGAAACCACCCATGCAACCATAGTTAGTCCGTTATTATGTCAAGGTACACCCATCCATCAAGAAGTACATTGTGCTGGTGGCGAAACAGGGGTACGCTTAGATCGCGATCGCCGCAGAATTATTGAAAAAATTTACGATCAAGGACGAAAAGTTGCAGATGTACGTCCGCAATTAACACAGCAACCCACTGGTTTAGCCGAGTTTCACTGTATGCTAGTCCGCACAGAGATATTTGCGCAAATTGGGTTTTTAGATGAAGCGTTACTTTCTACTAAAGAACATGTAGATTTGTGTATGTCGGTGGCGGCGGTTGGTGGTACAGTTTACCTAGAGCCTGGATCTGTGGTGACTTATGTACCAGGGTCGCCATTAGACTGGACAGATTTACATTACTATATGTTGCGGTGGAGCGATCGCTGGGAATTAGCCAGCTTAAAACATCTGCGCCAAAAATGGAACTTAAGCGAAGATGAATATTTTCAAAATAGATACAAACGCTTAGGATCGCGCAGACAAATGACAATTATTCGTCCAGTAGCGCGGAAATTGTCTTTAGGAAAATTTGGTTTTCAGGTTGTCAATAAAATCCTGCGGGGGGTAGATAGAGTGCTGAATCGCTGGATTACTAGTTGGTGATTCATCAGACTTTGGTATAGTTATGCCCAGATAAGCAGAAATCAGCAATGAAGCAGCCTCAGCAATTCAAATCTCAGCTAAAAGAAGTTATCTATACACCTGAAAGTAGATTGCGAAATCCCAAACAATTAGCGCAACAAATGTGGCGAGACTTATTAGCATCTCGCGAACTTGCTTGGCGATTGTTAGTGCGGGATATTAGCGCCCAATATCGTCAATCTTTTTTAGGAATAGCATGGGCTTTTTTACCACCAATTATTATGGCAGCAGGATTTACATTAGCCCATGATGCCAAAGTAATTAATATTCAAAATACAGATTTACCTTACCCAGCTTATGTCTTGTTCAGCACTGCATTATGGCAAACATTTGTTGAAGCTGTAAATGGCCCGGTACAAGCTGTAATCGCCGCTAAACCAGTTTTAGCTAGAGTTAACTTTCCGAGAGAAGCGTTAATTTTAGCTAAATTAGGTGAGGTATTTTTTAACTTTGCTATCAAATTAATTTTAATTGTAGCATTTTTTCTTTGGTGGAAAATTCCTGTAAGTTGGACAGTCATTCTCGCACCAGTAGCGCTGATTCATTTAATTTTACTGGGGACATTTTTCGGGATTTTATTAGCTCCCTTGGGGATTTTATATCAGGATATATCGCGAGGGTTAACTTTAATTACAAGCTTTTGGTTATTTCTCACCCCCGTAGTTTATCCCGTACCCAAACAGGGAATATTTAGTATATTAGTCCAGCTTAATCCTGTCACCCCTTTATTAGTAACAACGCGAGAATTAGCAACTACTGGTATTATCTCCAATCCTGCTGGTTTTTGGGTTGTGAGTGCAATTACTATACTCGGTTTAATTATCACCTGGATAACATTTCGTTTAGCTATGCCTTTTGTAGTTGAGAGAGTTAGTTCTTAATCATGATTAATCACCCAAATGATTCTGAATTACTGATTAGCGTCGATAAAGTTTCTAAAAAATTTTGTCGCAATTTAAAACGCTCTTTACTATATGGTATCCAAGATATTTGTACAGAGTTAACCGGAGGAAATCGTCACGGTGATATTTTACGTCCTCAAGAATTTTGGGCGTTAAAAGATGTCAGCTTTCAACTGCGCCGGGGAGAAGCTTTAGGCTTAGTGGGAGCCAATGGAGCCGGAAAAAGTACCTTACTGCGAATTATTAGCGGATTGATTAATCCTGATACGGGAACGGTGAAAGTTAGGGGGAAATTAGCACCATTAATTGCTTTAGGTGCTGGTTTTAATCCGGTTTTGACAGGAAGAGAAAATATTTATGCAAATATGTCCATTTTGGGATTATCGACACCAGAAATAGAAAAAAGATTTGATGCTGTAGTCGATTTTGCTGGAATTGCAGATGCAATTGACGCACCAGTACAAACCTATAGTTCGGGGATGGCAGCGAGATTGGGTTTTGCTTGCGCAGTTCACATAGAACCTGATGTTTTATTAATTGATGAAGTGCTGGCGGTTGGGGATATAAATTTTCGCGTCAAATGCTATCAGCGATTAGCCAAACTGCGAGAAGCGGGGACAGCTTTTGTGTTAGTTTCTCATAATCCCCATGTAGTTTTAAACGTTTGTGAAAATTCGGTTTATCTAGCGAAAGGAAAATTAATTAAATCTGGCGAAACCGAAGCTGTAATTCGTCAATATGAAGAAGATTTAAGTTTAGCAGGGACAGATACAGCTTTAGGAATGATGTTTTTACCAGAAAAGCCAGAAAGTCAAAGCTTAGGTATAGATATTGTTTCTCTCTGTTTTCAAGATGCGCATGGTAATCTCTTGACATCTCCTTTATGTGGAGAATTAGCTTATTTATCTGTAGAATGCAAAGCTTATAAACAAGTTGATAATGCTAACTTAGGCGTATCGATTACAGCTTTATCGGGACAAAATGAGCGGATTTTATATATAACTTCTGCAAGCGATAATCAACCCTTAAAGATTCTGCCGGGAAGGGTGGAAATTCAAATGCAGATGCCTTATTTTTGCTTATTACCGGGTTTATATAGTGCGAAGATATATATCAAAGAAGGTGTACGTTCTTTTGATATCGTTGAATCTTTTCGTTTTATGGTCAAAGCAGGTAAAATTACTAGTCGTTCGTTATTTTATCAGCCCCGACAGTGGCAAGTTATTAATCTTAACAATTCAAAATTCAAAATTCAAAATTCAAAATTAAAGACATTTTCAGATGGGGATTTAAACCCCGACTGAAAATAATACTACGTATAGACGCAGGGGTCTTAAACCCTTTTATTGACGATAAAATAGAAGGCAGAAGTTAGAAGGAAATATTTTTCAAGGATAGTTTATTTATCAGGGCTGTTACTGTTGACTGTTAATGGTTGACACTTCGACAAACTCATACCAATTCGCTATGATGATGCATTTAATATTTATTTAATGAACCGCCAAGACGCCAAGTACGCCAAGAGAAAAGAAGCAAGTATTAAGTGCAAGTTTACAGAGAATTGGTATCAGTGCGGCGCTGTCAACAGCTCTCGCTATGGATTGTGCAACTTAAAAGCAGAATAGCTGATACTTGCTATTCGTTTTTCCTAATTTTGGCAGTGTTTCGGATCACTGCAAAATAAAGTTATTTTTTATACTGTCAATTAAGTAATCCAGCAAGAACGATTAACTTTGCAGCTTGTGGAAACTTGGTAACCGCAAAACCACGTTGAGAAAGCATAGGAGGATTTAAGCCTCTATTGTGAAAACAGCTGCTCAGGTAATGGGCGTCTAAATTGCATAACTACTTATGGGCTGTTAACTGTCAACACTTCGGCAAGCTCAGTGCATCGCTGTCAACTGTCAACAGCCCTGACGATGGATTGTGCAACTTAAAAGCAGAATAGCCTATCTTGCTACTTTACCAGTCGGGAAAGATTGACTAGAGGAAACTGAAATCGAGATGTGCAAGATGTTCGCATTTTTTCCATCTTAGTGTTCATTTCCTGAATTCAGACAACATATCTGCATTTGATTATTCATCACCAGGTAACGATAGATGAAATTGCAAACCTTATTTTTGACTACTGCAATCAGCTTAACTGTATTCAATCCGGCGGCTATTGGTAGCACCGAAACTGCTCAAAAAATTAAATCTGTTGCTCAAGTTAAAACAGAACTTTATGATACGCTGAAAATTTTGGATGATACTAATGTCTGTATTGGTGCTTGTCAAGTCACCAGACAATTAGGTGTTTGTAGTTTAGTCGAAAACCTAGATACGCAAGTTAAAGGTAAAATTTTTGGCAGAAAAATTCGCAATCGCTCTTCTGCATTACCAATCGATAAAGCTGATGTGGAATTAATGCGCCTGATTTATAGTCAGTGTAAATCTCTCAAACCAGAGAATTTCCCCCCTTATCTCCAGCTTAATGCTAATCGCAAATATAAGATATTTAACCCAACTTGTAAATCGCTGGAAATAATTAATCAAGGATTGGGTTTAATTGACGATACGGTAGTTAATTGCAATTGACAGTAAATAGTTGGTTTTAGATATCAAAAATCACATCAGATAGATTAATTAAGATGTTTTTACCGAGTCGGGGTTGAATAGATTACAGACTGTAGTTAATCTGCAATGCAACAGGCGCTCGTGCGATCGCATTACAATGTAACACAATTGCATCGGTCAAAATGCGATCGCATGACTAACAATGACGATACTGTTTTGTAGCTGAGAGTCAAAGCGCAATATAATTTTTGTCACACTTTGATAATCAGGCCGTAATATGGTAATTAGCGGCTGATATTACGGTCGCTATTTTTACTCTTATAAGTTTGTTAAACTACTGTAGCTTTTGTCAGCAACTTGCGTAATAAATTAGCCAATCGATATTTTAACCAAAACCAACTGGCTCTCTAGTAACATTGCTACTATTTTCCAGGAAGTGTGTTTTTGTTGCATCTTTGGCTATTGATAAAATTGTTGGCTTCTCAATGAGGTTAGTTTGTGAAAAATCAAGTTGGAGAGGTGGCTAACAGGCTATCTGGAGGCTTTGTTACTTACAACCAAGAGTGGCGAGTCACTTCGATTAACCCTCAGGCTGCCCAAATATTTAATAAAAACTGTGAAGATTTACTAGAACAAAATTTTTGGTTTAATTGTCCCGAAACTGTTGGCTCTAGGTTCTATCATGAATGTCATCGGGCGATCGCACAACAATCTTTAGTTAGATTTGAGCAATTTTTTCCGATGTTGGATGCTTGGTTTGAGGTGAGTATTTACCCTAGTCAAACAGGCTCCACAATATATTTCCAAGATATCACGGAGCGTCAGCAACTAGAAATCTATCTACAGGTAGATCGTTCAGTATCATCCGCAAATGCTTCGCTACCGCCTACCCTGACTCTGCCTTGGCAAGCACAACATTGGCAGACGGTGTTAGATAATTCTCCTGACGTGATTTTTCAATTCGATGGGAATTTGCGGTTGTTGTATGTGAATCTGGCGATAGAAAAAGCCACTGGCAAACCCCCTAACACGTTTCTTGGAAAAACCCTGGCGGAAATGGAGCTACCTGCTGATATTTATGCTGCATGGGAACGTTCGCTGCGTTTAGCTTTGACGACTGCGCAAGAACAGTTAATAGAATTAGCATTACCCACACCTACAGAAGAGCGGATTTATCAATCGCGATTTGTGCCAGAGTTAAACTCTCAAGGTTTGGCAGAATATGTGTTAGTTTTTAGTCGCGATGTCACAGAAACTAAACGAGTTGAACAGGAACGAGCGAGATTAATTCGCGAACAAGCAGCCAGAGCAGAAGCAGAAAGAGCGAACCGAATTAAAGATGAATTTTTAGCAGTATTGTCTCATGAATTGCGATCGCCTCTCAATCCGATTTTAGGATGGGCGAGACTGTTACAAACTCGTCAGTATGACAGCACAACCTTAAATCGCGCCTTAGAGATAATTGAACGCAACGCCAAAATCCAGGCGCAATTAATCGAAGATTTGCTTGATGTATCGCGAATTTTACGCGGTAAGCTGAACTTGAAAAAATGTCCGGTAAATTTAGCGGCAACTGTGGAAGCGGCGATGGAAACTGTACGTTTAGCAGCTCAAGCTAAGGATGTAGCTATTAATGTGAGCTTTCCGCCAGATGTCGCGAAGGTATTAGGCGATCCTGATAGATTACAGCAGGTAATTTGGAATATCTTGTCTAATGCGGTGAAATTCACGCCATCAGGGGGACGAATTGAAGTTGAACTCAAGCAGGTAGATACGCAAATTCAAATTACCGTCAAAGATAACGGTGAGGGGATTACACCGGAATTTTTACCTTATGTATTTGATTACTTCCGTCAAGCCGATAGTTCAATTACACGCGCCTCTAATGGCTTAGGGTTAGGATTAGCTATTGTGCATCATTTAGTCGAACTGCATGGTGGTACAGTGACAGCCGAGAGTCAAGGTAAAAAACAGGGTGCGACTTTTACGGTTAAATTACCAATTATGACTGCTACGGCGCAACACAAGCAAACAGAACGGGAATTAGCACGGACGATTAATTTGCAGGGGTTGCGAATTTTAGTTGTAGATGATGATGCAGATTCTCGCGAATTTGTCGCGTTTTTGTTAGAACAACAAGGTGCGATCGCAAATACAGCTGCTTCAGCGACGCAAGCTTTGCAAATATTTGCCCAAATCAAGCCAGATTTAGTGATTAGCGATATTGGGATGCCACAGGTTGATGGCTATAGTTTATTACGCCAGATGCAAGCATTAAATAAAAATCGGCAAATTTTAGCGATCGCTCTCACAGCTCACGCTAGCGACAGCGATCGCCAACAAGCCTACATTGCTGGATTTCAACAACATATTTCCAAACCCATCGAAGCCGAAAAGCTGTTAGTCAACATTGCTAACTTGATTGAGCAAATTAAATAGGTTGGTGTAATTAAATGTCAATAGTCAATAGTCAATAGTCAATAGTCAATAGTCATTTGTCCTTTGTCCTTTGTCATCTCTGATTGACTTAATAAATACTCCGCGAAACTTTGCGCCAACCTCCGCGTTCCTTTGCGTTTAAAAAGCCAGCCAAATAATGCACCCTATTTTCTCATAAACTCCTAACTCCTATTACGCTTTTTCATAGACTTAGATTTTGTCAGCGATCGCATAATTCTACTAATAATATTAGACGAAGATTTTCTATTATTATTAGGTCTTCTAGGTGGATGATTATCCTCTGGAATATCTGGACTATTTAAAGGTACAGCATGTTTCGCCGGTCTAATTCCACTGCCATATCTTCTTGCATAAACCTGAGTAAATTCCGCGCCAAAAAAGAGAATTTGTGCAGCGTAATAAATCCAAGCCAAAATAACTACTACCGAACCAGCAGCACCATAGGTTGAACCAAAACTACCATTACCTAAATATTGTCCTAATAAAAATCTCCCGATAGAAAACAAAATTGAGGTAATAGAAGCACCAATTATCACATCACCCCAAGTAATTTTTACATCTGGTAGAACTTTAAAAATCAGACCGAACAATATTGTGGTAATCACAAAACTCAGCAAGAAATTCACAAATTGCCAAATAAAATCAACACCAGGTACCAAGTTACTAAAGAAAGTCACCAGTGCGGATAATCCAGCACTAAGCACAAGAGAAACCAGCAGTAAAAAACCAATTCCCAAAACCATCGCAAAAGATAAAGCCCGTTGGCGCACCATCGTATTTACACCTGCGCCTGGTTTTGGCTTAACTTCCCAAATCGTATTTAAAGCATCTTGTAATTCGTTAAATAAACCAGTCGCACCTAATAATAAAACGAGGATACTAATAACTGAAGCAATAGTTCCCGTTTCTGGTTGGTTAGCATTTTGGATTGCAGTTTCAATAAATTCTGCGCCTGTTCTCCCCACTAAACCTTGAATTTGACGAACAATTTCACCCCTAGCAGCTTCTTCACCAAAAACTGCACCAACAATTGCAATTACAATTATGAGCAATGGGGCGATGGAAAAAATTGTGTAATAAGCTAATGCTGCTGCTAACCTTGAAGCTTTATCGTCACTCCATTCTTTAAAAGTTTCTTGGAATAATTTCCAAATCGCTTGCCATCTCATACCATTAGTCTCCATATCCCCAATGTTGCCTGCATGAGATTATTGGATAATGATTCCCCTATTAGCGTCATCTTCCCAAAGATATTTAAGCAGTAACCGTAAGGAATAAAGCATAAAAAATTCGTAATTCCAATAATTACGAATTACGAATTACGAACTACGAATTAAAATTTACATTTCTTCTAATTCCATACCTTTGGTTTCTTTGATAAAGAACAAAACGAAAAACAGCGAGATAGCCGCAGCAGTTGTATACAACCCATAAGCAGCACCTAAGCCTAAATATTGCAAGATTGGTGGAAATGTCGTAGAAACAGCAAAGTTAGCTATCCATTGTATCGCCGCAGCCACAGAAAGCGCAGCCGCACGAATTTGGTTATTAAACATTTCTCCTAATAATACCCAAACCACAGGCCCCCAGGAGAAACCAAAACAGAATACATATAGGTTGGCGGCGACTAAAGCAATGATACCTGCATTACCTGTTAACGTGGGGTTACCAGCAGCATCTGTTACAGCGTTACCAAACATGTAAGCCATTGTTCCCAAGGTAACAGTCATGCCGATTGAGCCTAAGATAAGTAAAGGCTTACGACCAAATTTATCGACAAATGCGATCGCAATTAGGGTAGTAATAATATTAACGGCTCCAGTAATCACTGTAATCGTTAGCGAATTTTGCTCAGAAAATCCGACTGCACGCCACAAAACACTACTGTAGTAAAAGATGACGTTAATCCCCACCAATTGCTGAAATACAGATAAGCCGATGCCAATCCACACAATCCGCAACAATCCACCATTTCTACTTAACAAATCGGAAAATTTTGGTTCCCGTTCTTGGAGTACTGTTTGACGAATTTCTTCAATTTTGGCAAAGACATTACCGCCTAAAATCTTAGTTAAAACATTAGCAGCTTCCGGTTCCCTTCCTTGTGCAACTAAGTAGCGTGGCGATTCGGGAATCATTAACGCAGCCATTCCATAAAGCACAGCTGGCGGAAATTCTGTCCAAAACATCCAGCGCCAAGCTGCTATTCCAAACAAAAACGGCGAACTCGCTGAACCTGCTGATACTGCAATAAAATAGTCGCATAACAAAGCAATAAAAATACCGACGACTATCGCTAGTTGTTGCAGAGATCCCAATCTTCCCCGCAAATTTGAAGGAGAACATTCTGCAATGTAAGCCGGCGCAATCACGCTAGCAGCACCTACAGCTAATCCTCCCAATATCCGCCAAAAGATAAAATCCCAAATAGTGAAGGCGATTCCCGAACCAATAGCACTGATGCTAAATAATACCGAAGCAATAATCATTGCCTTAACTCGTCCATAGCGATCGGCAATTTTACCTGCATAAAAAGCACCAATTGCAGAGCCTAATAATGCTAGAGAAACGGCTAAACCAGTGAGTACGCTATTAGCATTATAAGCTTGAGCTAGAGCCGCAACTGCGCCATTAATCACCGCCGTATCAAAACCAAATAAAAAACCTCCCAGTGCAGCCGCACCAGCAATTAATATGACATAGAAGGTGTTAGATTTACGCCGAGTAGTAGTAGTGGTCATAGTGATATTTCAAACATACAAATATTGATTTTGCTATTACATAGACACGAAAAATTTCACTAGTTTTGCACTAGTTAATGTTTGACAACTGCACTTTTTTTGTGTGGTTGATTATGAATGTGAAAAGTTTACGCCAAAGCTAGTCATTACTTTGGACATTGCCCGCTAAAAACTTGAGATGTTAAGCTACTATAGATTTTCAATAATTAAATTGGATTCCTATAATAGAAAATAGGCAGCAACCCTATAGCTTGCTGAAATCTTTTTCAACGGATATTTTGCGTTATCAATCTAGATTAGCGTTTTATTAATACTAATAAAATATAAAAAGAGTCAGATTTTATATCTCTCTAAAGTTAGATGTTTATATATCTAATTTATTGTTTATATCTGAATTAAAAAATAAATAATCTTCTTCTCTCCATTATTACAAAATATTTCAAAAAATGTTACGAATAATAAAGTTTGTAGTGAGGACTTTAGTCATAATTTCCGGACTAAAGTCCTCAATACGAAATCAATACCAATGTTAATTCAGGCTAAGATTTAACGCCGTAAACTGCGGGGATCGAGTGCATCTCTTAACCCATCTCCGAGTAAGTTGAACGCAAGTACTGTGAGAATAATTAACACGGCTGGCGGCCAGATTAACCAAGGTTGCAATACTAAAATTGAAGCATTACTGGCAAGAGAAAGCATATTACCCCAAGATGGATCTGGTTGCTGAATTCCTAAACCAATGAGACTGAGTACAGCTTCGGCGCTGATAAAACTGGGAACGGCTAAGGTAGCGGAAATAATTACATAGGTAGCGGTTTGGGGCAAAACGTGACGGAGGATGATATATATTGGTTTACCCCCCATTGCTCGTGCTGCTTGGACAAATTCTCGTTCTTTAATTGAGAGTACCTGTCCGCGAATGACCCTGGCTAAACCCGCCCAACTAATGACGGAAGTAATGACTACAATTAATAAAAAGCGCTGAGTGCTGCTTAATCCTGGCGGTAAGACTGCGCCTAATGTCACCAATAAATATATGCTGGGGAAAGTCATTAGCACTTCTGCTAGGCGCATAATTAAGGTATCAATTATACCGCCGAAATAACCAGAAATACCGCCGATGATTAAACCTAAAGGATAGGTGATAATTACACCAAAGATGCCAATAAATAAGCTGATGCGACCACCATGTAATAATCGGCTAAATTGGTCACGTCCTTGGTCGTCAGTACCTAAAATATTAAATCTACCTTCGCCAGTTGTACCAAATAAATGCAAATTAAAGGGAATACCGGGGATAATGGTAACTTCATCCCAGGTGGGGGGTAGGGGTAAACTGAGTTGAAACAGGCGGTATTCGGAACCAAAGACAAATAAACGTAGGGGTGAAGGTTTTTTAAAGTCTACTATCAGTTGGCGATCGCCTGTTTCTAAATTAGTGTTTCCTTGGGTTGTCGGATATACATGAGGGCCGATAAACTGTCCTGAAGGTGTAGTCCAGTAAATCTTTGTTGGTGGCAATAAGGAACTATTACTTAGCGCATCACACCGACCGCTAGATAAATCAGCAGTGTCACATGGTCGATAAGGGGCGACAAAATCAGCAGCAATTACCGCTATATAAAACACTAATAGCAAAATTGCCCCAAATCGTGCCAAAGGATTCTTCTTTAGTCTTTGCCACCAATCCATAATTTTAATCAAAAGTCAAGGGTCAATAGTTTATAGTCATGGGTTAAGAGTCAAAAGTCAACAGTCAATAGTCAATAGTCCAGAGTCAACAGTCAATAGTCCAGAGTCAATAGTCCGGAATTCTTTGACCATTAACCATTAACCATTAACCATTAACCATTGACCATTAACCATTGACCATTAACCATTAAGCATTAACCATTGACCATTGACCATTGACCATTGACCATTGACTAATGACTATTGACTAATAATCTTAATTCTTCTTGCTGTCTTTCATGTTCTACAACAAACACATTAGAATAAAGATTTGCTAATATTTGTTTACCTTGTTGTGTTAATGCTAAGTAACGTAATGCATCTTTCACATAGGGATAAACACCATTCCAGTAAAACTTGGCGTAATTCTTCCGCAAATCGCCAGGATTTTGATAGTTTAAGACTTTATTCATCCCGGTTTCTTCAAATTCATAAAATAAAGAAGTAATTTTCTTTAAATAACGCGGATCGCTTAATTGTCCAATTAAATCGGCTGCTCTGACTAAGCCTGCATAGTTAATGGTATCTTGATGATCTTCGGCTTTGGGAACGGGGAACCTAGTTAATTCAATATTCGACTTAATTACCTCAGCATCAATTAATTTGTGTCCGCCAAACCGTTCATCAATAAATAGTTTACCCCGATCGACATGATAAGGTATGAGACTAGCATCAGAAGCACCAGCCGGCAAAGAAATCATTTCGTGATTTTTACCTGTAGCATATAAACCTTCGGCTTCTTGATCTTGCCGACAAACTCCTTTGACATAGCCAATATCATGACATACTAAGGAGATAATAAAATGTAACCAATCGTCACTAGAAACCCCACCTTCGCGGATATGTCTACCGCGTAAAATTTCCTGTCCTACCAGGGTGACTAAAATAGTGTGTTCGACGTTATGATAAAGGGCGTCACTATTGGCAATATTTTCTAAAGCCATATTGCCAGCCCAGGCGATGATATCTTGATAATCATTTTTGTAAGCGCCATAGGTACGACGATAGCCTTCACGAATTTGATTAACAAAAGCATCAATTAAAATTTCTGTAGCATTGAACATCTGTGGTTACTCTCTTTGTTAAGAATTATTTTGATTATTGGCAAAAATTCTAGTACCGCTATGGGGAAGTCAACAGTCAATAGTCAATAGTCAATAGTCAACCGTCAACCGTCAACCGTCAACCGTCACTTGTTGTACTAGATTAGTTTCGCCTTTGGGGAATTGACTATGAATACAGGTTTTCTCCTTTGTTATCCTATGAGATTTTTTTCTATTGGTTTATTTTTCCCATAGGATAGCCTATCCTTTCATAATTCAGACAAAATCAACAATCTTTGTCAGTCTGGATCTTAAAGGGGAAGGGGGAAGATAAGCGATCGCTATATCAAAAAATACAGGCGTTGCTGAGTAAAAGTATGAATTTGTCTCACGCAGAGACGCAGAGGCGCAGAGAGTAAGAGTTTGAGAGATCGAATTTTTGACTTTTGTACCTCGATTCAGCAACGCCAAAATACATTAAGTTGATTTTACTAGCCAAAATGCCTTAACTAGTTCTTAAAATGCTTTAACTAGTTCTCGAAACGCCTTAACGAGTTCTCATTTTGGTGTTTTCCGCAAGCGAAATGTCTTAACAAGTTCTCAAAATGCCTTAACGCTTACTCGTTTTAATGAATCATCAACTCATTTTAGTGTTTTCCGCAAACGAAATGTCTTAACAAGTTCTCAAAATGCCTTAACGCTTACTCATTTCGGTAAATCACGCAGTCATTTTAGTGTTTTGGGCAAGTAATCAGCAAATCACCCTTGAAATTTAGTCAACAGTCAACAGTCAACAGTCAACAGTCAACAGTCAACCGCGCCGCACTGAGCTTGTCGAAGTGTCAACCGTCAACAGTTAATTGCATATTAAATACTAAAGATGTTCAATTAATTCGGTGCAAATACTCATTGACAATATTTTGCATATCTAAATATATTGCAAATATTCTTCAATGGTAATAAAAATACTACCGATGTCATGCTTATAGGCTGAGAGATATGACAGTTAAAGCCTCAACAAATTCAGCTTATTTAATATTTCTTCACAAATATTCAACTTTATTTAAAAAAACTATTAGAGTATTTATATTACAGGAGATAAAAGTATGAATGTGAGTGACGAAAGTTCATCAGAATTGGGAATGGAAGACGCTTTAAAGGCTGATGATGCTGATGTTGGGCAAAAACTCAATTCTCAGTCAAATCGCCTGTGGTTAAAGCCTTTATTGCTAGGTACTGGTTTAGGGTTTGCGATCGCCATTGGTGGTGTGGGTGCATTCAAACATAACACCAATTCTCCACAAAAGGCTGTTGCCAATAACCCAGTATCATCTGCTAAACCTGCGATGACGGTAACCATTGCAGCTGTAGAACCGGCGAGTATAGCCCAGAAACTCAATACTACTGGTACTGTCGCCGCATCCGATTTAATTCCTGTGTTACCTCAAAGTAATGGACTGCAAATTCGCCAAATTCCCGAAAATATTAAGGAAGGGGCTTTTGTCAAAAAGGGTCAAGTCTTGGCAGTGTTAGATGATTCTATCCTGCAAACTCAAATTATCCAAGCTAAAGCCGATGTCCAATCTAAGCAAGCAGATGTGGAATCTAAGCAAGCAGATGTGGCATCTAAGTTAGCAACTGTCTCAGCAAATCAGGCGATTGTCAAACAAAGACAAGCAGACTTAGCCCAAGCAAAAGCGCGATTGGAAGAAGCCCAGAAGAATTTTCAGCGTTATCAACAACTTGCGGCTTCTGGGGCAATTAGTCAACAAGAACTGGATACTCGTTCCTTCACTGTGAAAACTGCAACTGAAGCAGTGCGGGTTGCAGAGGAAAATGTGCGTAGCGCCCAAGCTAATGTGGGTAGTAGTCAAGCAAATATCAGTATTGCCGAAGCAAATGTGAATAAGGCGCAGGCTGATGTGCGTAGTAGTG
This sequence comes from Calothrix sp. FACHB-168, assembly GCF_963889195.1. Lineage (NCBI taxonomy): Bacteria > Bacillati > Cyanobacteriota > Cyanophyceae > Nostocales > Calotrichaceae > Calothrix > Calothrix sp. FACHB-168. The sequence continues at coordinate 106,664 of NZ_CAWPNJ010000029.1, forward strand.
CGGCGAGAGTAGGACAATTACAGACGCAATTGGGGCAAACTTTAGTATTAGCGCCTGTTTCGGGAATTATTGCCGAAAAACTCGCCAGAGTTGGCGATGTCACCGGTATCCCACCCCAAACCCAAGTAGGTAATATTATTGGCGGTACACAAAAGCTATTTTCGATTATTCGCGATCGCAAATTAGAACTGCAAGCCAAAGTCCCAGAAATTCAACTTTCCTTGGTGAAAGTAGGCGCAACGGTAGAAGTCTCCTCTGATATGAATCGGCTTGTGAAGTTGGAAGGAAGAGTTAGAGAGATAGAACCGATGGTAAACGACCAAAGAAGGGAAGCTATCGTCAAAATCGACTTACCAGCAACAAATTCACTCAAACCAGGGATGTTTGCTAGGGCGGCGATTACCACCAATAACGCTATGGGCATGACAGTACCACAAAAAGCCGTCCAACCTCAACCTGACGGTAGCGTCGTGGTATTCATGCTATCGGGTGAAGACATTGTTCGCGCTCAGAAAGTAGAACTAGGAGAACCCATAAACGGTAACAGAGTGGAAATCAAAAGCGGGTTAAAAATAGGCGATCGCGTGGTTGTTAGAGGAGCAGGTTATCTCAAAGATGGTGACAAAGTCTTGATATCCCCCGAAGGATAAAGTCTAAAATTCCCTAATTTTGAATACTTCGACAAGCTCAGTACAAGTTTTGAATTTTGAATTTTGAATTAATTTATGTCCTTCAATATCTCTGCTTGGTCGATTAAAAAGCCTGTTCCGACGATAGTTTTATTTTTAATTCTGACGATAGTTGGGTGGTTTTCTTTCACTTCTTTAGGTATAGATACTAACCCAAACGTAGATATTCCTGCAGTTACAGTTACCGTCACCCAACCAGGTGCAGGCCCCGCAGAACTTGAATCTCAGGTGACGAAGAAGATTGAAGACGCCGTGGCTGGGCTGGGTAATATCGATAACATGATATCGAAGGTTACTGATGGTAACTCGACAACCACCATCAGTTTTTTGTTGGGGACAAATAGCGATCGCGCTACCAATGACGTGCGAAATGCGATCGCCCAAATTCGCCAAACTTTACCCCAAGACATCAACGATCCAGTAGTCCAACGTCTAGACTTTGCCGGTGGGGCGATCATGACTTATGTAGTCAAATCCGATCGCCGTTCTGTAGAAGAATTAAGCAACCTCACAGACCAAACCATCAGCCGCGCCTTGCTAGCAGTTAAAGGTGTCGCCCAAATTAAACGTGTCGGTGGGGTTGACCGAGAAATCAGAATTAACCTCGACCCCAATCGCTTACAATCTTTAGGTATCACCGCCACCCAAGTAAACGATCAAGTGCGCGCTTTGAACATTAACCTACCCGGTGGACGAGCCGAATTAGGTGGTAGCGAACAAAGTATCAGGACATTAGGTAGCGCCGCTAGCGTGGATGTGTTGAAAAGCTACGAAATCATCCTTCCCGGAGGCGGTTCCGTACCTCTTTCCAGCTTAGGAACCGTCGAGGATCAATTTGGTGACATCCGCCAAACTGCACGCTTGAATAACAAACCGATTGTAGCGTTTCAGGTTCTCCGCAGTACTGGTAGCGTCATGGTAACAGTAGAATCGGGAGTCAAAGCTGCAGTTAAAGAATTAGAAAAAACCCTACCCCCAGATGTCAAACTAGATTTAGTCTTTACCAGGGCTGATGTAGTTCGCCAATCCTATGAAAGCACCATCGATGAATTGATTCAGGCTTCAGTACTGGCGGTAATTGTCATCATGGTATTTTTACGTGACTGGCGAGCCACATTAATTACCGCCGTTGCCCTCCCCTTATCCATAATTCCTACCTTTGCCGTCCAGCAAGCATTAGGTTACACCCTCAACAACATGACATTGCTAGCCTTAGCCCTAGCAGTCGGTAACCTAGTCGATGATGCTGTGGTGGAAATTGAAAACATGGAACGGCACATGGCGATGGGGAAATCACCTTTGCAAGCCGCTTATGATTCTTCTGCCGAAGTGGGATTAGCAGTAGTCGCTTCTGCCGCCACAATTATTGCTGTATTTATGCCCGTAGCCTTTATGGGTGGGATACCGGGGCAATTTTTCCAACCCTTTGGCGTCACCGTTGCCGTTTCCACAATTTTCTCAACCTTGGTAGCCCGGATGGTTACACCCATGATGGGGGCGTATTTACTCAAGGATAAAAGCCAAAATCAGAAACAGGCAAGATTTACCCAATTATTCAACTTTAAATTAAAACTACCCAAGAACAACAAGAAAAATACAAAACTTAGCACGATCAAGCCCCGAACTTTTCAGCCTTATAAGTCCATGTTGCAATGGGCACTAAGACATAGATTAACCACAATTGCGATCGCGATCGCCTTTTTTATGGCTAGTTTAATGCTAGTGCCCCTGATTCCTAAGGGTTTCGTCGATGACGGCGACTACGGACTTTCTAGTATTTCTATAGAAATTCCCCCTGGTTCCACCTTAGCAGACATGAATCAGGTAGTAACACAGACAACTAACATTCTTTTAAAAAATCCGTATGTTGCCCAGGTAGTAGCCACTGAAGATTTAAATACAGCTACCCTCGCGGTCAACCTCAAACCCAAAGAAGAACGCAAGATTTCCCAAAAACAATTTGAAGAAGAAATCCGCCCCTTATTCCAACAAATACCAGGAGCGAGAATCAGTTTCCAAAGCCAAGTACCAGGTGATAGCCGTAAAGGTTTATCAATAGTTCTCAGAAGCGAAAATCCCGAAGCCTTAAGTCAAGCAGCAGAAGCCTTAGAAAAGGGGATGCGCACCATACCCGGATTAGTAGAAGTCTCTTCTAGCGCCAGTTTGGTGAAACCAGAAATTTTAGTCATACCCGATCCGCAACGCGCCGCAGATTTGGGTGTCACCGTACAAGCGATCGCTCGTACCGCCTCCCTAGCTACCATTGGTGATAACGATGCCAACTTAGCCAAATATAATTTAAGCGATCGGCAAATTCCCATCCGCGTGCAAATCGATCCCAAAGCACGCGCAGACATCAACAATATCAAAAATCTCCAAGTTCCCAGCCAAAATGGTAGCTTAGTTCCCCTCCTTGCCGTTGCAGATATCCGCTTTGGTAGCGGCCCTGCAACCATCAACCGCTACGATCGCGCCCGTCAAGTTGCAGTCGAAGCCAACCTACAAGGTATCGCCCTGGGAGAAGCAGTCCAAGCAGTCAATAAACTACCCATCATGCAAAACCTCCCCCCAGGAGTCATGCAACAACCCTCAGGCGGTGCAAAAATTATGCAAGATATATTTAGAGGCTTTAGTAGCGCCTTAGGATTAGCAATTCTCTGCATCTATGCAATTCTCGTCTTGCTATATAACAACTTTCTCCATCCCTTCTCAATTATGGCAGCCTTACCCTTTTGTTTAGGCGGCGCACTAATAGCCTTAATGGTAATGCAAAAACCCTTAGGACTTTATGCCCTAATTGGCATTGTACTACTATTAGGAATTGTCACCAAAAACTCAATTCTATTAGTAGACTATACAATCATCAACATGGAAGAAGGCAAAAGCCAACGTCAAGCACTCATCGAAGCTGGCGTCTCCCGCTTACGCCCAATTATGATGACTTCCCTGGCAACAATCGCCGGTACTCTACCCCTAGCCTTAGGAATTGGCGTCGGTTCCGAAGTCCGTCAACCGATGGGAATCGCCATCATGGGTGGTTTTACAACTTCCACATTGCTGACATTGGTGGTAGTACCCGTCATATTTAGCTATATAGACAACTTCCAAAACTGGATAATAAACACCTTGCGCTACGGCTTCGGCAAAAAACCACCCCGCCCAGCATCCAGCGAACATGAAGTCATCAGCCTACCATCAGAGCGTGAAAAATCTGCTTCTTAAATTCAACTTTGCCAAATTGTGGTATAATAGTAGCTAATTATAGCTTTATAGTTAGCTGCTGTTTGCGGGTGTAATTCAGTGGTAGAATGTCACCTTCCCAAGGTGAACGTCGTGGGTTCGAGTCCCATCGCCCGCTTTTGATGCAAATTGTACATTAACTAATTATTTGTCACTGTTAACAGATTAATGTCATTTTTAACAAATTAGCGTCACTGTTAACAAATTAATGTCCTCTTCAACAACTCACTTCCTTTTATTCTATGCTGAACCTGAATTTATCAATGCAAATTTGGACTCAGTCACTGCAAGAATAAAAATTGGGAAGGTGACATTCCTTTCAACCCACCTCTTTATTTTGAACTTTACGCCTGATGTGAATTAGAAACGCCTCTGATCCCATCAGGGTTTCAAGATTCCTTCAAAATCATTGTTTAGGAACTACCTACGAAATTTCAAGGGTTTCAAGGCTTAATTCACATTTAAGGTAATTTGTAATTTTACATAAAAAATGCTACTGGACTATCGTGTGGATATTTCAACCCGCCTCAAGCTGTGAGGGGTATTGAAACTTGGTTTTGAATTGCCATATAAAACTCCTACCAGCTTCTTTCAACCCGCCTCAAGCTGTGAGGGGTATTGAAACTACTAGATGGGCTTAAAAAGCTGTCAGAAACATAAGCCTTTCAACCCGCCTCAAGCTGTGAGGGGTATTGAAACACAAAAATATGATGATGGGGTATTTTTGAATCAATGCCCTTTCAACCCGCCTCAAGCTGTGAGGGGTATTGAAACTTAGCCATGTCGTCTCTTCTCCTGGGCTTTTGATAGCCTTTCAACCCGCCTCAAGCTGTGAGGGGTATTGAAACTCTAGCTCTAGGGCGTGTCATCAATTGAGCCAAATGACAGAAGCAGCCAGATAAATTGCACCTAGAAAGTTTGTAGCACGTTTGTCGTAGCGTGTTGCGATCGCTCGG
>NZ_CAWPNJ010000030.1:0-349130 GCF_963889195.1 Calothrix sp. FACHB-168
CACCCCCAGCCCCTCTCCCACCGGGAGAGGGGAGCAAGAGATTTAATTCCCCTTCTCCTGGGGGAGAAGGGGTTAGGGGATGAGGGCGAAAGTTTTTGTACAACACGCGCCGTATATAGCTTTTAACTTAAGTTGACACCAATGGGTCACCCCGCCCCTACAATTTGGGATAATTTATTTTTTGGAGTTCCCTTAGGTGAAAATCTAACCACACTTTACTACTGCGATAGAAAATTTCCGGATAAATTACCTTAAGTTTAAGTAAATTTTATATTCAATTGTGTTCGTTAACCCTTTCTTAATCTATACTTATCCAGCTTTGTAATATTTTTGGCGAAAAAACTGCCTTAAAGTTTTCATAAACTTCGAGATAAGTAGTTGATTTTACTGATTATTTTATATTAAAAAATACTGATTCCTGGTGAATTGTAGAAGTCTGGTTTGACAGTTTAGAAATCTCATAGATATCAAATAGTCTTTTTTAGAGGCTATTTGAAAAGTATTTGACTGTGATTTTAAGTTATTGATTCCCTCTACCAATAGGGTGCAAAGAATTAAATTCTCCTAGAGATAAGGAGATATACAACATTTTGCTAACGACAAGAAAGTGTGGATTATATCCTCATCAAGTCGCTAGCTCATCGATAAATAGTGCAAAAGTTTTGATTGTAGAGCTAATTTGTACCTAAAAGTACATTTAGCAGCCAATTTGATAATTTCGTGATGAGCAAAAGTGTAATGACTAAATTGAAAATCAGAAAAAAATTGTGGAAAGTTGCAACAATAACTTTTCTAGGTTTTGCAACTTTTCAAGCAGCAGATTCAGCACAAGCTGCAACTTTAGATCTCACCTCCCCCACAAGTAAAGGCGTTCTACCTACAGAAATTACTTCAGTCGGTGGAGTAGTTTTGGATATTGTTGGTGAGAATAATACAAGGGTAACTAGCCAATTAGGAGCCAGTCAATTATTCAGAGGTTATTACGATCGTGGTAACCCAAAAAACTATCGAGGTAATCCTGGTACTATTGGTATCGACAACAATTTTACAGAATCAATCATCAACAAACTTGGGGGAGGAATTAAAGAACTGGCTGTTCGGTTCACACTTTTTGATGGTGATTCTGGCACAGGGACAAAGGATAAAGATCCTGGTACTGAAAATCAACTACTTTTAAATAACATTGACTTTGGTTATTTTGGTCAAGTTAGTACTAAACAAACTGATGCTTTAGGAAATGTAACTCCTGGCGATCCAGGCGGTATTGGTTTCCGGAATAATAAATTAGATACAGGCTGGTTCTATGTTACGAATGCATCAACTCTGAGTAACTTTTATACTAGCCTTTTAAATAAACCGAAAGTCGTTTATCAACTTCGTGATACCGATCCTTACGACAACTTTTACGACTTTAAACAGGGAATTGATTCTACTTTTATTAAAGTTAGCCCAGCGCAATCTGTCCCAGAACCTATGACTATTTTTGGTACATTGACAGCTTGTGCTTTGGGTATCACATTGCGTCGCAAACAACAGCAGCAACAAAAAAGCACAATTAATACATAGTTGTGTTTACATTATCTATTTGTTCATATCTGTGATGGGTTGCGGAATATTACAGCAGTTTTCATGCATTTGAACCACAATCGTAGTAGGGGCACGGCGTCCACAATCTTCTCCTATATACAATAATCTTACTGGTGCCGTGCCCCTACAGTGTGGTCTATTTAGCTGAAAATTTCTGTAAGAGAAGATTTTGAATTTTGTACTTAATATTCCCGCCAATCTTTTTTTTGCAACGTTTCGTAATATAGTTTGGTTTATCTATACCAACTTACTTAAAAAGTCAATAAGTATAAAATCATACGAACGATCTAATATTTTCCTAGTCCCTCCAGATTTTAGCTAAATTTATCGAAAATTTATCAAAATTTCATCAAAATTTCTCCGTAAAATCTCTTATTTGTGTGTTGTAACTCTTATGTCAAGCGGATTGAGGATGTATAGCCAATAGATTTATTAAAACCAATGAAATTAAAGATTGTATTAATATTCAGCAAAATTCTTGATGAGAAATAGAGAATTACGTAAGAATAATTACAGGTCAGCTAGCATACATACTTACAATAATTACCACAACCAAGATAAAACAAAGATGAAGTACTTCACTAAGTGTTATCAATGGCTGTATCCTCAAGAAACAGAATTATAGTATCAGGGCTTGAAAGCGTTAAAACTTTTATTGATGAGTAAAGACTGTCATTAGCTTTTATACTTTTTACTCTAGGGCTTTTTACGCTAGGGCGATCGCAGTGCTGATTTTGGTGTCATACTACCTGTTCCTACTCTTGGAGTAGGGATGAACTAACTTTATGATGTTGCGGAGTTTTAAAGGTGATGGCTCTGTGGAAACAACTGCGAATTATGTTTTTGGCTCTAACTTTAGGTAGTGTCCTCTTCGTTTTAGTGAAGATTTTTTTGACAAAGCCAGTTACTAAGCCAAAACCAGAACAGTCTCAACGCGAATCTCGGAATGTTGCGTTGTGTAAAGACCACCTATGCATAGCTTCAAACTCTCAGACAGACAATAATGCTTTTCCTCCTAGCTACAGCTAGGAACATCAAGAGGTAAGAACTATTCAATGGTTTTTAATAAAAAGGTATCTTGCTAATTTTTTTGACGCAAATGTGTTATTGAAATTAATATCGGCAAAACCTGCTTAAAAAACCGGAGTTTTTCCTCTTTTCAGAGTTTTCTTTTTTACTACATTAGGAACATGACAAAATCAAGTAGTGATAAATTCATTCCCGCTTTAGTACAAGAGTTACAGGAGTTTGCTTTTAGCCAAACAGGCTCAACCAAAATTTTGCGAATCCTAGGTTACGGCTTACTCTTATTAGCCTTTTTCGATGTTGTTGAGATGTTGTTTCCACCGAATTTTATGAATCCTGCTTGGGAATTTCAAACTTTCGGATCTTTAGTTGAACGAGTACCCGTACCTTTAATTGGTTTCGCGCTAATATTTTATGGAGAAATGTATTCCCGCAGCAAATGGGAATTTCTCAGTCTGAAACTTTTCTCTTGGTTAACTTTATTATTAGCAGTAATATTTCTCTTACTTATACCTTTGGGAATTGGTAACACAGTTCGGCTGAGTAAACAAAGTGCAACCCAAATTACCACTGCATCCCAACAGCAATTAACCCAAGCAGCGCAGGTAGAACAGCAACTAAATCAAGCGACACCAGAACAAATAAATGAGTTTTTAAAGTCACAAGGACGTTCATTAGATGGTAAAAGTCCTCAGGAAGTCAAAACTCAAATATTGTCAGATGTTTCTAAAGCGAAAGCTCAAATTAAGACTCAAGCTGAAAGGACTCAATCTTCTCAACGTCTAAATTTACTCAAGAATTCTGTTAAATGGAATTTGGGAGCTTTAGTTTCAGCAGCTTTATTTTTTAGCTTCTGGAAAGCAACTAATTGGGCAAGAATTGGGAGATAATTTAAGCATTCAGTTTGATTTTTAATTTATTCAAAAATCAAATAGGACTTTGATAGGAATTGGCTGAGTTTAAAAAATAGGGTAGGCATGATTATGCGCTACCCTATCAGTATTTTTATGGTCTAGTTCAACTCAGTTTAATTCCCACAGGATTAAACTTTAGCTAATTCTGGAGATGGACGCTTGCTGTTACGAATAGCTGTAATTGCTTCAGCATAATCTGGAGCGTTAAATACAGCTGAACCAGCAACGATGGCATTAGCGCCAGCTTCTAGAACTTGCCAAGTATTATTAGCTTTGAGTCCACCGTCTACTTCAATCCAAGGATCGAGTCCGCGTTCGTCACACATTTGACGTAGCTGACGAATTTTGGGTACGACGCCGGGAATAAAACTTTGACCGCCAAAACCAGGGTTGACGCTCATAATTAGGATTAAATCGCAGAGTTCCAATACATACTCAATAAATTCCAAAGGTGTGGAAGGATTGAGTACAACGCCTGCTTTTTTACCGAGTTCTTTGATTTGTCCAAGAGTGCGGTGTAAGTGGGGTGAAGCATTATGTTCGGCATGTACGGAGATAATATCAGCACCTGCTTTAGCGAAACCCTCTACATACTTTTCTGGTTCCACAATCATTAAGTGGACATCTAATGGTTTTGTGGTCACCGGACGAATCGCCTCCACCACTAGAGGGCCTATCGTAATATTAGGTACAAAACGACCGTCCATTACATCAACGTGAATCCAATCTGCTCCAGCTGCGTCTACCGCACGAATTTCGTCTCCCAGACGACTAAAATCGGCTGATAGGATAGATGGAGAGATAACAATGGGCTTTTGAGATAGGTTTTGGGTCATGGCTAGTGGGTTTTGAAGCATCCTCGTCTGTAAGCATTGTAACAAAATATTTAGCAATCGCTCATAAATTTGATCCCAGGTTTATGGGTAGGGGGTAGGGGGCAGGGGGCAGGGGGCAGGGAGTAAGGGAGACAAGGAGGACAAATGACTATTGTACAGACGCGATTAATCGCGTCTCTAACAATTGACTATTGACAACTGACAACTGACAACTGACAACTGACTATTGACTATTGACTATTGACCAATGACTAAAAAACTAACTTGGCTATTTTGGGGACTGGGTGCTGCTTGCTTGAGTGCGCCAGTACTGGCTTCAGCTTTACAAAGTTCTTTGGGAACTAATGGTATTGATGCTTTAAGGCTGCATCAACCTCCTTATAATTTACGCGGTCGAAAAATTTCTATTGGTCAAGTGGAAATCGGTCGTCCGGGAATGTTTGGTTGGGATAAAGCAGTATCGAAAAATCGTGCTGTATCCCTAGCTGCGGTTTTTTTACGCAATGGCCCCGCTAAATCCAATAGTGGTGTTGACCCTCATGCTTATAATGTAGCTGGTGTGATGGTCAGTCAAGACAAAGCTTGGCCGGGGGTAGCGCCAGAAGCAAAACTGTATTCTTCGGCTGTTGGTTCAACTAAAAATATGGGTCAACCAGAAGAATGTTTATCGGCACAACATATTGCTTTACAAAATGGTGGTGATGTTCGCGCCATAAATTTTAGCTTTGGCGAACCACTCAACCGCGATCCGCGCCCAGAAGCTATTTTAGATGGCAATGCCTTACTGACTTTGTGTATTGACTGGTCAACTCGCGTCCATGATGTTGTATATGCGATCGCAGGCAACCAAGGTAAAGGCGGTATTCCTATTCCTACAGATAATTTTAATGCAATCAACGTGGCTTTTTCATCCCGCCGCGAAGGGATTTTTAATAAAGTAGATGTTTCTAATCTGGCGGGTGCTTACCAAGGGGTTAGCGGTAGATTGGCGGGGAAGGAATTTAATATTGGCGGGCGGCGGGCTATCGGTTTAGTGGCACCGGGTAGTAATATTGTCATGCTCAATCCTGATGGCAAAGTTAATAAAGTCACAGGTACAAGCTTTGCCGCACCTCACCTTACAGCCACGGTGGCGTTGTTGCAGGAATTTGGCGATCGCCAGTTGCGGACAAAACAACCTAACTGGAGTGTCAATTCTCGCAATCATCAAGTGATGAAAGCTGTATTACTTAATTCCGCAGAAAAAGTTAAAGATAGCGGCGATGGCTTGCGGCTGGGAATGACTAGGACAATAATTGATAAACAAAACCTAGACTGGCTAGCTTCTGATGCCTATTTAGATGACAAAATTCCCTTAGATGCCCAAATGGGAACAGGTCATTTAAATGCATTTAGAGCTTATCAACAATTTAGCGCAGGTCAATGGCTACCGACAAATCCCGTACCTGCGATGGGTTGGGATTACCACACAGTAAATACGCTTGCCCCTGTAGAATATGTGCTAGCACAACCCTTAAAAAAAGGGAGTTTTGTGGCGATGACTTTGACTTGGGATAGGTTGGTAGAACTCAACGATCGCAATAAAAATGACCTTTATGATATTGGCGATAATTTTCGCGATCGCGGTTTAAATAACCTCGACCTATATTTAGTCAAAACTGATGCCCAAAATACAGATGGTGGTACAGTTTGCTCATCTATCAGCCAAATTGATAGCGTAGAACACATTTTCTGCCCGATTCCTGCTGATGGAAATTACAAAATTCGCGTCCAGATGCGCCAACAAGTTAACGAACCCAATCAAGCCTATGGGTTAGCTTGGTGGACTGTACCTAAGAAGTAGGCAGAGGGGCAGGGGGGACAAGGGAAGGGGGACAAAGGGGACAAGGAGGACAAATGACAAATGACAAATGGCAATTGTACAGACGCGATTAATCGCGTCTCTGACAAATGACCAAATAGTAACTGAAATAACTTTTTTACAATTCTGAAAATTATTGACTGTTACCAAAACTGTAACCGCAAAATTCTTCTGCTGCTGAAATGCCATAGTTAACAATTAATAGGTCACGAGCGTCCTACTTGAAAGACGACTAAATAAATATATGGCGAGTGAGGTGGCAGAATGAATCGGCAGAAATTTAGTGGTATGAAAGAGACTTTCTTACAACGACGTTACGGGGTGAGATTAGGAAGACGTTACGTGCTAACGGCGGCTAGTGTTGTCCTTTTGGGTGTATTGGGCTGTTCTCAGGTTAATGGCGATAAGAGTGCCTTGGCTCAATCTCCTGCACCTAATTCCGAATCTGTTCTGCCAAAAAAAACAGCAAATCCTGATACAAAATTAGTCAAAGCTAATAATAAATTTGGCTTTAAATTATTTTCAGAAGTTCTGAAAAATGAAAGTAGCGACAAGAACATTTTTCTTTCACCTTCAAGTGTGGCGATCGCTCTAGCCATGACTTATAACGGAGCCAGTGGATCTACCCAACAAGCAATGGCGAAAACCCTGGAATTACAGGGAATGAATTTAGCAGAAATTAATTCAGCTTACTCAGACTTAAAACAGCTATTAGAAAATCCTAATAGCGATGTCAGATTGAATATTGCTAACTCGCTATGGGCGAATAAAAATGCTAAATTTCAATCAGACTTTATCCAGAAAAACAAGGATTACTATAAAGCCCAGGTAACTAACCTAGATTTTCAAGATGCATCAGCACCAAATATTATCAATAATTGGGTTAAAGATAATACCCAAGGTAAAATCAACAAAATAGTTGATAATATCGATCCAAATCAGATGTTATTTCTGATTAATGCGATATATTTTAAAGGTAAATGGAGCAATGAATTTGATAAAAGTCAGACTGCTACATTGCCATTTAACCTAGCATCTGGCCAACAAAAAAATCACCCGATGATGTCGCAAGATGGCGACTACAGATATCAAGAAAACGCGCAATTTCAGGCAGTAAGTTTACCTTATGGTAAAGACGGTAAATTCAGCCTATATATCTTTTTACCTAAACAAAATTCCAGCCTCAAATCTTTTTATCAAAACCTAAATGCAGATAACTGGGAACAATGGATGACTCAGTTTCGCAAGCGGGAAGGCTCGATTCGCTTACCCCGGTTTAAAACCGACTATGAAGTTACCCTCAACGATGCACTGAAAGCTTTAGGTATGGGAGAGGCTTTTAGCGACAAAGCAAATTTCTCAGGTATCGGTAAAAACCTTACCATTAGCCAGGTAAAGCATAAAACCTTTGTAGAAGTGAATGAAGAAGGAACTGAAGCCGCCGCATCAACTTCAGTCTCTATCGTGGCAACATCTGCCGTACAAAAACCAGAACCATTCAAAATGATTGTTGACCGTCCCTTCTTTTGCGCTATTCGGGATAATCAAACAGGTAGCGTTTTATTTATGGGTTCCATCATGGAACCGCAGTAGGATTTGGGCATGGGGCATTGAAACAATTTTGGATTTTGGATTTTAGATTTTAGATTGAAATCCAAAAGACGCTCGCGGACTCGCTAACGCTGCGCTATCGCAAATCTAAAATCTAAAATTCCTTGTCTTCCTTGTCCCCCCTGCTCCCTGCCCCCTGCCCCCCTGCCTCCTCTGCCCAGCTTAGGGTGATGTAGCTTCTGATACGCTCAGGGGATTATTCGCTTCAACTGTTGGGGAGACTTCTGGTGTAACGGGTGTAGTAATTTCCCCGGAATTGGCATACTCATGCGGATCGCTGCTCAGTGATTTTGGACGAATAACACTGATAGCGGTTTTAATCACTACAGCAGTGGGTACTGCCACAATTACACCCAGAAGTCCGCCAATTCTCGCCCCTGTGAGTACAGAAATTACTACCAAAGCTGGGTTTAAACCTGTAAAGCTCCCTAAAATCCGGGGGGCAATTAAATTTTCGAGAATTTGCTGAACGATAACTGCGGCCATTAAAACTCTTGCGCCCATCCAGAAATCTTGTAGGGATACCAATAAGGTAGTCAAGGCGATGCCTACAGAACCCCCAAAGGGCACGAGCGCCATGATACCAATGGTTAAGCCAAATAATAGACCAAATGGCACTTTTAGCCACAAAAATGTGGGAATTAGGGCTGATGCCATGCAGGTAGATAAAATTAGCTGGGTGATAAAGAAATTTTGAAAGCTGAGGCGTACTGTTTGGGAGAAAGGTTCGCGCACTTTTGTGGGTAGCCATTCTACCAAACTTTGCCAGAGTTCACCGCCATGTTGTAATAGATAGAAAGTCAAAATCATCGTCAAGACAAAATCTAGCAAGCTAGTGACTGTGACTACCGCTAGATTGAGAACTTTGCCGGCGATCGCTTGCAATTGTCCCTTGACGCGATCGTTAATTTGCGCGACTAGGGCATCAAGATTGATTGGTAAGCCGAAAACCTCTGCTTTTTCGTTTAACATCATTAACTGAGAACGCCCAGAGTCGATTAACTCCGGGATGCGTGCCACTAGTTGCTGCGCTTGGGTGAGGGCTAGGGGAAACAGAGTTACACCCAAGGCTAATAAAATTGATAAAGCCAAAAGAAACACTAAGATAGCAACCGGCTCTCGCCTCAACCCATGATGCTCCATCCAGCTAACGGGATAATTGAGCAGAAATGCTAATACCGAGGCTCCGACTAAAATAACTATTAAGGAGTGGAAATAATTAAAAATTGAGGAAATAGCCCAACCATTTAACACTACCAACGGAATGAATAACGCGATCGCTCCGATCCGCGCTATGGGTGTTAGCGTGTCCCACCAGTCTAGTAGCTTGCGTGTCTGCATCTTTAGCCGATTACAGGATAGAACTAAATAAAATCTTTCTTTATAGCTTATTATCTCTAACTACATCACTATTATTCATCCTCCTAGTTTAGGATTAGAATCAACCAAATGGAAAATTTTCAACCAAATAAAAATAATAATTTCCCTGCATCTGATTCTGAGGATTGGGGACAAGGAGAGAAGTCTGAGCGGAGGAAACCTCCGATGGCTTCGCCAACGTCTTCGACGAACAGAACTTCGGAGGGACAAAGGGAAGGGAGACAAGGGAGACAAGAAGAAAATATGAACGATAAATTCCCAATGCCCAATGACGCCACTTGCTTTAAGCCGGGAAACCCGTCCAACGCAGTGGCTCCCCCATGCCCCATGCCCAATGCCCCATGCCCCATGCCCAATACCAATGAAACCCCAAAAACCCAGCTGCTTATGCATTTAATTCCCGTGGTTGGCGTTTTTCCATCCCTGTGGACTCTTTACAGGCGTCAGGGAACCCGGGAACAAATAGCCACTAGTCGCCTGTCTATTACTTTGGCATTTACCTGGTTTGTGGCATACCTCTTATTAGCAACCGGGGCTGAAACTTCAGAATTTTTGGGCTTGCGCTTATTAATCCTCAATAGCTTTGTGACTTCCGGTTATTTTTTGGTGAGTCTGTGGTTGATGTTGCGCGTCATTCAGAGAAAGTCTCACAAATTACCGGGGTTTAGCCGTTTAGCTGAACGAACCTTGGGCAAATATTGAGTTTAAATTTTTAAGTAATAATTAGGTCAGTAGTTTTACTTAATTTTTTCGCAAGTTAAAGATTATATCATTAAGGATCTGGTCAAATTCCTTTATTGTTGTCATACTGCAATAACACATCATCATAATTTGTCGAAAAAAATAAAAAAGACTGCTATAAGTGTTGTGGTTAACACAGCAATCAACAAGTTAGCACTAATAATTAAGAATTAGCTAATATGGTTTGATTTGTCTGAATATTTATTAGTCTGCCAATGTACCGAATTTGATCAGTAAGTGTGAGGATGTCTGTGACCATTCAAAGAACTTCAGCAGAAGAAAACCAGTCAGGAAACGTTGCGAAAAACAGCAATAAAAAGATACCAAACTCTAAAACTGGGCGTTGGTTGTGGTTTTGGGTAGGGATGAGCGGAATTGCAATGGTTTCAGCCACAGCCGGGGCGCTGTTGGCCGTTTCTTTGACGAGTACGCCTTTACAACAAGCCCAACTTAGCCCCCAAGAAGAAGCTGTCTTCGATGGCGATCGCATTTCCGGAAGTGGGTTTAAATTTTCCCAGTTAACTCGTCCGGTGAATATCTTAGTCATGGGGATGAGCGTACTACCACCAGATATCCAAAATGCTCCCGAAGAAACCAAAAATTTAGGCTATCACCCCCAGGTAAACTCCTTTGATGGGTTGGCTGATGTCATGCTCTTGATCAAATTCGATCCAGAGACGAAAAAAGTGACTATGCTTTCTATTCCTCGCGATACCCGCACAGAAATAGAAGGACATGGCGTGAAAAAAATTAATCATGCCAATATTGACGGCGGGCCAGCTTTAACAGCTAAAACCATCAGCAATCTCTTAAATGGGGTAGCGATCGATCGCTATATTCGGATTAATGTTTTAGGCGTAGCTAAATTAATTGATGCTTTGGGTGGTGTGACAGTCTTCGTCCCCAAAGATATGAAATATCAAGATGAATCTCAGCATTTATATATCAATCTAAAAGCAGGCAAACAACATCTTAATGGCGATCAGACGCTGCAATTATTAAGGTACCGCCGTGATGAATTAGGAGATATTGGGCGGATTCAGCGCCAACAAATGGTGCTGCGTGCTTTGATGGAACAGTCACTTAACCCATCAACGGTAGCTCAATTACCAAAAGTACTGGATGTAGTTAAAGAACATATTGATACTAATTTAAATGTTGAGGAATTAGTGGCATTAGTGGGTTTTGGTGTCCGCACTAATCGCTCTAATATGCAGATGCTGATGGTACCTGGTCGCTTTAGCGAGAAAAATGAATATGATGCTAGCTATTGGTTACCAAGTAAACAGGGTATTGCTAAGTTAATGGCGCAACACTTTGGTGTAGAGTCACAACAAGCGCAAGAACAGCAAACAACTGAACCTGGTTCGTTACGGGTAGCGATTCAAGATAGTACGGGTGGCGATTACAATACTTTGCGTCCTTTAATTAGAACTTTGGAAAAGGCGGGATATCGCAATGTTTATGTCACAAAGCCTTGGACTGAACCCCTGGATGTTAGTAACATTGTCGCTCAACAAGGTGATGGTGATAGCGCCGCTTCAATTCGTGATTTGTTAGGATTTGGCGAAGTTCGCGTGGAAAGCACCGGCAATATCGCCTCTGATATTAGCATCCAGCTAGGTAAGGATTGGTTACAACAAAAAGCGCTATTAGAAAAATCTACTCAGCCATAAGCTAATACTCAACTCTGATTTGATCGAGTTGCTCTACTTAAATTAACATTGATTTTTGTTAAGCTCAGATTAAACTGCTGCAAAATGCAAGGGAGCATCCCAAATGTGCAAAAACGCCCTCACCCTATAAGGGTGGGGCTAGAAATACGAAGCCTGCCTTGGCAGGCTAAAAGTTTGATAGCCTGCCAAGGCAGGCTTTGTTGGTATAGCAATACCCTTCTAGGGTATTGCGTCAAAATTGGGATGCTCCCAAATGCAAACAGAGGATTTTGATGTTTAGGTTTTACCATACTTAATATTATTATCCTCAAATAAACAGGCGTGGGTCAGAACCTCACGCCTTTAGTTTATTAATAGTAAAATTGTCATCTCAGGCTAATCTCGTTACCAATAGTCTGCCATGCCTTTCTTGTAAGGATCGCCCGTAAACGGTTGAATACCAATTTCTGGATATGCGTCATCATTAGGGCCAAATATCCGCATTGCGGCTTCAGAAATAAACTGAGTAATGCTAGCAATGATTCTAGTAATAGACATAATGTTAGACTCCTGTTTTCCGAGTCGCTTTCTTTGGTTATGTCTCTACTTTAATTCTGATATTCTGGCTTTGCTTAAATTCTCAATATATCAACAATCTCTGCAATTCTTTTTCAGATATGTTTGCAATACTTTAGCTTATTTGCTGTTGCTACTTATGTTATCAATTCTAATTGTAAATTAGCTTTTTGTCTCAGCCTTGAAAGAACAAGATGCTGCTACTTTTTGCCGAAGAGTCATCTTTACATTTCATTATACTTCCAAAGGATAACTTTCGATATATTGCGCAAAAACTATTAATAGATATGAATTTAATGGCAAAAATTAAATTAATTAGCGGCTAAAGCTTCGGTTTTGTGTAGATAAATTGAAGACATGCTCTAAGGCTTGACAAGATTTATGGTAAAATCTACCATAAATGTAACAAGCATTCTTTTAAGGACGCTCCGGCATGACGACTTTCCCGGACTTGGAAAGATATACAAACAGTCAACAACAGCCAGAACTCAATGTAGCTGCGGTTGATTACAGCCTGCTGACTGATCTTTATCAACTAACAATGGCGGCTTGTTATGTAGGTGAAGGCGTAGAACACAAACCAGCCAGCTTTGAGTTATTTGTGCGGCGGTTACCAGAGGGGTTTGGCTATTTAATTGCAATGGGGCTAGCCCAAGCCTTGGAATATTTGCAAAAATTGCGTTTTAGCGAATCTCAGATTGCGGCTTTGCAAAGAACGGGGATTTTTGCTCATGCAAGCGATCGCTTTTGGGCGTTGTTAGCTGATGGCTGTTTTACTGGCGATGTCTGGGCGGTACCGGAAGGAACAGCCATCTTTGCTAATCAGCCGATATTACGGATTGAAGCGCCCCTTTGGCAAGCCCAATTAGTAGAAACCTATCTATTAAATACGATTAATTATCAAACTTTAATTGCCACCAGAGCCGCCAGACTCAGGGATGTAGCGGGAGAACAAGCGACACTTTTAGAATTTGGTACCAGACGGGCATTTAGCCCCCAAGGTTCATTGTGGGCGGCGCGGGCGGCTTTAGCTGGCGGATTGGATGCGACTTCTAATGTGTTAGCGGCGCTACAACTCGATCAGCAACCAAGTGGTACGATGGCTCACGCCTTGGTGATGGCACTGTCAGCAATGGCAGGAACTGAAGAACAAGCCTTTACAGCCTTTCATCGGTATTTTCCAGGTGCGCCCTTGTTAATTGATACTTACGATACCATCGCGGCGGCGGAACAATTGGCACAAAAAGTAAATTCCGGAGAGATGCATTTGACGGGAGTCAGGTTAGATTCGGGAGATTTGGTGAGTTTATCCAAAGCAGTGCGATCGCTCCTACCGGATGTGACAATTTTTGCTAGCGGCGACTTGGACGAGTGGGAAATAACCCGCTTACAAGCCGAGGGTGCGCAAATTGATGGTTATGGCTTAGGTACAAAGCTAGTTACGGGTGCGCCTGTGAATGGTGTTTACAAACTTGTAGAAATTGATGGTATCCCAGTCATGAAAGAATCCCGTGACAAAGCTACCTATCCCGGACGCAAACAAATATTTCGCTCCTTTGCTGGAGGGAAAATTCAAGTCGATAGATTAGGATTAGCTGCGGAAAGTGCTGTAGGGGAAGAAGCGCTACTGCAATTGGTAATGAAAGCTGGGAAGCAACTGCAACCAATTGAAGCGATAGAGAGAATTCGCCAGCGAACTGCGGCATCGGTTGCCAGTTTACCAGAGGAAACAAGGCAATTAAAGCATCCTGTATCGGTGAATGTGGAAATTTCTGCCGAGTTGCAAGAGTTGACACAGAAGACGAAGAAACAAACCACAGAGGCGCAGAGGGCACAGAGATAAGATGCAGAGAATTGCTTTGTTTGGAACTAGTGCCGATCCGCCAACTGCGGGACATCAGGCGATTTTGAGTTGGTTGTCGGAACGTTACGATCGCGTGGCGGTTTGGGCGGCGGATAATCCGTTTAAATCTCATCAAACTGCATTATTGCATCGGGCGGCGATGTTACGCTTGTTGATTGCGGATATTCCCTCATCAAGCCACAATATTGGTTTGGAACAAGAGTTAAGTAGCTATCGCACCCTAGAAACTTTGGAAAAAGCTAAAGTTCGTTGGGGAGAAGATACCGAGTATACCTTGGTAATTGGTTCTGACTTGCTAAATCAACTACCCCGTTGGTATCAAGTTGAAGATTTGTTGCGGCAAGTGCAATTATTAGTAGTGCCGCGACCGGGATATGCGATAGATGAGTCTAGTTTAGAGGGAGTGCAAAAGCTAGGCGGGAAAATTGCGATCGCCAGCTTAACTGGACTAGATATTTCTTCCACAGCTTACCGCGAACATGGAGATTCCCATGCCCTCACCCCCCCTGTAGTCGCCTATATTAATCGAGAGCATTTGTACAAATGCCAGGACGAAACCACAAAAAGTTTCCAACTCCGGTAAATCAACAACCTTTGGCTGATTTCAAGGTTGGCGTTGATAATGTAATTTTTTCTGTAGATACTGCCCAAAATCGACTGCTCGTGCTGTTGATTATGCGTCAGCAAGAGCCATTTTTAAATTCTTGGAGTCTTCCTGGTACCTTGGTGCGTCAAGGAGAATCTTTAGAAGATGCAGCCTATAGGATTATGGCTGAAAAAATTAGAGTGAATAATCTCTATTTAGAACAGTTATATACCTTTGGCGGCCCCGAGCGCGACCCCAGAGAAGCTAACGATAGTTACAATGTGCGCTATCTATCGGTAAGTTATTTTGCCCTGGTGCGGTTTGAAGAAGCAGAATTAATTGCTGATGGCGTCACGGGAATAGCTTGGTATCCAGTTAAACAATTACCCCAATTAGCTTTTGATCACGATCAAATTTTGGCTTACGGACACAGACGTTTGCGTAATAAATTGGAGTATAGCCCCGTGGCGTTTGAAGTATTACCAGAAATGTTTACATTAAATGATTTATATCAGTTATACACCACAGTTTTAGGCGAAAACTTCTCCGATTATTCTAATTTTCGTTCTCGTCTACTCAAATTAGGTTTTTTATGCGATACCGGAATTAAAGTATCACGTGGTGCAGGTCGTCCCGCTAGTTTATATAAGTTTGACGCCGAAGCTTTTGCGCCATTTAAAGATAAGCCTTTGGTATTTATTTAATTAAAAAGTCAAGAGTCAATAGTCAATAGTCCAAAGTCAACATACAAATGACTATTGCCCAATGCCCAATGCCCAATGCCCAATGCCCAATAAAAAATATGAAAATAGCGATCGCTCAACTCAATCCGAAAATTGGTGATTTAACCGCAAATGCGCAGCAAATTCTCCAAGCTGCGCAAAAAGCTGTAGCTTCTGGTGCGCGGTTATTGTTAACGCCAGAATTGTCTTTGTGTGGCTATCCGCCGAGAGATTTATTGTTAAATCCTAGTTTTGTTGCCGCAATGGGTACTACCCTGAAAAAATTGGCGCGAGATTTACCGCCGAATTTAGCTGTTTTGGTGGGAACAGTAGACGAAAATCTCAAAGTCCATACTACAGGTGGTAAACCTTTATTTAATAGCATCGCTTTGTTAATTGGCGGACAGGTAAAGCAAATTTTCCACAAGCGGCTGTTACCTACTTATGATGTCTTTGACGAAATCCGCTATTTTGAACCAGGTTTACAAGCCAACTATTTCACCTTGGACGATCTGCATATTGGCGTGACTGTTTGCGAAGACTTATGGAATGATGAGGAATTTTGGGGGAAACGCACTTATGCAGTTAACCCGATCGCGGATTTAGCAATTTTAGGTGTAGATTTAATTGTGAATTTGTCCGCTTCTCCTTATAGTGTCGGTAAGCAGCAATTTAGAGAATTGATGCTCAAGCATAGTGCGGTGCGGTTTCAGCAACCAATGATTTATGCTAACCAAGTCGGCGGTAATGATGACTTGATATTTGATGGTTGCAGCTTTGCTTTGAGTCGTCAAGGTGAAATTATCTCTCGCGCCCGTGGTTTTGACACTGATTTGCTCGTAGTAGAATTTGACGAAAAACAACGAGATTTTAAGCCAGGGAAAGTTTCGCCCATACAAGAGTCGTCAGATGCAGAAATTTGGCAAGCTTTGGTTTTAGGCGTTAAAGACTATTCCAGGAAGTGTGGTTTCTCGAAAGTTGTACTCGGTTTAAGCGGGGGAATCGACTCATCCTTAGTCGCCGCGATCGCAGTTGCAGCACTAGGTAAAGAAAATGTCTTCGGTGTACTGATGCCGTCTCCCTACAGTTCCGAGCATTCCATTAGCGATGCCTTAGCTTTGGGGGAAAACTTAGGTATAAAAACGACCATTTTACCCATTACCGAACCGATGCAAACCTTTGATAACTCCTTAGCAGAGTTATTTGCAGGGACGGAATTTGGGATTGCGGAAGAAAATCTGCAATCGCGGATTCGAGGTAACTTATTAATGGCGATCGCCAATAAATTTGGTTATCTTCTGTTATCCACTGGTAATAAATCGGAAATGGCGGTAGGTTACTGTACCTTATATGGTGACATGAATGGCGGGTTAGCAGTTATAGCCGACGTTCCCAAAACCCGTGTATATTCAATTTGCCATTGGTTAAACCGTCAGGGCGAAATCATTCCCCAAAATGTTCTCACCAAAGCACCCAGTGCAGAACTCAAACCGGGACAAGTCGATCAAGATTCGCTACCACCTTACGAAATTTTAGACGATATTTTAGAACGGCTAATTCACAAACACGAAGCCGCCGCCGAAATTGTCAGCGCCGGACACGATCCAGTGATTGTAGATCGGATAATTCAAATGCTAGCCCGTGCCGAATTTAAACGCCGCCAAGCACCTCCCGGCTTAAAAATCACCGATCGCGCCTTTGGTACAGGTTGGCGAATGCCCATTGCTAGTAGCTGGGCGGCGTTAAAAAATACTCCTCAAGTTCAAACCAAACCTATCCCGACAGTGTAGCAATCAAAGGGAGATAAGGGAGACAAGGGAAGGAGGACAAGGGAGACAAGGGGGATAAGGGAAGGGGGACAAGTCTAACAGGTTGCTGTAGTAGCCAAAGATAATAAAGATGCTAATCTGAGAATTCAGTAAAAAATTGTTTTTGGTAGCCAATAAAACTCTGACAAAACTCAAAATGTCAGACAATAAGAAACCACAGATTAATGCAGATAAAAATTAATACCCCATGCCCCATGCCCCATGCCCAATATCCAATGCCCCATTTTCAACTAAGACATGCTATAAACATCAGAACACTCTTAAATAAATAAGAGACTATAGAATCAGGAAAAGATTGTCAAACCAGTGAGTCAACCAGACCCGATCTTAGCAAAAATCCTAGCGGGGACTGCTGATACAGCAATTCCTTTCGCTCAACTCTGGCAACTGTTAAACAGACTAGGCTTTGATGAGCAAATTCGTGGCGGACATTATATTCTTACCAAAAAAGGTATTGCAGAAATATTAAATCTCCAACACAAAAACGGAAAAGCTAAAGCCTATCAAGTGAAACTTGTGCGCTCAGTCATTCTTAAGTACCAGATAGGAATTAAACATGAAATTTCGGTATGAAATAATTCTTTACTGGAGCGAAGAAGACCAAGCATTTATAGCCGAAGTTCCAGACTTACCCGGTTGCATTGCTGATGGGGAAACCTATCAAGAAGCACTGCAATATGTAGAAGTCATCATGAAGGAATGGGTGGAAATTGCCCAAAGATTAAAGCGACCAATTCCCGAACCGAAACAACGTCCGGTAACTGCCTATAATTAGCCAAAATGGCGTCAATAATTAAAGGTTTGTAGTGTTCGCGCAGCGTCTCGCAGAGAGGAATTTAGTCTTCAAATCAGGATTAAATTCCTCATATTAATTGGAAAAAAGAATGGGACAGATTGTAGGGGCATGGCATTACCCACCTGTATCAACTTAAGCTAAAAACCTTTCTCTATCTCGTTTCCAGCCTCTGGCTGGAAATGCATATTGCGAGGCTCTGCCTCGAAAGCTGATAAATTGAGGCGGAGCCTCAAGATAATCGCTCCCACGCAGAGCATGGGAGCCAGTTAGGATAAGGGTTTTGCATTAAGTTGACACCAATGGGCATTACCATGACCCTCCCTGCGTACCTGATTGAACTGAAATAGGCTGTATCACTAATAGGCTGTGTCACTACAGATACAATATCGCAGTGAAAGCCGCACGGACATTAATAGGGAACAAAATTCATGAATTAATTTGAGATTTTGAGTTTATACCAGAAGTTAAAATCTCAAATCTGCCGAAGGAACATTAATAGGGAAGAAAACAAACTTGAGTCTAATTTTAAGAAGGGGGCGGGTTTACCCCACCCTAACTGCAAAAGAGCATTGAAAACTAGATTAATTAGACAAGAAAGTTACTAGCATTTAAGCGAGAGGCGTTGACGTTTTCTAACACAACAAGTTTATCAAAGCCGCCTGCTTTAGTTTTACCATCCATGTCTAATTTGACAATAGTATCGCTACCAACTTGCTGGAATTGGAGGAAATCAGCGAATTTATTTTGGCTTTGGTAAGCTGAACTCGCCATAATTTGGCGCAAGTCAATCTTATCTTGACTGACGTTAAAGTCTGTGATGGTATCGCCTTTTTCTCCTAAGCTTTTATAAGCGAAGGTATCTAGTCCCGCACCACCAGTGAGTTTATCTATGCCTAAACCACCAATTAGGCGATCGTTACCACCACCACCATTGATGATATCGTTACCTTTACCGCCCCAAATTCTGTCATTACCAGAACTACCAGTTAGGACATCGTTACCGTTTCCGCCTCTAATTTCCCTCGCAAATACATTATTGGTTGGGGGTGTATTGATTGGGGGTGTGGGAGGAGTACCGGAATTAGATCCAGA
The DNA here is from genome assembly GCF_963889195.1 of Calothrix sp. FACHB-168. Classification (NCBI taxonomy): domain Bacteria; kingdom Bacillati; phylum Cyanobacteriota; class Cyanophyceae; order Nostocales; family Calotrichaceae; genus Calothrix; species Calothrix sp. FACHB-168. The sequence goes on from NZ_CAWPNJ010000030.1 coordinate 19,077, forward strand.
ATTGGGAATGTTAGTGGTGGGATCGAGATCGTCACTACCAAAGTTTTGTACCCAATATCTTTTATCCTCGCCTACACCGAGTTGAGTGTACCTGGGATTGAGGATATTAGCGCGGTGTCCGGGACTATCCATCCAGGCTTTGACGACTGCTTCGGGTGTTTGTTGGCCGAAAGCGATATTTTCTCCCATTGTTTGAGCTTGAAAGCCAACTGCTTTCATTCTGTCCCAAGGTGTGGAACCATCGGGGCCTGTGTGACTAAAGTAATTTTTCGCTGACATCAACTCTGCATATTTGTCAGCTGCATAGTTGAGTTCTTTATTGGCTTTGAATGGTGAAAGACCGTTCTCAATTCGGATATCGTTGGTTAATTTGAGAACTTGTTCTTCAAAGGTCAATGTAGCCATCTCAAAAATCCTCATAACGATTTGTTCGCATGAACTCCACAGCAAAACGAATTCTGCTGCAACTTTTGGTAGAGCAAACCTGAGGAGGTGTCAATTAGGTATCAATTCAGGTCGTGAGAGTATTGTGAAAATCTTGGATCAGAAACTTCAAAGTTACTGATGGGAGGGTTGTTTTTTTATTGCGACTTCCATAATTCGAGGTCTGTGGGTAGATTTGAGCGCTAGTGATTGAATTCAGACCCGTAGGGTAAATGGAAAATGATGTAAGCAGTAATACATCCGTCGCTTTCCCTCAGCATAAAAGACACTTGAGCGCGATCGCTCCTTGCCTTGTGCCGGACGATAAACTGTCACATTGCGTAGAAAGAAAATTTTATACTTAAAAATTTAATATGCATTGATGGCTGAGATATTGATTTTTCCTAGAGAAAATAGATCTTCACGAAAAGGCAGAGGGCAGAAGAAAAGAGGTTTTAGTTACGTTATATACTTTGGGTTATTTGCACTGTTCTACTTAGTTTTGAAACTACAAAACTCTAAGTATGTAAAGTGTATTAGTTTACTAAAACTTTAATAAAATTTCAGTGTCGTTAATCTAACCTTGTCAAAAATTACGCTGATAACAATATATAATGTGAAGTTTTAGCTAAGGTGGCTACAATCAAGGTAAAAATTTCATCAAGAATTTTGGAAAAAGTTCCGGATGTCATCAAAATTTCTTGCACAGAGAAAGAAGATACTAGTTAAATATTGGTATCTTTCAATACTCTCAGGCGAGAGATGATACAGATTTCTGCCCCAAATTTAGAGTGCTGAACGTGCTAGTCGGGAATTATGACGACACAAAAATTACAACTGGGTAACGAAAATCTCCAGACAGAACAATTACTGTCTTTGTTAAATCGTTATCAACTGTTACCACAGGTATTACGTGCCAAAGTGATAGACGAAGCGATCGCATCTTTTTCTTGTACTGAAGCAGAATATCAAGAGGCGATCGCCAATTTTCGGGAATATCACCAACTTACCTCACCAGAGAAAGAACAAGCATGGTTGCAAAAAAACCTTGTAACTCCACCAATTATGAGGGAGTTGGCGATTCGTCCCCGATTAATCCAAAAATTCCAACTTGCAATCTGGGGTAACAAACTGGAGTCTTATTTCTTGCAGCGTAAAGCAGATTTAGACCGGGTAACATATTCCATGATTCGCACTCAAGATGAAGGTCTAGCCCAAGAGTTATATTTTCGGATTGTTGAGGGAGAACATCCTTTTGCAACTATAGCTCAACAATATTCTCAAGGCTCGGAAGCTCAAACGGGGGGATTAATTGGGCCAGTTCCCCTATCGCAACCGCACCCAATAATTCAGCAAATTCTTTCTGTCAGTCAACCCGGTCAAATCTGGAAACCTCATCTGATAGCGGATTGGTATGTGATTATTCGTCTAGAACAATTAATACCAACAGAGTTCAATGAAAATACGCAGCAATATCTACTAAATGAACTGTTTGAAGCTTGGATCGAAGAAGAAATTAAAACTCGCCTAGAATCTGCTAACTATTGTGTGGAGTATCTTTTGGCATGACGCCAATTATCACCCAGACCGAAATTGTTGAATTTCTCAGCGCAACTCCCCCATTTAACATAATGGGATTTGATACCGTAAAAACCCTGGCCGATCGCTGTCAATTGTTGCAATATCGCCCCGGACAATGGATGCTGGTAAAAGACAGAATGCCAGCACAAGTCATGATAATTTATCAAGGACAAGCGCGGGTATTGGCTGAGGAGCGGTGGACTAACTCGCAAGTTAGTTTAACAGTTCTCGAACCAGGAGAGTTTGTGGGCTGGTTGGGCTTGGTGCGGGGGGAAAGTTGCGAAGCGGTAATGGCTTCGACGGAAGTAATTGCGATTACTCTTGAAGCGGGAGAATTTCAGCGTTTGCTGGAGCGAGAACCAGAATTTGCGGTATCTGTGCGATCGCGATCGCATATTAGCGAAGTTTTTGAACTCCTCAGTCAAGAAATCCAGCGTCACGCTGATGCAACTACCGATATTAAAGATTTAGCTCGGCAAGTTTGGCAAGATACACAGGTAATTAATTTACCGCCTGGTTCCGTAAATTCCCAGGATTTTGATGAGGAGCGTTTATGGTTAGTCAGTGCAGGTAGCATTGAGGGTATTGGGGGGAGCGATCGCTTACCTTTGAGCGACAAGCCACAAACTTGGCAAAACTCCACCCCAGTGCGCTTACTGGGGATTCCCTGGAATTATCCACCAGAACATATCGCTAGTATCAAAATTGCCCCGGCTCCTGAATATCCTCCCGATCCAATAGCCGAAAATCTCGCCCCAGCACAAACTATTTTTGTGGCGGGGAAAGGTAAAATTGATACCCCCTTAGCCTGTTTTCAGATGTTGCATCAGATATTGGGGGGTACTTTTCGCCGCGATTTAATTCGCAAAGTTGTCACGAATCAATTAAAAGCCAATCAGCAAATTACCTTACAGGTAGCTGGTGCAGTAGTGGAAATGATGGGTTTGCAAGCTCATTTAGTGAAAGTTCCGGTTCATGTAATTAACCGCTTGAATGCGCCAGCGATCATATATTGGCAAGAAAATCTCGCGCTGCTGTACAAAATTACTGAGCGAGAAATTGTAGTCGCTGCGCCGGAAATAGGGGTAAATTGTTATCATCCGGCAGAATTTGCGCAAATTTGGGGAGAATCAGGACAAGTATTAACGGTAGAAACAACAGAAAGCGATCGCCCAGAGAAATTCAGTCTGCGTTGGTTCATCCCTTCTATCTTGAAATTTCGTCTGGTACTGTTTGAGGTTCTGGTAGCTTCGTTTTTTGTGCAGATATTTGGCTTGGCAAATCCTATTGTTACCCAAATCATCATCGATACTGTCTTAATTCAAAAAAGCCTCGATACTCTCGATATTTTAGGGATTTTCCTGTTAGTAATTGGTGTATTTGAGGCGGCTTTGACGAGTTTGCGGATTTATTTATTTGCGGATACCACCAACCGTATTGATATCCGCTTAGGTTCAGAAGTGATTGAACATTTACTGCGCCTACCTTTGAGTTATTTTGAACGTCGCCGGGTGGGTGAGTTAGCGGGAAGAATTAACGAATTAGAGAATATTCGCCAATTTCTCACAGGAACAGCATTAACAGTAGTTCTCGATGCAATATTTTCGGTAATTTATATCGGCATTATGCTGTTTTACAGTTGGATGCTCACCCTGGTGGCTTTAGCGACTGTACCATTATTTGCGATTCTCACCACCTTTGTAGTACCGATTGTGCAGCAACAGTTACGCAAAAAAGCCGAACGCTATGCGGATACTCAATCCTATTTAGTAGAGATACTCACCGGCATTCAAACAGTTAAAGCTCAGAATATTGAATTAAAATCTCGTTGGCAATGGCGCGATCGCTATACTCGTTACATCAGCGCCGGCTTTAAAAATGTCCTCACCTCCAGCACAGCTAACTCTATTAGCGGATTTTTAAATCAATTTTCCAGCTTTGTTTTGTTGTGGGCAGGCGCGCATTTAGTCATATCCAATCAACTAAGTTTAGGACAGTTAATCGCCTTCCGGATTATTGCAGGTTATGTCACTAGTCCCCTACTGCGGTTAATTCAACTTTCCCAAAGCTTCCAAGAAGTCGCTTTATCCATTGAACGGCTGGGTGATATTTTAGACTCAGAACCCGAAGTTAAAGCTAGCGATCGCCAAAATATTCAACTCCCAGAAATTGCTGGTGCAATTAAATACAATGGCGTTTCCTTTGGTTTTCACCCCGAAGATAGCTTAAAACTGATCAATATCAATTTAGAAATTCCTCCCGGCACCTTTGTTGGTATAGTTGGACAAAGTGGTTCCGGGAAAAGTACTTTGACAAAATTATTACCCCGACTATACGAACCTGTCGCCGGACAAATTCAAATTGATGGTTATGATATAAGGAAAGTAGAGTTAAACTCCTTGCGTCGTCAAATCGGTATAGTGCTACAAGATACCCTTTTGTTTGAAGGCACAATTCAAGATAATATAGCCTTGATTCGACCAGAAGCAACTACCGAAGAAATCATCGCCGCCGCCAAAACTGCTGCTGCACATGATTTCATCATGGCACTACCGGATGGTTACAACACAATAGTTGGAGAAAGAGGTTCCGCCCTTTCTGGGGGACAACGCCAACGGATTGCGATCGCGCGTACCGTTTTACAAAATCCTCGACTACTGATTCTCGATGAAGCCACCAGTGCTTTAGATTACGAATCTGAACAACAAGTTTGTCGGAATTTAATGGAATTTTTTCAGGGTAGCACCGTTTTATTTATTACCCACAGACTAAACACGGTGAAAAACGCCGATACAATCATCATCATGGATAAAGGTGTAATTGCGGAGCAAGGAACACACGCTCAACTGATGACGATGCGAGGGCGGTATTACTGTCTGTTTCAACAACAAGAATCGCAGTTATGAGAACACTTCACCTGCAATCAATCACCAAAGTTAGAGGAGAGATAACTATTGACAAATGACTAATGACAGTTGACTAATAACCATTGACGTACTGACAACTACCAAGTAAGAACCATGCCAGATTTATCTTTGCTGCTAGCTTGCACACAATGTTCCGATGTTCCAGCAAAACCTACTCAGCACTGTCAAGATATTCGGATTGATGAGACTACTCCAGCAAAATCTGATATGGGTGATTGTGTTAGCAAACCAGAAAGCATGGAGTTAGCTTTTTCACCACCTGTGAATCAGGAAACGAGTACCAAGAAACCGCAGGAAGTAGAGCAAAAAAATTTACAAAACCAACAATTACTAACAGAAAATAACGATTATCATAATAATTATGCCGAAGCTGTAGAATATCGTCCCGTAAATATGGAAATGCTCCTATCTACGGGCGGTTTTTTATGTTTGTTTGCTATTGGCGGCATATTTTTAATTTGGAAACGCTTTCCCGAAGCCCAGCGTCAATGGCAACTTATGTTACAAGGTGATGCGGGTATTTTCGGTTCTGGATTACCTATACCCAAAGAAAAGGAAGCAAAAAAAGAAGAGTTCGATCAGCCTGTCATCCTCCAACAATCTCGCGCTTGGTCTCATGCTATTGTGTGGAGCATAGTTGGAGTCAGTACTTTTGCTGTCGTTTGGGCTTCTACTGCCAAAATTGACGAATCTGTTCCCGTACAAGGGAAACTCGAACCTAAAGGTTTTGTCAAAGACATTCAAGCGCCAGTAGGGGGAGTCATTGACAAAATCCACGTTCAAGAAGGACAAAGAGTCAAAAAAGGCGATTTATTAGTTAGTTTCGATCGCACTACAACGCAGGCGAAATTAAAATCCCTGGAAGCAGTTCGCGCCAGTTTGTTAGCAGAAAATCAGTTTTATCAATCGCAGATGCGTTCGCCTACAACTAATTCTAGTACCGCGCAATTAAAAGCATTACCGGAATTAGCGGCGTTAACAGAAAATCGGGCTGCATTAATTCAGGAAAATCAACTTTTTCGTGCCGAATTAAACGAAGGTTCAGGAATCCGCGACTTAAACCCCCGTTCCCGCCAACGCTTACTGACTAGACAATTAGAAAGAGAGACGCGGATTGAGTCGGTACGCTTGGATAGAGAACAATTAACCCGCCAGTTAAATCAAGTTCAAGCCCAAATAATCAATGCGAGAAGTAGCCTGAGAACCAATTCAGAAATTGCCAATAACCTAGAAAGTTTAGTAGAAAAAGGCGCATTTGCCCGTTTACCATACCTAGAAAAGCGCCAAGCCGCCGATGCTAGCCAAACCGAAGTCAATCGCCTTGTACAAGAACAAGAACGGTTAAAATTAGCGATCGCTCAAGGACAAAAGAAACTCGAAAATGCGATCGCCCTTTCCCAAGAAGATTTACTCAGCCGCATCGCCGACAACGAAAAACGCATCGCTGATATAGATAGTCAACTTACCAAAGTAATCATTGAAAATCAGAAAAAAGTCCAAGAAATTAACAGCCAAATCAGCGAACTTCAGTTAAATATGAAATATCAAGAACTGCGCGCCGCCGATGATGGGATTGTTTTTGATTTAAAACCTCGTAGTTCTGGATATGTTTATAACAGCAGCGAAACCATTTTAAAAATTGTCCCGCCAGACAATCTAGTTGCCCAAGTTTATATCACCAATAATGATATCGGTTTTGTCAAAGCCGGAATGCCTGTTGATGTGAGAATTGATTCCTTCCCTTACACCGAATTTAGTGATATTAAAGGACAATTAGTACGAATTGGTTCCGATGCTTTACCCCCCGATCAAACCCATCCTTATTCTCGTTTCTCTGCCGAAATTCGTTTAGATAAACAATCATTGAATGTGAACGGTACAGAAGTGCCTCTACAATCAGGGATGTCTTTAAATGCCAATATTAACCTGCGTAAACGGACTGTTATGAGCATTTTTACAGACAAGTTTTTAGGCAAAGTTGAAAGTTTGAAATATACACGTTAGTTGTTTTTTAGCAGATAAGATTTATGTAGGGGCACAGTATTGCCCATTGGTGTCAACTTAAGCTATAAATAGCCTCTCGAATAGCTTTGTCACCCGCCTTGGAATGAATTCCAAGGCTAATAGTTCAAGTCTACTGAAGTAGACTAGGGATTTGTGAGAATTTTTAGTCATCTTCAGATGACTTTTGCTATGAGACTAGGAATTCATTCCTAGTCGGGCTATAGGGTTCACGTTAAGTTGACACCAATGGGCAATGCCATGCCCTCTAGAATATTATTGATGTGCCGCCAACCCTATTTAAATAGGTATCAACAAACATCAAATATGATTGCTACAGAATTGCTAAATTACCAAGATATCAGCATGAGTCATGGCTAACCCAGTATTGAGAGTAGCTATGCGAACTTGTGCGACTCCACCCAAACCATCTTGGTCAAAGAAAAGTGCGCCATTGGTATTGTTATAAATAAATCGATGACTAGTAGTTGTAGCAGCTGTGCCAATAACAAACTGTGTTGCGGCTATTGTACCAAGAATTAACCCGCCACCAAAACCCACAGCAGAAACAGCGATCGCATCATCAACAACGCTGAAATCGGTAATTCTGTCAATACCTTCACTGCGAGAATTGAAAGTAAACCTATCTGCACCACTACCACCAGCGAGGGTATCGTTGCCAGTACCGCCAATCAGGGTATCATTACCACTATTACCAATGAGGTTATCATTACCTGCGTTACCAATTAGGCGATCGTTCCCAGCCTTACCAATGAGGTTATCATTGCCAGCGCCACCATCAATAGTATCATTGCCTTCCCTGCCATAAAGGAAATCATTAGCTGTGCTGCCAACTAAATTGACGGTATTAGCAATTTCAATAATACCTTTGCGGTTAGCATGTTGAACATCATGGTTCCAGCCAGCGCTTGTCAAATAAACGAAATCCCGAATATGGTCAGCACTTGGCAAATTAGGTAGCCAATTTTGATAAGCACTTTGTTCACCAAACCAGGTAAATGTTCCTTCTTTAGCAGCATCAGAAAGACCAATCCAGGGAGTTTGACTAGCATACTTTCCAGCCAAAAAAGTTTGTTCTGCGGCATCATTAATAGTAACGAGACTACCACCAAAACTTTGGGCTTGTACTTGCGCTTGACCCCAACTACCGGATTTTGATAACAAATAGGTCTTACCACCAAAAATAGCAGCGTCGCTCGGTTCATAAATAGTAGCGATCGCTTGATTGTCTCCTAAAATAGCATTGGTAGGCGCACTCAGATTGACAAAAAAGCTTTCTTGTGTAATTGTGTCAGCATCCTTGAGGATAGTTACACTAATTGTCTGTACGCTCTGACCTGGGGCAAAGGTCAGCGTTCCACTAGTAGCTTTATAATCACTGTTTGCGATCGCTGTATTATTAGACGTACTGTATTTCACAGTTGCAGTACTACTGCTGTTACCATAGCGCCGCACAATAAAAACAGCTTCTTTCGTGCCATTGCTAGCTTCAACAATACTTAAATCTTCAATCACTAAAATTGGCTTAGTGGGGTTTTTAATTTCAATAATGCCCTGGCGATTAGCATGTTGAACATCATGATTCCAGCCAGTATTTGTCAAATAAGCGAAGTCCCGAATATGGTCAGCACTTGGTAAATTTGGTAGCCAATTTTGATAAGCACTTTGTTCGCCAAACCAGGTAAATATCCCTTCTTTACCTGCATCAGAAAGACCAATCCACGGTTCTTGAATGGCAAATAAACCCGCTAAGAAAGTTTGTTCTTTGGCATCATTAATTGTGACAAGATTACCTTGAAAGCTTTGAGCCTCCACTTGCGCTTGACCCCAACTACCTGGGGAACTCAGGAGATATATACTATTGCCAAAAGTGTAAATTGTTTTGGCAGTCATATCTGGAATGGGAACAGATAAAGCAGTAGGAATCTCAATAATACCTTTGCGAGTAGCATGTTGAACATCATGATTCCAGCCAGTATTTGTCAAATAAACAAAGTCCCGAACATGGTCAGCGCTTGGCAAATTGGGCAGCCAATTTTGATAAGCACTTTGTTCATCAAACCAAGTAAATGTCTCTTCTTTACCTGCATCAGCAAGACCAATCCACGGTTCTTGAATTGCAAATAAGCCAGCCAAGAAAGTTTGTTCTTTGGCATCATTAATAGTCACAAGATTACCACCAAAACTTTGGGCTTCTACTTGCGCTTGACCCCAACTACCTGCTTTTGATAATAAATAAGTGCGTCCGCCAAAAGTAAATACATTGCTGAATTCAGTAATTGTGCCTGTAGCTTGATTATCTGCTAAAATTGCATTGGTTGCCGAACTCAAACTCACAAAAAATTGTTTACCACTGATTGCTTCACCATCATTACGAATAGTGACATTAATCAGTTTTTCTTGTTCTCCAGGATTAAAAGTCAGAGTGCCACTGGTATGTATGTAACTGGTTCCAGCTAAGGCAGTATTAGGGGCTGTCGCATAATTTACTGTAATCGGCTGACTACTACTCCCAAAGACTTTCACCTTAAATTGCGCTTGTTTCGTACCACTTGCAGGCTCAATAATTCCCAAGTCTTCAATTACTAAAATCGGGGTAGCAGGGTTTTTAATTTCAATAATGCCCTGGCGATTAGCATGTTGAACATCATGATTCCAGCCAGTATTTGTCAAATAAGCGAAGTCCCGAATATGGTCAGCACTTGGTAAATTTGGTAGCCAATTTTGATAAGCACTTTGTTCGCCAAACCAGGTAAATATCCCTTCTTTACCTGCATCAGAAAGACCAATCCACGGTTCTTGAATGGCAAATAAACCCGCTAAGAAAGTTTGTTCTTTGGCATCATTAATTGTGACAAGATTACCTTGAAAGCTTTGAGCCTCCACTTGCGCTTGACCCCAACTACCTGCGGAACTCAGGAGATATATACTATTGCCAAAAGTGTAAATTGTTTTGGCAGTCATATCTGGAATGGGAACAGATAAAGCAGTAGGAATCTCAATAATACCTTTGCGAGTAGCATGTTGAACATCATGATTCCAGCCAGTATTTGTCAAATAAACAAAGTCCCGAATATGGTCAGCGCTTGGCAAATTGGGCAGCCAATTTTGATAAGCACTTTGTTCATCAAACCAAGTAAATGTCTCTTCTTTACCTGCATCAGCAAGACCAATCCACGGTTCTTGAATTGCAAATAAGCCAGCCAAGAAAGTTTGTTCTTTGGCATCATTAATAGTCACAAGATTACCACCAAAACTTTGGGCTTCTACTTGCGCTTGACCCCAACTACCTGCTTTTGATAATAAATAAGTGCGTCCGCCAAAAGTAAATACATTGCTGAATTCAGTAATTGTGCCTGTAGCTTGATTGTCTGCTAAAACCGCATTGGTTGCCGAACTCAAATTCACAAAAAATTGTTTACCACTGATTGCTTCACCATCATTACGAATAGTGACATTAATCAGTTTTTCTTTTTCTCCAGGATTAAAAGTCAGAGTGCCACTGGTATGTATGTAACTGGTTCCAGCTAAGGCAGTATTAGGGGCTGTCGCATAATTTACTGTAATCGGCTGACTACTACTCCCAAAGACTTTCACCTTAAATTGCGCTTGTTTAGTACCACTTGTAGGCTCAATAATTCCCAAATCTTCAATTACTAAAATCGGGGTAGCAGGGTTTTTAATTTCAATAATGCCCTGGCGATTAGCATGTTGAACATCATGATTCCAGCCAGTATTTGTCAAATAAGCGAAGTCCCGAATATGGTCAATTGCGGGCAAATTTGGTAGCCAATTTTGATAGGCACTTTGCTCGCCAACCCAAGTAAATATTCCTTCTTGGCTAGCATCAGAAAGACCAATCCACGGTTCTTGAATGGCAAATAAACCAGCCAAGAAAGTTTGTTCTTTGGCATCATTAATAGTCACAAGATTACCGCCAAAACTGAGCGCTTCTGCTTGGACAACACTCCAAGCACCTGGGGCGGATAGAAAATAAATGCTATCGCCAAATGTGAAGAGTTGTTTAGTTGTGAAATCTGGCATATCTCAATCCTCGATAGATGAACAAGGGGTATCTATCACTGGATTCTGCTTGATACAAGCAAACACTAATTGAATAAGTGATTTTTCCCCTCTATCTCTGTATCGGGTGAGGTAGGAAAAATCATGCACCCTGACAAAATAATGTTTCAGTTAGCTTATTTTTAGCTTCACCCTCTTCTATCCTTTGGGAAGAGAAGAATACAGCAGATTGCCAATTGGTGAAGTACAAATTATCGTTGATTGTAGGGGCACTGGCACTGCCATGCCCCAAAGCGCGTACCTCATTTACCTGAAATATGCTGTAAATGTATAGGAATCCGCTTTGATTCCTGAAATTATTTGCGTAGGGAGGGAACAGGGAACAGGGAACAGAGAACAGGGAATAAGGAATCAAAGTATACTGAGTTTTTTTCAAAAATCAAATATGAATCCTATAGTAAATGTAGGTTGGGTTGAACAGAGTGAAACCCAACAATACCAAAATTTTCGGGTGTTGGGTTTCTTAGCGTTAAGTTGACACCAATGAACAATGCTGTACCCTAAGTGTTGCGTTCATCAGCGAAAAATATTTAAAACACGGTTAACCGCATCAATTCCCTGGTTGATAGTCTTTCCAGTATTGTCAATTACATTAATACCTTGGTTGACATCAGCTAAAACATTATTAACATCATCAATGACATCACGACTATCGGGTTGTGCTGAAGGCGTATAGGCTACAGCCGTATTTGGTGCCTTTTGAGAATCTAATTTTAAGGCTAAATCTAATTTTTGTTGAGCAGCCAAATTTAAAAAAGTATTGATAGGAATTGCATAATTAAACCCAGGTTTAATTAAACTAGCAATGTTTTGCGCAGTATCGGGGCTTAGTTGTCCTTGTCTAGTTAATAAATCGGGGTCTTCTGTATCTCCTAATCCGTGAATCCCCACTACACGACCGCCACCATCAAATACCGGGCCTCCACTCATTCCCTTACGAGTAACATTAGTGTAAATCATTTGGTAGCCTTCTATCGGTTGGTCTAATGTTCCTGATATTTGTCCAGATGTAAATTGACGGACTAATTGTTTAGTGCTTCCAGGTGCAGGCCATCCAGAAATAAACACTGAGTTACCAACAACAGCTTGTTGAGAATTCGCAATTTTCGCAACTTTGTAGTTTTGATTGCTACTAAACTGTACAACAGCCATATCAACATTTGGTAAGCGGGTAATCTTAGTTAATTGATAGGCTTTTTTATCAGCAGTGACAACTTTATAATTATCCCGTTGGGCAACAACATGATAAGCAGTCAACACATGATAAGTATTATTTTCTTGAGAAATAATTACTCCCGAACCATGTCCTTGTTCTCCTTTAATTAAAACTGTAACTTCACGAGCTATATTATTAATTTCTTCTCCGGTCATTGCGAAAGCGGCTACTGGTTGCATGATTACAATAGCGCTAACAACAGTTGTACCAGCTAAAATAGCTGCAAGATTCTCTTGATATTTCATGATTTTTCCTCTAAGAAGTCTAAATTTTCAACATTCAATTAATGAAAAGATAGTTAACAAAATATTAACCATCATTTATGAACACCTTTGACTAATAATTGACTTTGGTGCCATTTTCAAAAAAGTTTCGATGGGCACAGCCCAACTCAGTGCGCTCATTTGTTCTTGTAGAGATTTACTAGGGATTTCCTGATTTTGAAATATATAGGGATTACCCCACAATGGATAGGCATGTATAGCATTAATTCCTATAACTTGACCTTGACGATTTAAAACTGGGCCGCCACTCATACCTTTTTGAATTTCATTGCTATATCCAATTTGCAACCCTCCTTTTAGCGGTTGGTTTAACAAGAGTTTGATTCTACCTGTAGTGAATAAAAAATTTGGTGATTCTAAAGGAAAACCAGCCGCAAATACTTCATTGTCTACTGATAATTTTCCCGACTTGTGCAATGAGGCTACTTGATAGTTTTTAGTTTGGCTGCGAAATCTTAATAAGGCTAAATCCTGCCCAGAAAATTTAGCAGCTTCTATCACAACAGCATGATAAATCTGACTATCAGGCGTTTGAATGCGATATGGTTTTCCTTGTCCTGAGATTAATACATGGTCGTTAGTTAAAACTGTATAATCTTGTCCTTGCTTATGAATTAAAATTCCTGAACCCCAAGCATCTCCTGAAAAAACTTTAACGGTAATTGATTTAGCATGTTTATGCAATTGCGCTGTTGATAGTTCTGGTGCAATACAGAAATTAGCTACTGTTAAAGTCGTGTTTTCAGCTAATATCTGCTCAGGGAACTTAGCTAAGTAAAAGTTCAGACAGATTGTCAGTATTAACAAACTTTTATTCATCTCTCATCAATTGTTGGTATTTGCAAAACTACCAAACTCTTTCGGGAGAGATAACTTCAGGTTGAGCGCTAGGGATAGGAGCGGATGTTGATTCTTCTGAGGTAATATTCAACAACTGATTAACATCAATATAATTAGTATCAGTTGGAGTATTCCTTGACGAACCAAAACTTTCATAGACAACAGTATTACTTTTACCTTCACTAATATCAAATAATTGTTGTAAGACACGGCTAGCATTTGCACCTGGTTTGAGAGTGAATAACAAACCTTGACAACCACCACCTTTTGCGCTGGTCACACAAATTACAGCTTGGCGATTCATAATACCTGTGGTGATGTAATTTAACATCCCATTATTTTTGTAGGTTTGAAACCTTCTAGAGACTTCTTGACAACGTTGTTCTGGAGTATAACCAGCTGCTGCAAAATCCCAGGACTTCCAACGAATTACCGGGACGTTACGAGATTTAGTCTGTGCATAAGTAGTGAGTACTCCTTGCGAATTGCGATCGCAAAAGAAGGTAGTACTTTGAGCTAAACTTGGTTGATGGCAACTAACAACAGTCGCTAAACTCGTAAATACAGCCAAACTCAAGGCTTTGGCGCTGGATTTTACAGTTGTATTCATATCCTGGCTTAATAACGCTACTAATCCTTTATCGGGTTAACTTTGAAAAACCATGCATTGAAGATTTAAACCTACCAAAGCCTGTCTGGGTTTTCATCTTGGGGATTTACCTCTTGATTGATTTGGGGAGACTCCTGAAAGTTGTTGTACATTGGCGAAGTTTCCGAGGTTTGGGGAATATTGGAACTGGTATCAGTGGGTATATTTGGCACTTCGCTAGGAGATGAGGAGTCAGGTAGCGGTGTGGTGGGTGTAGGAATTGGTGATGTATTTATATTTGGCGCACAATCTCCACTTTGCGCTTGCACAACAGAGCATATGCCACGTTTTAATATTTCATCTAATAACCCTCTTAACTCTATTGCTTGGCTTTTTTGGGGAATAGTTAAGATGCCGACAATACATAATAAAGTGGTGATTATTTTTGTTGTATTCATCATGGCTTGTGATAAAAAAATGATGGTTGCGATGATTTTGATGAGATAAATTCCCGAATTAGGGACTTCCAAGAAATAAATTATCCAATCTTGTGGGGTGGGCAGCGTTCGACTGAGCGCTCACGCCGAAGTCTTGCCCGCCTTTGACTATGGGCGGGCGAGACGCCCACCCCACAATAAATAGCTGTATATTTTTTTATTTGGAAGTCCCTTATTGAAAAAATCGGGAATTTATATTTTTACTTAGTCACACATCAAATCAAATGACTATTAACCGATGGGAATGACGAAAGAGCGAGAGCAACCTCCAGCGACAGGATTAACAAATAACAAACTAACTTTGTCTTTGAATACTTCTCTAGGTACTTCATAACGCAATGTAAAACCACCTTCATGGTTGGTTTGTGTCTGAGTTAAAATTCTTTGCTCAGTTCTTTTACGAAACTCATGATAATAGGTTTCTTGAACTAATACAGGAGTATTTGCAACTGGATGTCCATTTTGGGTAACGTGGAAACGAACAGCAATATTTGTACCACGAGAATATGCAGATTGACCGGGTTGAACATTTAAATTACATCTGCTAGTTTGAGCCATTGCGGGATTGATTGAGAGTTGATTAATCAGACCGGCAACAGGTAAAGCCATTAAGGTAGTTAAGGCAATAGAAGCTGAACGACGAATCATTTTTAAAGTCCTTTGTTGTAAGTTAACAGGGTTTTTATCCCTTCATTAACTTAATCGGGTCAGGTTAGATTTTCCATGCAGGTAAATTGAAATTTTGTTTTTAATAAAATCTATGGTTACTATTGTAATTTTCAAAAAAAATAGGGTAGGCAATACCCACCCTAATATGCTGTAGTTTAAAGCAGCAGAAATGTATAATACAAATTTAAATAGTATTAATTGCACATCAATGTATTCTAGAGGGCATGGCATTGCCATGCCCCTACCATTCTTTTTTGAATGGGTATAAATATATAGATATAATTTTTTGAAAATAAGTAAATCGGTAATAGCACAAAACTATTTTACTAAACGTAAATAGACTTGAAACCCTTACCAATGACAAATGAGAAATGACAAATGACAAATGACAGCCTTTTCCAGCTATCTTGAATTGCACCATTCTAGGGATAATTATCTACCAAATGCGCCTATGCCGTAGTAACAATAATTTGCTCTACATTTTGCCATAGTGACTTTAATTTGAAATTTACCACTCCAACGAGGACGGACTCTGACAGCTGGGTAATCATCGTAGCCAGTGTCAGAATCGATGAGGTTTCCATCTTCGTCATAAAGTCGCAAATCTATATCTCGACAATCTTGGTCACATACTCCAAGGATCGCATAATCGACACCTCGACGCAGATTTAGAGTTATATAATCACCTTGATTGCTACTGAGTTGATCGACAAAAGGATCGTGTGTAAGTTCGTAATTACCGCCTAAGTTTAAACCCACAGCCGCACGGATGAGTTGATCGCGGACGCTATTTAGCCAATACTCATGGTTAGCAAGTGCGATCGCTGGCGTAAAAACCATAGCAGTAGACACTAACCCCATTATCCAGTATTTTGAGCCTAAAATCGCCTGATTAACCTTATTTGTATAAAACATCGTTTCCCTTCTGGTGTTTTTACTTCTGTATCTATATCGGGATAAATACAGATTTCCATGCACACACACTTCCAGGAAAAGACCCCCATATCCGTAGGGGCGGGGTTTCCCCACCCTTCTTCCGTAATTACGAATTACGAATTACGAATTACGAATTACAACCAATTACCCACAAGAACATAAGGTGCCCATTGGAATGGAGAACTTTCTAATTCCGCAAAAACGCTAAGTTGGGCGCGTCGCAATGCTTCAGCTTTACTTACTCCTGTTTTTAACTGCTTATAAAATTCACGCATAATTTTTTTCGCTGATGGATCGTCTGCTACCCAAAGAGATGCTAAAGTACTACGTGCCCCAGATTTAACTGCAACCCCGGCTAACCCTAAAGCAGCTTGTTTATCACCTTTAGCAGTTTTGCAAGCACTCAAAACCAGTAATTCTATACTCTCTGGTTTGGTATTATCTCTAGTTCTCAATAAATTATCTAGTTCATTAACTTTCAATAACTTATCCCAGGTGAGAATGTAAGTTTCTTCAGAATTAGAACTAAACTGTCCGTGAGTGGCTAGATGCACTACTGAAAAAGGCTCAGATTTTACCTTTGTTTCTAAGTTAGTTGTAGTAAAACTTGCATTATGAAGTTCTTGGTTTTGCGCAAGTTCGCTGCGAATTTCCGCGATTTCACTTTTAACATTTGGTAGAGCAATAAAAGTTTTATCACCTACTTTAAGTTCTTCACTAACTCCACCAATTAAGGCATTTAATTTCACCTTTTTTAATGGCTTGGGTTCAACTAGCTGTAAACTGGGAGCCAAAGCTATAGCATAATTTTGAATTAAATATTTTTGCTGCTCTCTATCGTACAAAATCGACATGGGGATATTTCGCAAAGCACCATCTAAGACAAATACTAAGGTTTTGATTTGGTTAGTTTCTAACTCGGCTTTAGCAGGTCGAATTAACCAATCATAAATCTTTTCGGATAATTCTTTAACTTCATATTTGCGATTATCTATCGCTAAATTCCCTCTTAGCTGCCTAATGGTTTCTTCTACTTGAATTTTAGAGATATTAGTTGTGTAATATTTGATTTTTTCTTTGGATAATTTAACAATCGTTTCCACGCGATCGCCTAAAATAATTGGATAGATAATGGCGGTAGCTGGTTCATCGTCAGCTAATTGATCAATTGGTGTAATCGGGCGTAAACAAGATGTACGTAAAAAGTTATCAATCTCAGCAACTTGCAAAGATTCTATGACTTGGCGGGCACGGTTTAAATTATCAGCTTGAGAATTTTTTTCTTGCAAGAGTAAGTCAACAAAATCTCGATACACAGGTTCTATATTCTCGCGGAATGAAAACTGAGTACTTTGATTCATCGCGATTAAATCAGTACGCAGTGATTGTAAAATCTCCCATGATTTCTCATAGAATTTCATGGCAGTTTTTCTATCTTCACTTTTAATATAATTTCCTAGATGCCATAACCATTGATAGGTAATATCTGGTGCATTAATACTTTGAGAAATTGATAATGCTTGCTGAGTGAGTTTTTTAGCTTGTGTTAAATTTCCGGTTTTTTGGTATGTAACTCCTAAAGTACCTAGCGCGTAAGATTCGCCGCGCTTATCTTTGAGGCTTTGTGCTTCTTTAATTGCTTGTTGTAAGATTTCAATAGCAGATGGAAAAGTTGAGGGTTCATACTCGCCATATTTAATTAAACTTTGAGCAAAGTTAATCTTGGCGTATACAGATGTTCGGCTAACTGGTAACTCTGCAAGCTGATATTTAATTTGTGGTAATAATTGCCCTACTTGCTGCCAATCTTTTTCATCTATCAGCAGACTGATTAAATTTAATTTGGCGTTAATTCTGGTAGTTGGGGTTGCTGATGGGTTGATGGCTTGTTGATAAGATGTAATTGCTTTTTCTGTATAGCTTTTGATGCTATTTTTAATTTCTTTATTTTCTAAATTAATTTGGATATCTCTTTGATTGCGGTATGTGTTTCCTTGACTGAGGCGAATATCACTTATAATTTGTGCTGATTTGACTCTTTCTGCGACTTGCAAAGCTTCTGTTAATTTTTGTTCGGATTGTTGAAAATTACCGACTAGGCGGCGAATATTTCCTAAGTTGAGTAATCCGGCAGCTTTGACGGGAGAATCTGGTAATTTATTCAGGCTGTCTGCAACGGCAATTAAGGTTTTATCTGCTTGCAAATATAAGCCTAAGTTTTGCATCGCTTGGGCTTGATTAATTTGATTGCGAATTAAGGATTCTTCATCTTTTAATTGTTGATAAATCTTGGCTGCGGCTTGCCAATTATTTAAGGCTGCTTCTGCATTTCCTTGAGATAATTGTAGCCGTCCTTGAATATCTAAAGCTTGAGCGAGGATTTGTGAGCTTTCTGGGGTGGAAAGTTTTGCTAGTAAATCTAGGCTTTGAGTAATGGCTGTTTCTGCTTCTTGCCACTGTCCTAATTGTTGGTAGGCTAAGGATAGGTTACTCAATGTCATAGCTGCATTGAGTTTATTTCCTTGGTGATTAAATGTCGCTAATGTCTGTTTTAAAATGTCTATGGCTTCGGCATATTTTCCGGCTTGATAGAGGATTTGGGCTGGGGTTTGTTGGGGTGGATTAATGGCGAAGCTGGGGGAGAGGAAGATACAGAGTGATGCGGTTAATAGGGTGAGGAGGAGATGTTTGAGAATTTTCATTGTGGAGTTGGGGAGGGGAGTTTTAAACGCAGAGGTACGGGAAGTTCGCGCGGAGGTACGCGGAGGGTTGGAGGGTTTAATTTTTTGGGTTGTTTAGTGCTGTGTTGCAAGTTGCTGGTTGTTGGGAATGATGATTAGGGTTGGTGGTGGGGAGGTTGGCGCTGAGGGTGAGTTGTCCTTTTTCGTTGATTAACCAACCTGTGGCTTCAATGAGGGGTTGGGGGATTGTGGAAATTGCGGTTTGGTTATTGATGGATGCTGTGGGAGAATTTTCGGTTTTGGGTTTGAGTCTTACCCAATCGACTTGAACTGTGTCGGGATTTAAAATGTCTGTGGGGTTGCTGGGTAAACCACCTCGTCCTGTGATGATAAATTTACCTTGGGTTTGGGTAGGACTGTAACAACCTTCAGCGATTTGGGAATCTACGGGTACTTGTGGTAAGGCGGCTAAACCTCGGCTGGGGTCGATACTATTGATGACGACTTCACCATTTTGTCCGAGACGGGAATCGGCGGAAATATCAACTTCTCCATTCCCGCGAAATTGGGAAAAATCGCCGGGGTTTCGACCAGAAGGGGAAAATTGGGCGATAAATGCCGGGGCGTTAATTGTAATATTACCTCCAGGCCCAGCATCGGCGTTGGCGAGGATGTCGCTATCTTCTAAAACCACAAATACTTGCGATCGCACATCAATGTTACCACCGCCGCCAGTACCGTTAAAGACGCTGGTTGTGATTTCGCTGCTGTTGCGTAGGCGGATATCTGTGGCTTTGATGTTGATATTTCCACCACCAGAAAGGATGGAGGTGGCTGTGATTTGTCCTTGGTTTCCTTGGATTTGGTCGGTAATATCAATAAAGATATCGCCGGCGTTCCCTGTTCCCTCGCTGAGACTATTTAGCCTGCCGGTGTTGGTAAGGAATAGGGAATTGGCTTGTACTTGAATATCGCCGCCTTCTCCTGAGCCAAGTGTGGCGGATGATACATCTGCCCTATCTGTAATTGCTAAATTATCAGTTTGTAGGAGGATTCCGCCGGCGTTACCAGTACTATCTCGTTGGGCTACAGTATAAATCTTACTGTTACCACTGGCTGTGATTGCATCTGAGGCGCGGATATGTAAAAATCCTGCATTTCCAGAACCCAGGATATTAGTAATGATGTTGCTTTGATTTTCGAGATTTAGTTGGCGAGTGTCTATAAATATTGTGCCACCCGAAGCTTTACCAGTACCACTTGTAGATGCTCCTGCATTATTAGCAATATTGACTGATTCTGTAGCGCGGATAGTTAAATTACCAGCGTTACCTTGAATATTGCTTTGTGTATTACCTGCTTCCAGGCTTTCAAAGAGAAACTTACTCATCTCAGGAGGTAATAATTCTATCTGTTGTGCGACTTCCGCTAATTCCGGATTTTGTAAAAACTGATAAATGCTGGGAACATCAGTACTACTAGTAGTGATAAAGCTATCTTTAGCTAACATGTTCAACTTTTGAGTTTCAATGTATACGTTACCAGCACTACCTGTACCAAAAGCAGATGTAGATAGCTGTCCACCCTGAATTAAATTGACAGAATTATCCGCATATAGATTAATATTGCCTCCATTGGCTGTACCTACAGTTTGAGAAGTAATATTACCTTTATTGCTAATTGTTAATGTCCCCGTAAATAGATTTAATTCACCTGCGTTACCAGAACCTATAGAGGTACTAGAAAGGAAACTTAAATTGTCTATATTAATTGATTCTTGAGCGCGGATTGTAACTTTACCACTAGGATATAGAGAAGCAATAGAGCTAGAAGCTAAAGAAGAGCGATTTTGTAAATTTAGATTTTTTGTCTCGATTGAAATGTCACCTGCTGCTCCATTACCTTGCGGTGAAACTGAAGTTATAGCTCCTTGATTGATGACATCTATCGATTCTCTGGCTTGAATTGATAAATTTCCAGCTTTAGATCCAACTCCTAAAGTAGCAATAATAGCAGCATCCTGAACTAATAATTTTTCTGTAAATACAGAAAGATTACCTCCATTGTTTGTCCCTATGTTTTGGGTACTTATTCCCGAACCATCAATCACACCTGTACCAATAATATTAATAGAGTTTTTGGCATTAATTGTGAGATTACCTGCGGTTTCTTGATTTATAGTTGAAATTCCGAGTAATGCTCCATCTAAAATATTGAGTGTTCCTGTCTCAATTTCTAGATTGCCTCCTGCTATAGCACCAAAGTTGTTACTAATTAATTTACTTCCTTCCCCAATAATATTGATGCTTTCTACAGCAGTAATTTTCATATTTCCCACCGTAGTTGCAGCAGAGTTATTAGCACTTAAAATTCCTTGATTCAGAGTGAGATTTTTAGTATTAATTCCTAGATTACCTCCCAGGGAAATAACATTGGCATTAATTGTTATATCCCCTTGCTGTGTATTTAGCTGAATTTGACCACCATTGCTGATAATTTGATTATTCACGAAAATGTTATTACCAGCTTCGGCGGTTATTCCCACACCAGGGAAATAAGTAATTACTGGTGCAGAGAATGTGATATTTTCTGTGGCTTGTAAGGTGACGTTAGCTAAGGCAAAATTAAAGGCATTCGCTAATATTTTCGTGTTACCATCACCACCAATATCGGTATCACTAAAAGCATCAGCATCAGTTAAATTTAAGGTTTCTCCACCAGCAGCGACAATTTCAATATTTGTCGGATCTAATAATAAAGTGCCAATATTACCGTTAGTAGCATTGGTGTCTACTAAGCCGTTGTAATCTAAAGATTGCTTACCAGAAACTTCGACAAAGCCACCATTACCAGAATTTACACCACCACGGGCGCTGATATTACCGTAAAATCTGGTATTGTTATCGCTCCAGACTATGACTCTACCACCATTTCCATTATCAATTGCATCGGCGTTGATGCTGGTATTTTTACCAATAAATGTGCTTGAGGCGTTGGGAACTGTACCTTTTCCTTGAAAATCTCCGCCAATCAAGACTGTACCACCACCACCAACGGCAGAAACCTCTATTTTGGCATTATCTAATAAGCCGATGCGATCGCCAAATATTTCTACTCTCCCACCAGGCGCAGTTATGGTTCCTGTGCTGGTAACTGTGTTTCCTAATAATGTTAAACTTTGTCCTGTACCTACTGTTAAGTTCCCGGCGTTGCTAATATTCCCCTGTATCCCATTCTGCAAACCAGGACGGATTTTTAATGTCAGTAGGGGTGGTGCTTCGGGGTTGGTAGTATTGAATTCTAAGCCGTTGTCAAATACTAAGCTTTTGGCGGTACTGGCGAAAAAGGAACCGCTAATGTCTAGACGCGCATTTTCACCAAAAATAATGCCGTTGGGATTGAGCAAAAATAAGTTAGCATTGCCCAATACGCCAAGTGTACCGAAAATCTGCGAGGGGTTGTTTCCGGTGATGCGCGTCAGAATGTTGGTGACGCTGTGGGGATTTTGGAAGTAAACACCCCTACCCGCATCAATGTTAAATTCCGAGAAGCTGTGAAACAGGTTTGCACCACGTTGGGAACCGCCTGTAATTTGGTCGATTTGGGGGTTGAGGGATTCTACTTTGGTTCCTAAACTATTATCGGGGATGACTTGGGCAAAAGTGCGATCGCTGATTGTAAATATTGTCCCCAGAAAAGTTAAAAGGGCGATGATTAAAGGATTTTTTAGCATTGGTAATAAGGGTTTGGTATTTTTTGCACGCACCAGACGCAGAGATTTAAAAGTGAGATTTATTGAAAGCGGCGGGAAACTCCATCCCCTTGTGGGTGGAGAGGGACAGCCGCCCCGCCGCTTGGGGCATTGGGCATTGGGCATTGGGCATTGGGCATTGGTAATTTCTGCACCATGCCCCATGCCCCATTCCCCATGCCCAAAAACTCCATCCCCGTTCGGCTGACGCTCACGGCGGAAGCCTTGTGGGTGGAGTTTTTCATTCGGTAAATTTGTAAGTTTCGCGAAATTTAGCGTTAGAAATATCGGCTAAATTCACGGTTTTTAATAATTCCAACCAGTCTTGATGAATGATTTCATCCTTGGGGCGATCGCGGTGGAATTCTGCTAATATAGTCAGGCTGTCATACCAGAGATTATTTTCTGCCAAAGTTAAATAATCATCTGGTTTAATATTCTGTTTTAATCCTACCTGTTGAATATAACCATCTACGGAAATATATTCTTCAGATATGGCTGGTTCTTCATTACAATAAACTGTCAAGATCCACTGATATCTTTTACCATTTTTTAAGGCATATTCTGGCTTATTTGGCAATTGCAAGTTGATAATACCAGCTTGACCGGAAAGGATTAATTTTTGGCGAAAAAATTTCTGTTGATTATCTATATCTTGGATTGTAAATTCAGCAAATCTGGCATTAGTTGGTAATTCTGGAACGTAAACCCAAAAAGTAGGAAATTGAGATAAAGTTCTTTCTATAGTAGATTTTTCCATTCCTTCTTCTGTAAATGCTGGTACTAAAGCAGTAATTTGACTCAATTCGCTAGGACATTCACTACGTCCGCCGATTCCCCTCCTTCTCCCCTTTGGTGCGCCGTTGTTGGCTAACTTTCGTCTTTGAAATGTCTGTAATTGTTGGCGATTATTGGGTTGTTGAGTAACTGAATTATTCTCGGCTTGGGCTAAATTTGGTGTAATTGTTAAGGGAATACCTAATAAAGGTAAGCAACAAAAAAATCTAATTATTGGCAATTTTAAATTTTGAATATTCATGATATTTTATTTTTGTTAAATGAGGGTAATTAAAGGTGGGTGTCAATGCTTATAGACGCGATGAATCGCGTCTCTACAATTTTCCTGCTTGTCCTCCTCTTTGAGGCTGATTTAATAAATAAATAACTAAAAAATGAGTAATTATAAATACTAATAACGCTGGAATAAATGGTATCCATCCTGCTGAGAAAAAAATTCGTAAACAGATAGCCCATAAGCTGAAAATGCCGATGGATACTAGCAATATTCTTTGAATAAATGTAAAATTACATATAGCTAACCATGCTCCAAAAATAGACCATAACCACACCCATATCGCTTCTATTTTTAAAGGACACCACCACAATAAAGGTCTTTCTTTTAAAGCTGCACTGATAATTTGACTTATCATCTGTGCTTGAATAAATACTCCTGGTGTTTCTGCTATTAATGGTTGTGTAGAATTACTAAATGGCGTTTTCCATAAATCCTCATTGGCATTAATTTTGTTACGTGCAGTAATCCCAATGAGTATCAAGCGATTTTTGAGTTCATCAATAGGGATGCGATCGCGTAAAATATCTTTGAGAGAAATTTTTTTAGCAATATTATCCGGCGTTTCTTGGGCACGATAATTTAGTAAGATTTGATAACCTAGATAAGGTTGCACATCTAAATCTTGATAACCGCTACTGTGGTTGGTTAATTTGGGAAATATTACATCACCAATTTTTAATTCCCCGCTTGGGGTTACTTCATATTGTTGATTTTGTGGATTTAAATAGTGCAATGCTAATTTGAGTGCAAAAGCATCTTCAGCTTGACACAAAGATGTTTTGTTTTGAGTCATATTCATTAGCTGACGACGAATTGTATGATGCGCATCTTCTACAGCATCACTAAAACCAATTCTTGTGTCTGGAACATTGGGTGGTGGTGCTATTCCATAGGTAAAACCATCATCTTGAGTTGCGCCTTTACAGATAGTATGTAAACGATTGTCTTTTTGAAATCGCGTGGCTATATCTATATATTTAGGATCTGGGGGAATATCGCGATAAATATCTAAGCCAATTGCTTTTGGTTGATATTTATCTAGTTTTTGTAATAGTTCAGCTAATGCGCGATCTGATAGCGACCATCGCATATCCATTTTCTCATTTTCTTGATAGGTAATATCTTCGTCACCAATCGTTACAATTAAAAGGCGATCGTCTGGTTGTTCTGGTAAAATTTGCGATCGCATTTGCATAAAATGGTCAAATGCATGTAATTCTGAAGGTTGCAATAAGCCGATGTAACGCACTCCCATGACTAAGTTGGTGACGATGAAACTTACCAAAATCATCGTTATCAGGGTACGTTTGCGGTGTGGAGTTGTTTGTCTGGTTGGTTGTTGGGGTGGTTGCCAAGTTGATAATTCAGTTGGAGAATTTTGACAAATCACTGGTAACCAACTAGCGCAAGGATGCTCGTTTTCTAATCCTTGCAATCTTTCCCTCGCTCTGCGTACCGCTAGCGTCAAAGATTCACCCTGCGCTAATTCTGCTAAAAAATACTTGAGGAATTCCTGTGCGACTATATTCGGTACATCCTCGCGCATGACGATAATTTGCGGGATGTGTAATTTAGCCAATTGTCGCGCCAAGCCTAAACCATCGCAGGAATTAAAAATTGCTAGCTGTAAACCCTGCTGAATTGCTTGAGATAAGGCATACTCTAACTGAGAGATGTTTAAACTGTGGTTTTCTGGATTTTGATTAATGTAAATCTTGGCTTTGCTGTCTTCTGCTTGACTAGAACTATGTCCAGCAAAAAATAATATATCCCAACTTTGCTGCCATAATTTATCATTAATAGTTTTGCGATCGGGTTCTAATAAGAATGTGGGTGTGATATTCGGGAGTTGGCTTAAGAGATTTTTGTCTGTATTAATATCTATTCCCCGACTATCTCCCAAAATAGCCAGTACCCGCAATTGATTGCTAGATGTTGGCGATTTACCTGCTACCCGCTTTGATTCCAGCAAACTTAAAACTACTTCTGATTGGGGATAATCCGCGACAAATTCCCATAAATGCCAAGGTAAGCGCCACAATAAATCATTGCTAGCTTCAATGACAATCCGTATCTCTTCTGTATAATTTAGCAATGTCCGCAATTTTCTCTCTATATCGCGGAAGGTTTCAGCATTTAGCCAAGAGTTGATTTCTCTTCGTAAGCGTTCACATAAAGTATATAAATCATCTTGGGAAATGTTAGTTAAACCGGCGCTATCAATTTCAATTTTGCTATTGCGGCTTAAACGTTGAGCTAAAGCGCTGTATAAATGTTTCCAATCCCGATAACAGGTAATAATTTCTGGTGCTGGTGGTAAACTGCCAAATAATTGTTGCAATCGTACGCCATCAGTTTCCCATAATTCAGCAGTAATTGAGGGAAATCCCGCCTCAAAACTACCTAGTCCAAAATTGAAGACAACGCGCTTACTCATTGCTAATTCACTATGCAGCTTCAGATTTACCACACATAAATTCAGTGTTAACAATGAGAATCAAAGTAATAAATATTCTCGATTATTTGCTAACCCTAATTTTCCCGTGAGATACTTTTAACCTATACAAGTATATATACGTGTTTTTGGGCGAGAATTTTATGAAGAATAAAAGGCATTACATGAAGATTTCGTCAAATTGCCGAAAAATTAAGACTATACAGTGAAAAGCCTGATAAATCACTACTTGCAGCTTAATTATCATCCTCAATCGCGAATTCTTCTACAAAACTGACATCAGCGATCGCAATTTGAATGTAAAAATTTGTTGCCTTTTCACAGCGAAAATACGGTAATTGAATATAGCTATCTTGTTCTCTAGAAGTCACCGCAGAAAGCTGTTGTGATGAATCTGACAATAAAGCCAAAGTTAAAAAAGCCGGTAATTGTTTTTCACTTCCATAAGGATGCGCTTGTACCAAAACCCCAACCCTACCATCTGCTTCGGGAGTTAGCGCTACTAACAAAATTACAGCTTGCTCTTTGATTTGCAACTGCAAATTTAACAGCTTGGCTTGTTTAATATGTGCGGTATTTCTCACAGTCACTAATTTTGGTTCTGTGGTGAAAAATTCACTCACCGAACACCATCCAGCTTTCATAGACTCGGTAAAATCATTTTTTAACCAATGATGGAGATTTACTAACATCTTTTTGGCTGTTGTCGCAGTGCGATTCATATAAAGTTGTTCTCGCCATTCATCATTCGCTAATAATGCACCCCACTGAGTAAAGGGAATATCTAAACGGGGAGAATAAGGCGATGGCTGACTTAATTTATCGATCAGGGATGCGGCTGTTGTTGGCGATAATAAAGGTAAAGATGGTATATTTGCTGTCTCTGCATCGCAAATTTCTCTCGCCAACAAAATAATATCTAAATCAGGAATCAAATCATGACTCTTAACTGAGTAGGTGCGATAAATTGGATCGTATACACCTTTTTCTTTGAGAGTTTTATGAGTGATATAACCCCAAAGTCGCAGCCAATTCTGTTCTAAGTTGATTTGTACAGGTAAATAATAACTAGCTACAAAATTAGGAATATCAACCCATTCTTGCGGTACAGAAAATTCTGCTGTATCTACTGCATCGTGAGGAATTAATACCAATCGCCTTTCCCCAATAGTTATCGCCGTACCATTAACTAATTCCCAAATACTCGCTAATTCTCTCGCGCTGGGAACTAGATAACTAGAGTCTAACTCCCAATTTTCTTTTAACCAGCGTAAACAGCCATGCAAACAAAGATGATTTATATAAGCATAATGACGAGCCGTTTGATTAGTTTGTAAATTTGTTGCAGCTTCTGCTTGTTTAATTTCAGTTTCTTGACAATCTAGCCAGATATTTTCATCTGTGTAAAGTTGAAATGTTTTACCGTTGATATTCATTGTTAATTTCCTGAATAAATATAGGATTCATATTTGATTTTTGAAAAAAACTCAGTATACTTTGATTCCTTATTCCCTGTTCTCTGTTCCCTGTTCCCTGTTCCCTCCCTACGCAAATAATTTCAGGAATCAAAGCGGATTCCTATATAAAATTCTAATTATTACCAAAATCAGCAGTCTTTAGCCAGTCATCCATTAAATATGCTACTTGCTTGGATGCTATTCCTTCACTAGCTAAAGGCATATTAATTCTAGCGGCAATTTGTGTGACTATATCTAAATTCAGAGTCTCCTTGCCTAATTTTAACTGACGCTCAACTTCTAGCAACGATAAATTGCTTAACTTAGCTATTTGCTCTACATGCATTTGTTGTAGCCAAAATAAGCGCATAATTTCTCGCAATGGAGATGCTAAGGCTTGCAGAGAATTATGCAATAAATTATGCATTAAGCTGTAATAAAAGCCATCCAGATATTCTTGTAAATAAGTTTTTAAATCATTCAGCTTTTCCGAACTTAAATCTATTTTTAAATATTCCTTAGCCCATGTTCCTAAATGACTTAACAATTCCCACAAAGTTTTTTTGTAACGCCGCCCAACAGTAGATTGATTAGCACCAATTTCTACACCGATTTTTTCTTGAGATAAATTTAATCCATGCAAAAAGAGAGGAATTCTTTGTGCTTCTGGTTGCAAACGATCAATTTGGTGAGAAATTTGTTCTCTTAATTGATGAAGATACTCCCTAATTTCATAACGCAGGCTATCATTTCCTTGAATAATTGAATTTTCATCAGGGATTAAATCTAACCATGTTAAAGTTTCTGCATCTTGAGAAATTGGTTCATCTAAAGAAACTTGAGCGAAATCAATATAATTACGAATTGCTTTACCAATTTCTTGTAGCCATTGCTGAATAACTGTTCCATCTACTGTTTGTGGCTGGGGTAATAACTGTGGCAATTGGCGAGAAAACTGCTGATAACGGCTACAAATAGCATCAAAAGCTTGAGGTTGGGGAGAGCTAACATTAATCAATCCTGCATCCTTCGCTTCTTGAAAACATTGCCAGACTAAAGTGTAATGTAAAATAGTCACTTCATTAAGTCCCAGACGTTGTAAAACCGTAACTACTCGCGTTTTAGTCACCCTAGCCGCTAATCCTAAATCACTTCTTTGAAATGTTCTCAAGCCTTCGATTTCGCGCAATTTATCGCAGAGAAAGCCTGTGATTCTCTTATTAACATATTTGGCGAATTTGTAATACCATATATGTAATTCTAAATTTTCATATTCTGGATATTTCCACAAATTATCTAAACATTTTTCTGGCGCTAAAGCACTAGTTAAAGAAATTTGCAATAATTCATGGAATAAAGTATCACGATCTAAATCTACTCTCGCCGATATTTTGACGATATTTGTTCTAGTTTCCCAAGCCGCTTTATAGCTAAATCTTGATAAAAAAGCGCTCCAAACTCTTCTATTTAACTTTTTTTGTGGGTCATTTTGAAAATTATGTAAAATAATTTTTACCAGTTCTGGTTTACTAATATTAGGTTTTTGGTTAACTAAATTATGAATATATTGTTGTAATTGTTGATCTACTTGCCAAAAAATATATTTTTGTCCTTTTGCATCTTCTTTTAGCAAAGGGAATGTAAAAAATTCTGCAAATATCATTTAACCTGTCTCCTGTTAACCAAAGTAAAGTAGTATATATTTTTTTACCTAAATTTACAGACGATTTCCTGCATAATTAACTATAAATGCCAATTATGCCTTAATCACTATATTGGGACAGAAACCAAAAATCATGCACTGCGATCGCAAAATTGGATCATCAGGCGAACATCAGGAGCAAGGGAGACTCTATACTAAAATTAGCGATCGCTAGATTATGCCTATACAGGAAGTGTTGTTATGAGCATCCCAGTTGTAGAGCAATTCACCGCAGAAAAACTGGTAACTCTCAAGGATGTTTCGTGGGAGCAATTTAAAGGAATTGAAGCACAGTTACAGGACAACCGCAATGTCCGACTGTCTTATTTGTCAGGGATATTAGAAATTATGGCTCCGATTGGTGAGAAGCATGAGAAAGTGAAAAGAACTTTTAGCTATCTGCTAGAAGCTTACATGAAATACAAAGGAATCCGGTTTTACGGTCGTGGCGGATTTACACTGGAAGAACCAGGGTATGCTTCTGGTACACCGGATGAGTCTTATAGTATTGGTACAGAAAAAGAAGTACCTGATATTGTGATTGAAGTTATTGTATCTAGCGGTACAATTAACAGAACAGATTTATATAAACCAAAAAAAGTGCCTGAGGTTTGGTTTTGGAAATCTCACGAAATTAAAATATTCCGTCTGACTGAAGATGGCGAGTATCAAGAAGTCAACCGGAGTGGGTTTTTTCCAGATTTAGACCCTGCATTACTGCTACAATATATTGCTATGCCCGATCAATATGATGCGATCGCAGAATTTGAGAAGGTGATTCGCAATCAATTAGTTTGAAAATGGGCATTGGCTGAGTTGAAATTCTGCCTGCTTGTCTTTACTTCCAGACTAATTGCAAACTTAAAATAAATCCAGGTAAGACATCTTCTCCTGATAATTCTGTTGGTGATTCTAATAATTCTTTTGCTTTACCCAAATGATAAATTTCGACTTGACGCATTTTGGGATTAATTAACCATCCTAATTTCACGCCATTATCTATATATTCTTGCATTTTTGTTTGCGTTTCTGACAAACTATCGCTTGGTGACATTAACTCTAAAACAAAATCTGGTGCAATCGGTGGGAACTTTTCTTTCTCTTCCAGTGTAAGTGTGTTCCATCTATCTTTTTGAATCCAAGCAACATCAGGAGAACGATTAGCACCATTTGCAAGTTTAAAACAGGTGGAGGAATCAAAACATATTCCTAGTTGAGTTTGGCGATTCCAAATTACAAAATCAGCATTAATTTCTGAGTTGCAATTTCCAGTTTCTCCACCTGTAGGTGACATAATCAAAATTTCTCCATTAGCGTTGCGCTCAAATTTAACCTCAGGGTTTTCTCGACAAAGTTCATAAAATTGATTGTCGGTAAGTTGAATGATGCGGTTCAAGTTGACGGTGATAGCTGACATAGCGCTGATATGGGTGATGATACCAACATTTTAGAATATGGAATTATAGAGCGATCGCTCTTGGTAAATTCCAGATTCCTCTTGCTTTTCTGGAGAGCGATCGCTTAATTTAAACTGATGTGACAAAAGATAATCAGAATCAACCTGGCATCATTAACTTACCACAGGTGTTCTTTTTAATGGATACAGTGGCTCAGAGCCATTTAATTGCCAAATCCTCAATACTAATACAGCAGCGACAGTCAGCCACACACAAGAAAATGATAAAATCATCCCCGCTACTGGATTAGTTTGCCAATAAATTGCTGTTACTACTAAAGCAGATAACCAAGGGCCGAAAATAACTACAGGAACAGCTGCGCCTAATCTGCGTTCTACAGTAAAAATTGTATTCCAAGTATCACCAAAAGCCAGATGTACGACAAATAAAATGAACGGTAAAACTAAAAATTGGTGGTTCATTTCTTGCCAAACCAAAACAGAAGAAATTACCCGCAATACAGCAATTATCATCCAGACTATTGGAAATACTAACGGTGCAGGAGACCATTTTGGTCTAATTACTTGGTCGTAAGTCTGACGAGAACGGGTATTATCTAAAAGCGAAAAAATGCGCGAACGGAGACTGAATACAGCAAACAATAAGCTAGTCAATACAGTACTAACCCAACTAGGAACAGCAGAATTACTATCAAGTAAATTGACTAATTTTTCCATTCCTAGTAACACCAACAGCATAGTTACTATTTGTAAGATAGTCCCTAGTTTATAAACTACAACTGCGTTGATATCTAGTTCTTGTGTATTAGCTATTGCTGTATTTGCAGATTGTTGATTTGCAACTTTTACCCCCATCACTGTATTCACAAATTTTTCCAGAATTCCCATGTTATTTGATTGATTCATCACCAAATCCTTAACTTCTATCTCTGCGCATGGATGTAATCTACAAAGTAAAACTTCGGAGTTAGCCAGAATTTTAACCCAGCATAAGCTCCTAAACTCAACAGTGCTGTGACAATTAGAGGTAAACCCAGCTGCAATTTTAGCGAATCTTCCAGCAGCGCCACAGCGCAAACAGTAATAGCAAAGTAAATTAACATTCCTATCTGCAAGCGTTGTATAACTTTCAGCGCTCGCCGACAACTACTGCAATGCTGGGTATGCTGTTTGTAACGATCTAAAACTTGTTCTCGATTGTCATTAATCTGCCGAATTTCGGGAATGCTAATCCCTACTTCATTCCAAGGTAACTGTCCCTGACAATATTTATCAAACCAATTGCGATATTCAATTACTAACCTATCTGCACTTGTGGGTAGGTTAAAAGCAGTTTTCCAGCTTTGAGACGATCGCGTCTGTTGAAGAAAATACTCTTGCTGTTGTAACAGTATCATATCTCCATCAATTACTTCATTGCGTTCGCTAATATGATCCCACCAACGAGGGCGCAGACGGTGAAGTTTTTGGGCAAAGTTTCGCGGAAATTGGGCAATAATCCGAGATTTACCTGGAGATACGGGGATGCAATAGGTGACAAGTCCTATCTGCTTTCCAGAGTTATCAAACTTGATTGTATACTCTAAGCGACAAGGCGGTTCAAAGATAATTTTGGTTTCAAACCTTCCCTCAGCACTAGCTTCAATCAAATTGGGAGTTGATTGGACAATTTTAATCGGTATTGGTCTAGCTTTAGCGCGATCGCCTTGGATGCCATGATGGGCAAATGGCACATGACTCGGATCTGCTACATTTTCAATTAGGATTTGCCAATCATATTCTAAATCTCGCACGTAAGAATACCACACAAAACCTTTAGTAGCATCTACTTGTGGTGATAAAGGTAAAGGTGTATTAGCTGCTTTTTCTCTAGATTTTACATCCGGCCAAACCCAAAGTAAACCCTGTTCTTGACGTACTGGTAGGGTGACAGCACATAAATTTTCGAGATTTTTGCTCAACAATTCGGGATTTTCTGCTTGGGGAATATGAGTGCATATTCCTTGCTCATCAAATTGCCAACCATGATAGCTACACATTAAATTTCCCGTTTTCTCATCAATGCGTCCCTCACTTAGAGGTGCAAGGCGATGGGGACATTTATCTAAAAAGACGCGGAAAGTTGCAGATGATTTGGGTTTCCAGATAACTAAACGCAGTCCTAAAAGTGTAACCGCAGTTGGTTTTTCTACAAATAAATCTTCAATTGGTGAGAGCGGATACCACTGTTGAAAAAAGTTAAATTCAGGTTCCATTTGACTCATACTTTGATTAAAGGAAATTTGTGCCAGTTTCTTTGGCTAAACCACATCTATTTTGAGAACCATAGTTTTAAAAGTAGTGGGAGCATCTTGCTCCCTGATCTTCGTAGCGGGCAAGACTTCGGCGTGAGCGCTCAGTCGAACGCTGCCCGCACTCCAGTTTTAAAAATGGACGAAGTTTATCTTTATTTCAAAATAGTTGCTTAAGATAATTATATATCTATTTAACATTCTTAAATATCAAAAAAACAAATAATTTAGATACATCAAAATTTCAGGCAGTTTAATCTTTATTTTTATCTGGTTTTCATATCTATTAAAATCAGGATTTTTTAATTATTTTTATATTTTATAATATAATTTATGAATATTAATATCTATATAATCAAATTAAATATGACCTATATCATAATTTTAATTACTGCTAAACAATGTTCTAATTTCACCAACCATAGATAATTGCTAAAGTTACAGATTGAAAAATCAAAAACTCCACACATGTATCGGATTAGTAGGGGCGGGTTTATTTAGATCATCATTGATTGGCGAAGATATCTGTAAACCCGCCCCTACTGACTAATGACTAATGACCAATGACCAATTTAATTACGCCGACCCAATTATCTTAATCTAGTTCAATCACAACTTTACCAAAGTGAGCGCCACTTTTGAGATAATTATATGCAGCTTTCACTTCAGAAAAGGGAAAGACTCTATCAATAACTGGCTGTAATTGATTTTCTTGAATGGCGTGATTCATTGCCTCAAACATTTTGCGACTGCCCACATAAATACCTTGAACTGTTATACTTTTAACGAGTATGGGCATCGGGTCAATCGCATCATTTCTTCCTGAGAGTACGCCAATTAAGCTCACACGCCCGCCAATACGCACTGCTTGTAAAGATTTTGGTAATGTACCTGTACCGCCTACTTCCACAACATGATCTACACCTGTGCGATTAGTTAGTTCGTAAACTTGCTTTTCCCAATCTGGGGTTATTTTAGTATTAATTGTTTCGTCTGCGCCTAAATTCTTCGCTTTAGCTAATTTCCCATCGCTACTAGAAGTTATAATGACTCTGGCACCGTATAATTTAGCAAACAACAGCGCAAAAATAGAGACTCCACCTGTACCCAGAACTAAGACGCTGTTACCTTCAGTAATATTACCTTTGGTAACTAGGGCATGCCAAGCTGTCACGGCTGCACAAGGTAAAGTTGCACCTTGAATATAGGAGAGATGGTCAGGTAAGATAACTAAGCCATCTTGGTGTAAAACGACATACTCAGCCAACATACCATCGATAGCACCGCCTAAATCAGACTTCATCGCTGCTCTGGTTAAAGCGCCAGCAATCCAATCTTGAAAGAAAGTACCCGCGACGCGATCGCCAATTTTGACTCTGGTTACTCCTGGTGCGATCGCCACAACTTCCCCCGCGCCATCAGATAGGGGAATTAAAGGATATTTTACCCCCGTACCATAAGCCCCTTCAGCCACCATTAAATCACGGTAATTCAGAGATACAGCTTTAACTTTAATTAAAACTTGTCCCACACTTAGCTGAGGTTCTGGGCGATCGCTGAATGTGAGTGCATCAATTCCCGTATTACTTGCTAGTACATATGCTTTCATCACTTTACTCCTGGGTAAAAAGCAAAAAAAAAGATAATTTTGCTAATTTTTCGTAATCGCCAAAAATCAGCTTGTAGATCCACATCGTGAATCAAGTAAAACCTAAAACTAAAATTCCTCTATGACTATTGCTTATTCTCAGTTCACAGTTCCGTCACTTTCATTTGCACTATTATTAAGCGCTGTCAGTGTTCCCTTTTCATCACGAATATTAGATCGACTGAAACAGCAACGCGAGCAACAACAGCAAAAATTACTCGAACAAATTACTCTTCTCGATTCTTTACTTGCACAAGATGATTCTGATAGTCAGACTGAGAAAGCAATTAGGCAACTGCAGCAAATTCTACATAATTCCCGAAAAATTGCCAAGCCAGAGTTTAGTTTAACTCTACTTAATACTATTATCAATACTTACGATACAACCGATTGGCTGTTAGGGAAAGTAATTAACAGAGTCAAACCACAGCACAAAAAGTCAGCAACAAAGCTAATGATGTTAGTGGTACACCTCACTCAAATGTTGGGACAGCCTTATTTGCCAGAAAAGACGATAATGTTAACCAAGCTTGCTAATTATTGGCAAAGAATTGGCGAACAAAAAGCCGCTTTGCACTTGCTAGCAGCAGCATTCAAAATTAGTCAGCTTGCACCCAGATTAGAATTGCAAATTAGGTTACTAGTACCCATAGCTCAAGAATACCTAAAACTCCAGCAAACTGCTCAAGCAGAAGAAATTCTAGCAAAGTCACTGCAGATTGCGCAACAAATTCAGCCTGAATATCAAGCAGATAAAAGTATAGCACTAGCAGATATTGCTAGTGCTTATATAAAACTGGGTAAAATAGATGTGGCTTTAGAAATTGCCAAATCTATTCCTGAGCTATACTATCGTGCTTATGCAATTGATTTAGTGGCATTGCACTTAGCAGAAACTAATCAATTAGCCGCAGCTCTAGAACTAGCACAAACGATAGAAATAGTTGAAATTAAAGGACAAAGATTATTAGAAATTTCTCTCATTTATGCCAAAAGAGGAGAGGAAGAATTAGCCAATCAGGTATTTGCAACAGCACTCGCTGGATTTACTCCAGAACAAGAATATGCTAAAGGAAATTTAATTCAAA
The DNA here is from genome assembly GCF_963889195.1 of Calothrix sp. FACHB-168. Taxonomy (NCBI): domain Bacteria; kingdom Bacillati; phylum Cyanobacteriota; class Cyanophyceae; order Nostocales; family Calotrichaceae; genus Calothrix; species Calothrix sp. FACHB-168. The sequence goes on from NZ_CAWPNJ010000030.1 coordinate 54,709, forward strand.
TTTATGCACAACGCGGACAAATAGATGCAGCTTATTTAGTAGCATCACAGCTAAAAAATCCCGAAGTTTTAGCATTAACTTTAGGCATTATCGCCATAGAATATATGAATTCTGGCAAAAAAGAAGTTGCTGACAAAGTTATTGCCCAAATTCTCACCCTGATTCAAACTTCAGAAACTGCCGAGCAAATGGGCAGCATTTATAGCATATTAGGAAATGCTGTTGCTGCTAAACAATATCAGCTAGCTTTCGATTTAGTTATTGCTGTTAAACATCCTAATTTCATGGATAAAGCAGCTTGGATGTTATACATTGGCGAAGCTGCAATTCAAAATGGAGAATTAGAAATTATATTAAGATTTGCGCAAAGTTTAGAACCCAGCTATATTGATGAGCGCAATCAGTTATTGCAGAAAATAGCTGTAGTTTACGCCCAAACCCAGCAAATGGAAAAAGCCCTAGCTTTAGTAGAGCAAATCGATAATTCTGGGACTTTACCCTATCAAATCGAGACTTTAGCCGTAATTGCGACAGTTAATGGTAAAATTGCAGAAAGCGATCGCCTATTGACACAAGCGATCGCCGATGCGAGAAAATTAGAATTAAAACCCCAAGCCTTAGCCTTGACGATAGTTGCGCGAGAACTGTTAAAAATCAACAATTCCAAGCTAGCAGATGAACTTTTAACAGCAGCCATACAATTAGCTACCAGCGAACAAGATACAGCTGTACGCGAATCTCTGCTATTAAAAATGGAAGAATTGTTGATGACAGCACAACAATATCTCGCAGCTTTACAAGTTTTACAAGCCAACCCCACAGACACCCAAGAGTCGAAATTAACCTCACTAGTTTATTTACTAGTAGATAATGGCAATGAAACAATTGACATCCCCGAAATTTACCAACAAATCAAAAATCCTGAAATTAGAACTACTGGCTTAATTAGCATTGCTGAAAGTTATATCCGCCAGCAAAAAAAGCCTTTAGCATCAGAAATTCTCGACTTAGCTTTTGCAGCTGCTAAAACCATCCCCGGTGAAGAATCCCGCGTTTGGACTTTTGGCGCAGATGCCAATGGTTTACCAACTACTATTGTTGAAGATGACTATGACAGAGGTAGTTCTTTAGAAAAAATAGCGCTGTTCAAAGCTCAAATTGGCTACTATCAACAAGCTTTACAAATCGCCCAAGTGCTAGAAGATAAAGCAACTCGCGATAAATTATTAACAAAGCTAGCAGAATATAAAAAATAGTTAACTCCTCTCTTCATTCCCAATTCTTAAAACCTAGTTTTGTAGGGTGTGTTACGCCGCAGGCTAACGCACCTTTAATTTTTACTCGTGGGTTTACAAGATAATACCAATTTGAAACCATGCTACAGATTCTAGGTAGATAACAATGTTGCGCTATCTAAAATATATTAAGGCATCAAGTAAAAATAAGTAGTGCGTTCGCGTAGCGTGTCCGTAGGACAAACATCTTGCTCGCGCGGGCAAGACTTCGGCGTGAGCGCTCAGTCGAACGCTGCCCGCACTACAAATATTAAATTGTTCAACTTATTTTTACACGACTCCTAATGTCAGAGGTTGTTTGAAAAATTTTTAATTGCGTGGATTCCGAAATCAAAAAGTTGATATTAAATGCGATCGCAGTCCATATTAACTCTTAATTTTCCCAATTTGCTTATAAATGTCTCAATGTGCTATAGTTCAGATAAGAATGGAAAATCCGTCCTATATCTCCTAAAAAACTATGCTAAGAGAGTAATTAGGAGATTTAAGTACAAGTACGAAGCAAGCTAGAAATAGCTAATTCAGGGGAATTACGAGCGTTCCTACCAGATAATCTCTGCCACAAAATTTAAACAATCTTTAAAGAATGTCTTGAGTCTTTTTTTAACTATGGGCAACTTAGACTTTGAAAGTTGAAAAACGGCATCATGCCTTGAGAGGTTGTTTAAACGGTAGTTAGCTGCAATTTTGCGCACCGAGCAATCCCTCCAATCTTACTGAAAAAGAGGGGGATAAAACAACCCTAGCTATTGTCCACAGGGTAACAAGGGTGCGGATTTAGGGGAATCTAGAACGACTAATCAGAGGATTTTGAAAACACCCTCAAAGACTTACTTAGCGACAACAAGCATTTCTGAAAATCCAGGAAATTACCCATGTTTGCAGCAAATAGTACAAATATGCAGCCTTTAGACGCTAAAAATAGCAGTCTTGTTAATCCCACTCCAGCAAGTATATTAGACTCCAGCTTGGATCTGAGCGTCCTTAGTACAGACAATCTATTTACTAGCAAGTCTAGCAGTAGTGATGCAAGCTTATCAGATTTGACAATCTATCAAAAATCATCGCCGTTTCAAGGTAGTGAATATACTCAAGAAAACACAAACGACAGCTTGAAAGTATACAACACTGATGATGTCCTCATCACTAGCAACGGCGATGATAACCTTATCGGTACCAGCAGTAATGATATCCTCGAAGGTGCTAACGGTAATGACACCCTCATAGGTATGGGTGGTAACGATCTTTTGTATGGTGGAAATGGTGACGATCGTCTTGACGGTTATGAAACTAGTGGTACAGAATATGACACTCTAGTTGGTGGTGCTGGGTATGATACTTTCGTAATTGGTGGTGACTGGGGAGTTTCATACCAAGGCGATGGTTTTGCCATTATTACTGACTGGAATGGGCAGAACGATTATATTGAAGCTATTGGTAGTTCTAGTCAATATACACTAGTGTCAGAAAACTGGTCTGGTAGTTTGGCTTCTGATACGGCGGTTTACTTTGGTGATGATTTGATTTGTGTGATCCAAGACTCAACCGATGTCAACTTTGAGCGGGATTTCCAATTTGTCTAAAGGGGCTTAGGGGTTAGGGGCTAGGGCGTGTTTTCATGTTTGGTTCTCATACCAATCCACGTTCTAATACGTAATAAAGGTAGGGGCGGGGTTTCCCCGCCCTGGTGAGGGTTTCAATGTTACGTTTTAGATTGCAGTTTGGTATAAATTGAAAATCAGGACTATACCCGGATTTCTAACCCCTAAAGCTTTCAGCCGCTATAAGCACAAAGCCCATTTAGATGGGATAACCTCAAAGGCTTATTAATCGACAACAAGCATTTCTGAAAATTTAGGAGATTACCCATGTTTGCAGCAGATAGAACAAACATTCATCCTTTAGATGCTAAAAATACCAGTTTTGTGAATGGTACTCAAGCAAGCCTACTTGACTCCAGCTTGGATCTGAAAGTCCTCAGTACAGACAATGGATTTATTAGCAAGTCTAGCAGTAGTGCCTCAAGCTTAACAGACTTGACTGTATCTCAACAATCATCGCACTTTTCAGTTGGTGAGTATAGCAACAAAAATACCACTTACAGCTTAAAAGATTACAATACCAATGCTCTCCTCAGTAGCGACGATAATGACCTCACTGGTACCAGTGGCAATGATACCCTAGAGGGTGGCAGCGGCGATGACATCCTCTTAGGTTTGAGTGGTGATGATATTTTGTTTGGTGGAGATGGAGACGATCGCCTTGACGGTTATGGAACTAGTGGCACAGAATATGACACTCTAGTTGGTGGTGCTGGGTATGATACTTTCGTAATTGGTGGTGACTGGGGAGTTTCATACCAAGACGATGGTTTTGCGACTATTACTGACTGGGATTTCCAGACAGATTTTATCGAAGCTGTTGGTGATGCTAGTCAATATACACTAGTGTCAGAAGACTACTCTGGTAGTTCCGCTCTCGATACGGCGATTTACTTTGGTGATGATTTGATTTGTGTTGTAGAAGACTCAACCAACGTAAACTTTGATCGGGATTTCATCTTTGTTTAAAGTGGTTAGGGACTGTTTTCAAGTCTGACGTTATTCCTCAAATTTTGCGCCGATCCCCCCAACCCCCCTTAACAAGCAAAAAGCCTTAGATCCCCTTTTTCAGGGGGAATTAAGGGGATCTAAGACTTTGAAAATACGCCCTAGTGAAGGAGAAGAAGGGGAAAAATAGGAATGCCCAATGCCCAATACTTCGACTTCGCTCAGTACAAGTGCCCCATGCCCAATGCCCCATCACCTGATATAATCTCATCAAAAGACTCGCAGAATTTTCAATGGACTGGATTACTTTACTGCGATCGCTACAGTCTGATTTTATTAAGAGGTTAACGTCTGGTTGTCTGCTTCATTGTGAAACAGAAGGTCAATATAGTGAGTTAACTATAATCTCTGGAGAGAGGTTAAAAGCACTCAGAGATTTTTGCTGGCTGATGGCTGAAAAATATAAACGTACTTCGCCAGTGCGGGATGTTTTTATTAGTAATTTAAAAGGGAAACTCGGTGAGGAAGTTGTTAAAGAACGTTTAGCCGATTTTATTACAGAAGTTGATTATGAAAAACGTTTCGGTGGTGATGGTAAAATTGATTTTACTTTAACTGCTAACCCTACAATTGGAGTTGAAGTAAAATCGCGTCACGGCACTATTGATAAGGTAAGATGGTCGGTTAGTTCGGAAGAAGTGGAAAAAAATGCAGTTATTGTCTGTGTTTTAATCCAAGAAGAAGTGCATGAAGCGCAAAGCGAATATCATCTTTTTTTAGCTGGTTTTCTACCAACACAAATGATTAAACTCAAAAGAGGAAGAATTGCTTTTGGGATTAATCAATTACTTTATGGTGGTGGTTTATATGCTTATTTAGAACAGTTACAAGGCGAACAACCAATTCAACAACCAGCAACAAATAATAATTATCATCCGCCGCAAGTTACAGCAATTCATCAAAATAATCATCAGCTAAACAAGCTAGTTGCATATCCGAAAAAAGAAGAGGTTTTGTTAGAACCAGAACCAGATTTAAATTTAATTTATGTAAATCTCGGCGATAAATCTTTTGAGCAAGGCGAATCTGATAAAGCGATTATCAACTATAATCAAGCCTTGGAACTTGACCCTGAGAATGCCGAAGTTTATTACAAACGGGGAATGGTGCGCTATCACCTGGGAGATTACGAAGGTGCGATCGCAGATTATACTCAAGTTATCCAAATTAATCTCAATCATCCCAAAGCTTACCAGCAAAGAGGTTTAGCTCGTTATCAGCTAGGAGATTATCATTCAGCAATTGATGATTATACTCAAGCCATCAGACTTAATCCCCATGTAGCCGTGACTTACAGGAACCGTGGTGATGCTCGTTCTCATTTAGGCGATCGTCAAGGCGCTATTGAAGATTATTCTCAGGCAATCAAAATTAATCCCCATTATGCAGTTACAGATAAAAATAGCAGTATTTCTCGCTATTTACTGATAGAACAACAAAAATTTACCCAAGCCATTAAAATTAATTCAAATGATGCTGTTGCTTATTATAACCGCGCTCAAGCCCGTGCTGATTTAGGCGATTATGAGGGAACAATTGCTGATTATACCCAAGCAATTAAGATTAATCCTAATTATGTGGATGCTTATTATAGCCGTGGTAATGCCCATTTTGATTTAGGGGATTATCACAATGCCATGAAAGATTATACTCAGGTAATTAAGCTAAATTCTCATTATGTTGATGCTTATTATAATCGCGGTCATGCTCGTTTTGGTATTGGCGATAAGCAAGGCGCATTAGAAGATTTCCAAAAAGCAGCAGATATTTATTGGAAAGAAGGAAAGATAGCCGAACACAACGAAGCTAGAGAAAAAATTTTAGATTTAGAAATTGAGGAATCATTGGATATTTTAAATTTTTAATGAGTTCTTTAGATTTAGTTGGGCATTGGGCATTGGGCACTTGTACTGAGCGAAGTCGAAGTATTGGGCATGGGAAAGCGATATTTTCATGTTTATTTGTGAGATTATTTCGTGATTGACTACCTTAAAAATAGGAGTTAGAGACTAGAGAAGATAGATTTTTATTGTTCTTGGTGAAAGCAGTTTAAAGTCTCTTGTAAAAGTCCTAATTTCCGCGTTCTTCTCTGCGCCTCTGCGCCTCTGCGTGAGCTTTCAACCTTCTAATCAACAAAACCATAATATTTATACAATAACTCTATTCCATTGATTTCGCGGTACAATGGTTTATTGGGTGAAATTTGCGCGATCGCATGATAATTAACGGCAGATATACTGAGGACAGTGAGGAATATAAAACCGATTTTTCGCATATTTAAGTTATTTCCTCAGACTGTATCTGTATAAATTGTTAAATTTACAATTCTCAGACTTATATCTCAAAATAACAGTTCCTTGATTAGCTACAATTTTGCAGACCGCTATTTTTTAAAACTCTGGACAATCGGCGTAATTCAATACTAGAATTGGGCTAAAAACTTAAGTATTTACTAGTAAATAGGTGAGAGGATTGTGATGATAACCTTTGGTTTTAAATATTTCACTGCTGCTTGTACTGCAATTTTACTAGCCAGTACTCACCATTTACCCGATCCGGCGATCGCATCTGTAAACAATCAGTCTCAGCAAATAGCCCAAAATCAAGCTCAAACAACTAATTCTGAACCTAATTTAGTATTTAGACCTATTTTAGCTAAAATCAAGCAAAAGAGCCGAATTCGTATATTATTACCCAAATTTATTCCTGAATCCGATGGCGTAACCAAAATTTACGCTATTGTCGAAAGCGCTACCAGAAATAAATACGAAATTTTACTAGGTTTTAGTCCCGATTGTAATGGTGGAACGGCTTGTAGGTTGGGCGTTGTCACTGCGGAAGCTGTAACGCGGAAAACACCTAGCCTCACAGGTAAAACTGTGACTTTAGCAAGGGGAATCAGGGGTTATTTTGTCGATGCTACCTGTGGTGCGAATTGCTCAGATGCTACCTTGACTTGGCGGCAACGGGGAGTGCAATATACTGTAGGGTTAAAAGCAGGCGATCGCGCTTCGTTGATTAAAATGGCTAATTCTGCGATTAATCCCTAAATGTCGATGCAGTTTTGCAGTGGCTTGTTGGTGTAGATTTGAAAGATATATAAGGCGATATAAAGGCGAAAAATTATGACTCAAGCCTTACGTAAGTTGGTAACATTTGATGATTTTATCGCTTGGTATCCAGAAAACTCCCAAAAACGCTATGAATTGTATGACGGAGTAATTGTTGAGATGACACCACCTACAGGCGATCATGAACAAGTAATTGGGTTTTTAGTTGGAGAAATAGTTGCAGAATATAAACGGTTAAAACTACCTTACTTCATTCCTAAAACAGCGTTTATCAAGCCGTTAGAGGGTGATTCAGCTTATTCTCCAGATGTGTTGGTATTAAATCAGCCTAATTTAGTCAATGAGCCTCGATGGAAAAAAGAATCGACTGTCAGCCAAGCTGAATCAATTCCCTTAGTAATTGAGGTGGTGAGTACTAACTGGAGAGATGATTATTTAAAAAAAGCGGCTGACTATGAAGCGGTAGGTATCCCGGAATACTGGATTGTTGATTATGCAGCGTTAGGTGGTAGGCGGTTTATTGGTAACCCAAAAAAACCAACTATTACAGTTTACTCGTTAGTTGAGGGGGAATACCAAGTTCGGCAGTTCCTTGCAGGAGAACGCCTGATATCACAAGCTTTCCCAGAATTAAATTTGAATGCTGAACAAATTTTTCAAATTGGCGGTGTGTCAAGCTAGAACATCGATTCAGTAGTAGTAAGTAGGTTGGGTAGAACGAAGTGAAACCCAACAATTGCAAGACTTTGAGGTGTTGGGTTTCGTTCCTCAACCCAACCTACGCAGTTTAAGATTAATAAATTAAACCCCTCTTCGCGGGCGAGGAGAGGTTTAAATTTAAAATCAATTACGAATTACGAATTATGAATTACGAATTACTTTAATATCCTTCTTCTTCGTATTCTGGCTGTTTCTCTTTGACTTTCTTGGGAATATTCACGGGTTGGGGTTCATCTTCCCAAGCATCGCCTTCTACGTCGTCGTAATTGTCGTATTCATCGACATAAGGCTTTTTGTAGGGTTGCGCTTCAAATTTCACAGGCTGTTGATACCTGTCTTTGTCTGTCGCTTCACTCCAGTTGTCTTCTTCGTCGTCTTCTTCGTATTGAATCGATTCGTATTGACGCGCTTGCATGACTTGGCGCTGGGGTTTTTCTTCTTCAATATAATCTTCGTCCCATTCTTCCCTCGCTACGGGTTCGGGGGTGCGGACTTTGGGTTTGGGTGGTTGTAATGGTACACCACTTGGGAGTTGATTTCCAGGGGCGACGGTACGGGGTGCGGCGTAGTATTCTTCATCAGCGTCTCGTTCCCAAGGTGCTTTACCAATACCCAGACGTTCGAGAACGCCAACTGACAATTGGGTGGTTCTTTCTTCTGCACCTTCAAAGACAATCAATCTACTAGGCCCTGTGCTGACGACTTCATCAATTGAAAGTTCGTAGGTACTTAGGACTTGTTCGGGAATTTGGGGTAATCCCAAGGAGGCGATGACTATGGAGTGGAGTTTACCATTTTCACCGTTAAATTTAAAGCCGCGCACTCTTCCTAATACTTCACCTGTTTCTGTAATTACTTCCCAGTTAATCAGGTTACTTAAGGCTTCAATTTCAATATCTTCGATTACGTCCTCGTTATCTACCAGGATGACATCGCCAATCTGGCTGATACTGCTCAGGTACATGTTGCGTGGTATACCAGAAATAGAGATCAGGCTGTCTCTCAAGCCAAGAGCTACAACCTCTCGTTGATCTATATCCACCCAGACTTGACTAACGATACCTACTCGCTTACCGTTGTCGCGGGTAATCACCTGAGTATTTAATATGTCGGAACGCCTAATTATCTGTTCAGAGGTCATTCTATACCGAGTCCTGATCTCGAATCCGGTTAATCTATACACTATTATTAACAAAAACTCAAGCAGATGTATGGTCGGCTGGCAATTTAATTCCCAAAACTTGGGTGTAAGCTCCCCGTGCTTGAGTAACGCCTATTGTGCGTTCGGCTGATTCTATCATCGGGCGGCGCAAACTCACAACTATAAATTGTGCTTGTTTAGCCTGTTGTTTAATCATTTTAGCTAATCGTTCTACGTTTGCCCCATCTAAGAACATATCAACTTCATCGAAGGCGTAGAAGGGGGAGGGACGATAGCGTTGCAAAGAAAAGATAAAACTTAAGGCTGTGAGGGATTTTTCACCCCCAGACATGGAAGCTAATCGCTGTACTGGTTTACCTTTGGGGTGCGCAACTAAGTTTAAGCCACTGCTAAAGGGATCTTCGGGATCGTCTAGTTGTAAGTATCCGTCACCTTCGGAAAGGGTGGCGAAAATTGATTGGAAGTTTTCGTTCACGGCGTCGAAGGCTTCTTTAAAGGCGCGTTGGCGTAATGTAGTAAAGTTTTCAATGCGCAAAAGTAATTCGGTGCGCTCTCCTTCTAGGGTTTCCAGCTTTTGCGTCAGTTCTTGGAGACGGTTTTGTGTGCGTTCGTATTCTTCTAAGGCCAGCATATTTACTGGTTCCATTGCTTGTAAACGTTTGGCAAGCGATCGCAATTCTTTCTGCAATTCTTCTAAGTCTACTTGATCAGGGACTTCTGGCAGTGGATCAGGTAATTCTGGCGCTAAGGTTTGCAGTTGTTCTCTGACGTTAACTAATTCCTCGCGCCTAGCTGTGAGGGTTTCTTGCAGTTTTTCTAGTTCCCATTCTAGTTGTTGTTGCCGCAGTAAATGCGATCGCAATTCTTGTTCGGTGCGATCGCGTTTTTGTTTCTCTTCCCCTAAATTCTGTTCCATCTCGCTCAATTTGGCACGAGTTTCGGCAATTTGGCTGCTGAGGGCGCTATGTTGAGTTGTAATGGTTGCGAGTTGATTTTGCTGGGTTTCTTGCTCTTGCTGGTACTGGGTGATGCGTTCTTCGGCTTCTTGGATTTTCTCTTGTAAGCGTTGCTGTTGATTTTCTAAATTTCTTAATCTTTGTTCTGCTTCCCGTAAAGCTGTTTCTCTTTGTTGTAATTGTTGCTCTTGGTTTTTAATGGTGGCTTGGATTTGTTGCCATTCGCTAGGGGTTTGGGAGGCTTCTAACTCTGCTAGAGTTTGTCGCAATTGTTGCAACTGCGTTTCCTGTCCCGGTAATTCCCGATCCAAAACTTCTAAGCGGGATTGTGCTGTGGCAAATTTTTCGCTATTTTGGGCTAATTGCGATCGCGTGTTTTCTAACTGCGCTGTTAAGGTTTTAATTTCTTTTTGCAGCTGTTCTAATTGAATTTGCTGTTCTCTTCTGGCTTGACGCGCTTCTGTCACTTGCTGCGATAAAGTTTTGGCTTTGGTTGCGAGAGTAGAAATCGCTTCGCCACACCGTTCTAAAACCTTCTCAATTTCCCCTAAACGTCTGCGTAATGCGGCGACTTCTTCCGGTTCTGCTGCTTCGCTGTTCCCAAACCGCAAAGATGAACGCTGGGTGTTACTACCGCCAGTCATCGCGCCACTAGTTTCTAGTAATTCCCCGTCTAGGGTAACGATACGGTATAAACCGAGGTTTTTCCGCGCTTGTTCTAAGGTGGAGAAAATAACAGTGTTACCAAAGACATAACTAAAGACATCTTTATAACGGCGATCGCATTCTACTAAGTTCACCGCATAATTAACAAAACCGCTAGCTAATCGGAGAGTAGCATCTTGGGTAAATCTCGGCGGATTAATTTTATTTAAAGGTAAAAATGTCGCTCTCCCGGCGCGTTTCTGCTTTAACAGTTCAATTCCCGCAGCCGCAATCCCGTCATCTTCTACCACTATATGTCCCAATCTGCCGCCAGCCGCAATTTCTAAAGCCAGTTGATAGCGGGGTTCGACTCTGCCTAACTGTACCACTAAACCACACAATCCCGGCATTCCCGATTGTAAAATCACTTTGCTGGCTTGGGTTCCTTGAATTTCCTGCTGTGCTTGCGCTTGTGCTTCTAATTTATCTAATTGGCGTTGTTTTTCTCGCTGTTCTTGTAATAATCGCTTTTGCGTATCTTGTTGAATTTGCAGTTCTTGTTCTGTGGCGGCGAGATTTTGCGCGAGATTTTGAATCGGTTCGCTAGAACTATTAAATTCTGTTTCTAAGCGACTGCATTCAGCTTGTTTTGTCGCTAATTCTGGTTCTAAACTAGTTACGAGTTGAGTTTGTTCTTGAATTTGCTGCTGTAACTGATCGTTCCGTTCTCTCAGCGTCGCTTGTTCGGTACGTTGGGGTTCGAGAGTTTGCAGCAGCGTTTCAATTTGATGGTTTAACGCCGTTTGTTGCTGTACCCAAGCTTCAGAAGCAGAAGCGATTTCCGTTGCTGCTTGGCGAGAAGTTTCTAAAGCTTGTTGCGTTTCATCCCGTTGTTGCTGACAGTAAACAATCGATTGCTTTTCCACAACCTGAGTTTCTGCTATTTGTTCGAGGGAACGCTGATGTTGTTGAATTTCTTGCTGACTTTGCGCTTGGCGTTTTGTCGTTTCTTGAATTGCGGTGTCTAATTCGCTGCGCTGACGCTGGAGTTGTTTGTGTTCGGCTTCTTGGGTAGCTAGGGTAGATTGTACTGCTAATAATTCTTCTTCACCCAAAGCTTTCACATGGGCATTGAGTTGATCTAATTCAACAGTAGTTTGCTCAATTGTAGTATTTAGGGCAGTGAGTTCGGTAGAAAGTTCTACGGATTTGCGATCGCCATTTTGAATTTGGTTAGCTAATTTTTCCTGCTGTGCTTGGAGGGAACGCCAAGATAACACTGCTTCCCAAGATTGCTTTGCTAAATATTCCGCGCGGAGTTTTTGATATTTTTCCGCTTTGGCGCGGTCTTGCGACAGGCGATCGCGTTGTACAGTTAATTCAGTTTCAATAATCCGACAACTATCTTCCTTTTCCTTCACCTCATCTAAAGTCGCCTTCGCTTGGTGAATTTTGCGATCAAATGCTGCTACACCCGCTAATTCGTCAATAATTTCGCGCCGTTCCCTGGCGTTCATCGAGATAATACTGGTAACGTCCCCTTGCAGTACAACGTTATAACCTTCAGGATAAATCCGCAGCGTCTCTAAAGCTTCATGTAATTCCGTCAGGGTACAGGATGCACCATTAATATAGTAATTCGATGTATAAGTTCCTTGGTAAGTTACCCGCAGCTTTCTGGTAACACTCCACTCATTTGAGGTTTCTGGGTTAGGAAGCTTAGAATTTGTCTTAATTTCTTCCGTTTCCTCGATTTCCTCGGTTTCCTCAACTTCTACAACTTCTACATCCTCTAAACTATCTTGTACTGTTGGCTTGGTATCATTAATCGAAACCGCATCGCTAATATCAAAAGTCACCGTCACACTAGCTTCCACAGTCGCGCGACTTTTCGCCGTTTGAGTATTATTCACCAAATCCGGTAAGCGATCGGCACGCATTCCTTTAGAACTAGCCAATCCCAGACAAAACAGCAGCGCATCGAGAATATTCGATTTACCAGAACCATTCGGCCCAGATATTACAGTAAACCCCCCCAGTAAAGGAACTTGGGTAGTACCACCAAAGGACTTAAAGTTGGTAAGTTCGACGCGCTTGACATGAACCATAGGCGCTATGCTGCTAGGCTAATGAAGTAAAAGTGTAGCAAGTAAATTTAGATTGTCTACTAATTCCGCTAGAGAATTTAGGATTTATCTATCCAAACAACAGTCAGGTGAGTTTAGCAGCATTGCCGATAAATTGGTATAGTTTTACGCAATTTTTCGCCATAGCTATTTCCGTGAGGAAGCAAACTCTGCAATTTGAACAATTGTACTAGCGTGAATATAGCAGTCTTAACTTATATCATGTTTGACGAAATAAATGTTATTGGATGAATATTTTATTGCGCTGCGCATATCAAAGGTTTGTGAAATTTTCTCCCCATTAGGGACTTCCAGAAAATCAATTATCCAATATACTCCGAAAATATTTTCTTTCTCCCCCTTACTCCCTGCTCCCTGCTCCCCTGCTGCTGAATTCACCCGCGATCGCCTTTCTGTTGCTAAATTAACAAAGTAGAATAAAAAATCACAGCTAGGTGCAATCCACAATGGTATCTACTTCTACATCATTCTCGGATATCAAAAACCATTGGGCACGCTTATTTATTGAAGCTTTATCAGCGCGTCGTATTTTAAGTGGGTATCCAAACGGGACTTTTCGTCCAGATAACTCAGTAACTCGTGCAGAATTTGCTGCCATTATTAAGAAAGTATTTACAGTAGCGCAAAAGCGCCAATATGTGCCTTTTACTGATGTCCCTACTAGCCATTGGGCTTTTAGTGCGATTCAGCAATCCTATGAAACAGCATTTATCAGTGGATATCCCGATCGCACTTTTCGCCCTAATAATAGAATTGCCAGGGGCGATGTCTTTGTCGCCATAGTCAATGGCTTGGATATTGCCACTAAAATTAAACCCGATTTGGTAAATAAGCTGTCGCAATTTTATCAAGATGCCAATGCGATCGCGGCTTATGCGAGAAATCAAGTAGCTATTGCTACTAGTACTGGGTTAGTAGCTAGCTATCCCAATATCAAATTACTCAACCCCAATATCGCCGCCACTCGCGGTGATGTTGCAGTAATAGTCTATCAAGCTTTAGTTTACCTGGGGCAAGCAGATAAAATTACCTCTACTTATTTGATTGCGCCACCCACGCCAATCCCCTCATCAACGCCAGTACCAACACCCGCACCAGCGCCAGTACCAGTACCAGTTCCAGTTCCAGCACCCGCACCAGTACCAGTTCCAGTTCCAGTACCAGCACCAGCGCCAGTTCCAGTTCCAGTTCCAGCACCCGCACCCGCACCAGTTCCAGTACCAATACCAACCCCAACACCAGCAAATACGGTGAGGGTAAATCATCAACGGGAATTTCGCGGTGTGTGGGTAGCCTCAGTTTGGAATGGAAATTGGCCTTCTAAACCGGGATTACCAACCGAACAACAAAAATCAGAATTAGTTGCGATTATTAAACGATTGCAGCAACTTAACTTTAATGCGCTAATTTTGCAGGTACGTCCCGAAGGTGATGCGCTGTATGCTTCGACTTTAGAACCTTGGAGTGCTTGGCTTACAGGAACTCAAGGGAAAGCACCAGATCCATTTTATGACCCCTTAGAATTTGCGATCGCCGAATGCCACAAACGCAACATTGAACTTCACGCTTGGTTCAATCCCTATCGCGCTAAAACCTCTATTAGACAAGGAACAAACGTCATTCCTCACATAGCCGTCACTAATCCCCAAGTTGTTTATCAATGGGGTAGTCAGCTATGGATGGACCCTGGATTGCAAATAGTCCAAGATAGAGCTTATAATGTCATTCTCGATGTTGTGCGCCGTTACGATCTCGATGGCGTTCACTTAGACGATTATTTTTACCCTTATCCCATATCCGGTCAAAATTTCCCCGATAGCAAAACCTACGAAACTTATCGACAAGCTGGCGGCGGATTGAATATCGGTGACTGGCGCAGAGAAAACGTCAACCTCATGGTGCTACGTCTAGCGGAAGGCATTAAAGCTGCCAAGCCCCATGTTAAATTTGGCATCAGTCCCTTCGGTATTTACCGACCCGGACAACCAACAGGAATTACCGGCTTAGATGCCTATGATGTTCTGTATGCCGACGCAAAGAAATGGTTAGAACAAGGTTGGATTGATTACATTGCCCCTCAACTCTACTGGCGTACCGACCAAGCACAACAAAGTTATACCGCCTTACTTAGATGGTGGACGCAGGTAAATACTAAGCAAAAACATGTTTATGCTGGTAACAATTTAACAGAACCCAGTAACAAGAGCCGGGAGAGTGAAGAAATTGAAAAACAAGTAGTATTTAGCCGTAGCCAAACGGCAAACTTGTCTTTAGGAAATATCTTCTTTAATCTCGATGTCTTGATCCAAAACAGTCAAGGTATCGCTGATAAATTCCAAACTCAGCTTTATACCAAACCTGCCATAGCACCAATTATGCCTTGGCGCGACACCACACCGCCAGCACCCCCCACCGCATTGCAATATGTCAACGGTAGACTTAATTGGCAACCAGGGGATAATCAACCAGTTCGTTCTTGGGTACTGTATCGCCAAGCGGGAGAAAATTGGGAGATTCAGCGCATTTTATCTGCTGGTACTAACTTTGCTACAGTAGGGGCAGGTACCTATGCAGTCTCCGCAGTGAATAGGTTAGCAACTGAGAGTTTAGGCGTGGTAATTACAGTTAGTTAATTTTTGCAATCTATATCTGCAAATTGAGATTATTTGTGTAACTTCCCGTCATCAAATTGATGACGCGGAAGTTTTTTAATATGGGAGTAATTAGTCACAGATATAACACTAATCTTAAACAAGAATGCGAAAGATTGTAGGGGCATGGCATTGCCATGCCCTCTAGAATATTTTGATGTGTCGCTAAAAATATTAGTACATGCATAAGTCTATATACAGTTTCTAACCCTTTTTATAGCTCAGTAATTAGCTATAAATTTTCAATTATTCAAGACTCAGGATGGTAATTCATTCTTGATATAAATACTTACAGCATATTTCAGGTAAATGAGTAAGCGCTTCGGGGCATGGCAGTGCCAGTGCCCCTACAATCAACGATTATCTGTACCTCACTAACTGGCAATCTGCTGTAATTCATGAATGTTAATAAGCGAATTTTGACGATTAGATAATTATAATTGCCAAAATTGTGCTGAATTGACTATAATTAATGGAACAATTCATTTTTGCTGATTATCGCAATTGCGTTGCAATTAGTTGGGGATTTTTGCTGATAATTAGGCAAAAAATGAGATGAATTTAAAATTGGGGAATCCTTAAAAAAGAATAAAAAGCTAACTTTATTTACATTTAAGGAGTATAGCATCACGATGAAACTGCAATCATTAACAACAGTTTTCACAGTAGGTGCGATCGCATTTGGGGCTACTGTTTCTCTACATCAACCAAGCTACGCCCAAGCAAGAGGATTTTATTGCGATCGCACCACAGGCGTACCCGTAACAGTGTACCAAACTTACTCCGGTGCGAGGGAACCTTGGATTCGCTGGACTTCTAATTATTTCACACAATCAGGCTACGACCCAGTACAACGTTGTGAAGAAGTCAGTGCCAGATTAGAAACATATCGACTGAGCAAAAAGCTGAGATTTATTACTGTCGGTATCATGAATGGGCAAAGAGTTGTCTGTACTGCTAGCAGATTTAATGGACGTTGTGAAGGCTTGATATTTACCCTCAAACCCCGTGAAGATGGAGTAAGAACCCTAAATAATCTCTTAGCATGGCGTGATGGACAAGCTGGTGCCCCATCCCTCTATGAAAGTGGTACAGTACCTTATATAGATGTGAGCGATCGCTTAGGACAAGATACAAACCCTACACCATCGTCTACTCCTAGCAATGTTGAGCCAGTACCATCCCAACCGCAACCGGATGGAGGACGTAGCGGAGAGTTCAATTAAATGTCCCTCAGTGGTTGGTTATTATTGGGGCTGATCATAAATTTAGCGAGCGCGCAATTTGATTTGCCAGTTCAGCAGAGTACTATTGCCCAAACAGTCCCTAAATATTCTCTCACAACTCCCACCCAGAAAGAGAAGATTCAAAAATTAGCACAACAAACTACTGTGCGCATCCTCACCGCTAATGCTTCAGGTTCTGGTGTGATTGTGCAGCATCAAGGACAAATCTACACAGTATTAACTAGCTGGCATGTAGTCGCTTTTAGCGATCGCCATACAATTATCACCCCTGATGGTCGTCGTTATACTCCATCGCGCCAACCACAGCAACTAGGTAATAGCGATTTAGCAATTACTCAGTTTCGCAGTAATTCCCGCTATCAAATCACAACAATTAGCACTGAACCCGTAAAACTAGGAGAGCCTGTATTTGCAGCTGGCTTCCCCATGTACCAAGGACAGAGTTTAGCCACTACTTTTGATCGAGGTATCAAAATATTCCGCTTTACCACTGGCGAAATATCAGTCTTACCCCCAAAATCTCTCGCGCAAGGTTATCGCTTAGGTTACACAAATGATATTGCTATAGGTATGAGCGGCGGCCCGATTTTTAATGCTAGTGGCTTGCTAATTGGGATTAATGGACGCATGAAAAACCGCGATCCAAATTTTGGTATGTATACCTTTGAAGATGGTACAGAACCACCACTAGGATTGTTACCACAAATAGTTAGTTCTAGTTGGGGAATTCCTATTACTAATTATTTGCAGTTTCATAACTAGCTTGGAAATAGCGTTGACGGTTGACGGTTGACTGTTGATTGGGAAGAAAGAGAGATTTTCAGGTTTGGTCTGTCCTAAAAGAGTTATTTCCCCCTTGTCCTCCTTGTCTCCCTTGTCCTCCTTGTCCTCCTTCCCTTCCCTCACCTTCCCTTCTCTTTCATACAAGGCGATGAAAATGGTTTCATCGAGACTGCCTTTTTTGATAATTTTCACCTCAGAGTAGTTAATTATGAATTTCAGTTTTTCTCGCTTTAACTCTGTTCCTGGATTCTTAACAGGAACAGCAGTAGTAGCAGCCATAGTAATTAATCAGCCTGCATCTGCTAAAACAGCCAAAGAAGTAGCGCAAATTGCAGTACCCACAACAGTGCGAATTGATAATTCATTAGGTAGTAATTATGGTGGTTCTGGGGTAATTATTAGTAGAGATGGTAATACTTATACTGTATTAACAGCAAATCATGTGGTTAAAAGTGCAAATACTGAATACAGCATTCGCACCAGCAAAAATAAAACTCATAACGTCATTTCTGTGCAAAATTTACAGAGAAATGATAGCGATCCAGATTTAGCAATTGTGAAATTTGAAAGTACAGAAGAGTATCCTGTTGCCCCAATTAGCAATTCTGATAATGCGGGAATTGGTACAGGTATTTATATTTCTGGTTATCCCATGTCTATTGAGAATAATAACGACCGGGAATATGAGTTTACAAAAGGACAAATTACCAGCCGTCCAGAAAGCAAGCCTCAAGGCTATACTATGCGTTATGATGCGGTGACGCGACGGGGTATGAGTGGCGGCCCGGTATTTGATGTGAGCGGGCGTGTGGTAGGAATTCACGGACAAGGCGATCGCGACGGAGTAATTAAAAATGAGTCTGCTAGCGGCGGAGAGATAGAAATCAAAACAGGCTTTAACGCAGCCATTCCGATTAATACATTCAAGGAAGTAATTTCTCAAACTGGCGTACAAGTTGCATTCCAAGAAGATAATTCCCAAGCTGAAAATGTGGAAGCAACCCAACCAACAAAAGCTGAAGTCAGAAGTTGGGCGCAAGATTTTGCCACCGGAGTAGTTAACACCATTATTGAGAGGGTGATTCCTCGTTTTTGGTAAGAAAAAACTGAATACCAATTTGAAAAAAGAATGCGCCAAATTGTAGGGGCATGGCATTGCCATGCCCTCTAAAATATCCAGGATTAACGTTGAATAGTCTGGGCGGATTGATTAAATAATAAATCCCGTGACTTCTCAATATCTAATGCCTGATTTTTCAATGCTTCCGCCTTTTCATAAGCGCGAATTGTCGCCGGACGAGCTTTAATTGCCTCAAACCAACGCTTTAAATTGGGAAAATCTTCTAAGTTTTGACCTTGACGTTCATAAGGCACAATCCAAGGATAAGTGGCAATATCAGCAATGGAATAATCGCCTGCTACAAATTCTCTATCTGCCAATCTTTTATCTAAAACTGCATATAATCGCCCTGTTTCTTTAACGTAGCGATTAATAGCATATTCAATTTTTTCTGGTGCATATTGGCTAAAGTGGTGGTTCTGTCCCGCCATTGGCCCTAAACCGCCGATTTGCCAGAATAACCACTGTAAAACCTCTACACGTTGGTGTAAATCTTGAGGAATTAACTTTCCGGTTTTTTCTGCTAAATATAACAGAATTGCACCAGATTCAAAAATAGAAATTGATGTGCCGCCATTGGCAGGTTCATTATCAACAATTGCTGGGATACGATTGTTAGGTGAAATCTTTAAAAATTCCGGCTTAAATTGGTCACCAGCGCCAATATTTACCGGAATAATATTATAAGTAAGTCCAACTTCTTCTAAGAAAATTGTGATTTTATGACCGTTGGGTGTTGTCCAATAATATAAGTCAATCATGGTAGGTTCTCCTGATTTTGGGCATTGGGCATTGGGCATTGGGCAGACGCGATGAATCGCGTCTCTACAATTGTGTTTATTAAAAACGCTCAACCCAAGGACGTAGTTCTACTTCCCATGTCCAAGCGCTGCGGGGTTGATTTAAGATGTTGAGGTAAGTTTGAGCGATCGCATCCGGATCGAGGGTACTATCTGGGTTATCTGCTGGATCTTGGCGTTCTGTAGAACGAATTACACCATCGATGACAAAATGTGCTACGTGAATATTCTTAGGTGCTAATTCCCTAGCAATGCTTTGTGCTAAACCCCTTAAGGCAAATTTACCCATTGCAAACGGTGCAGATTGCGAGTAACCTTTAATACTCGCAGAAGCTCCGGTAAAAAATATCGCCCCTCCTCCTTGCTGTAACATTCTTTTAGCAGCAGCTTGGGCAACAATAAACCCTCCATAAGCAGTAATTTCTAAAGTCTTAGCAACTTCGCTAGGTTCGAGTTCAATTAAAGGCCCTCGTACTCGAAAACTGGGATTGTAAACAACTACTGTCGGAGTACCAAGTTGATTTTCAACATCGCTAAATAACTGGTTTACTTCCTCTGGTTTTGCAGCATCAGCAGCGAAGCTAACTGCACCTATTTCATTACTTAGCTGTGTCAGTTTCTCAATGCTGCGAGCAGCTAGGGCGATTTTCAGTCCTGATTTGGCAAATAAACGGGCAATAGAGGCGCTTAATCCATTACCGGCTCCGACTATTAAAGCTGTTTTTGGCATAGGTGCAATTTTCCTTTAAGGGTGAAATTTGATGAGCTAGGGAAAAATGTTAAACCTGCAATGAGCCAGCTATGATGAAGCGAACCACGCGCCGAAAAATAAAGGATTGTTGAATGTTGACTGTTGACTGTTAACAGTTAACCGTCAACAGTCAACTTTATTATCGCTAAGAATTACCCCTGATAAGCGTTACCAATTCTGTCTACAGATACGTTAGCAGATAAAGGTAAACGACCAGGATTAAGGCGTGGTTCTGCGGCATAGCCAACAGGTACAATAACTGCGATCGCTAAATCTGGATCTTCAGCTGCACCAATCACTGCTTTCACTTGATCTTCAATCCAACCATTCATAAAACAGGTGGATAATCCTAAGCTTTCGGCTGCAAGTACTAAATGGGTAGCTGCAATGATTGCATCTTTGATTGCATATTCGCGTCGCTTGTCTCCTAAACCAGCTTGGAATTGCGGGATAGCATTTTTAAAGTAGTTGACTGTACCTTCATTCCAGGCACCAGTTTTCAGTGCTTCTTCGTAAATTGGTGTTAAATCTTTTTCTCCAGCGTTCGGATCTGCTGCAAACACAAATGTTACAGGTGCTTGGATAATTTGTTTTTGATTCCAAGACGCAGCTGCTAAAGCTTCTTTTTGTGCTTCATCTTGCACCAAAATAATTTGCCAAGCTTGAATATTAAAACTACTAGGTGCAGCTACGGTTAATTCTACTAGTTGCTTGAGTAGTTCTGGGGCTATGGGGTCTGATTTAAAAGTCTTAATAGAACGACGCTGAACAATAGCAGTGGGTACATCTAGGATTTGAGTAGGTGCGATCGCGCTCATGAGATTCTCCTGATTGTTGAAGTTGCTATCCAGTGATAGCGATTCTGATTATCGGTCTAAATGCTTTTTTGGTGTAAAAGGTTGCCACCCATTACGCCAAAGCAATTATAATGGAACCCGTTGAAAACTCAAGCGCCTTTAGGCAGGGGGATGGCAGTTGCTTCAAGCCTGGGAACCCTTTCGGCAGTTCCTCCTCGGGGAAACCCCCAAGATCGAACGGCCGCACCAACGCACTGCCTAATAAAAACGATTTGAGGTGTTTAGTCCTCAGTAAAATCTAGTAGAATACCTATAACAGGCATGGTAATCAACCTGTATAAAAACCTAACTGCCTAGCGGCAATCTGTACCTTGACAATTGAAGATATGGGGTTCTATTCCATAGTTCTAGTTCCTTGCCAGGAATAGGTAAAATCTACATGGGGGCTAGACGACACAGAATTTAAACAAACAAATTCTTGGAGTAATCCAGCTACCGAGGGGCACTCGGAAAGTTAACGCTTGAGGAGAGAACCACCTCTTTTTTAGATACCGCAAGGGGTCTAATTTAAGTGGACTCGTTGAATCAAGAATCTCCTTGCCTTTAGGCAGGAGAGTGTCAAAAACTCACTGCTGGTTCGTTCGCAGGCGACCAAAACGGATAATCTGTATATCCCTTTTCCCCGCCACCATAGAAGCTTTCAGGAATTGGCTGATTTAAAGGTGCATTTAAAGCCAAACGTCGCGGTAAATCGGGATTAGCAATAAATAAACTGCCAAAAGCGATTAAATCAGCTTGTTGATTCGCCAACACCGCATTACCTTTTTCCGCCGTATAACCACCACAGACAATTAGTGTTCCTGTATACATTTCTCTGAGATAATCCGTTGGTACTGCTGTTCCGCCATGTCTGATATCTGCGTCTGTGGATTCAATCAAATGCAGATAAGCTAAATCAAATTGGCTCAATACTTGCGCAATATATCCAAAAGTTTCTAAAGGATTAGAGTCACGCATATCGTTAAATGTCCCGCTAGGGGAAAGGCGAACTCCTACCCGTTTACTATCCCAAACGCTGGTAACAGCCTCGACAATTTCTCGTAAAAATCGGACGCGGTTCTCAATACTACCGCCATACTCATCTGTTCTTTGATTCGTACCATCCCGGAGAAACTGGTCAATTAAATAACCATTAGCCGCGTGAATTTCTACGCCATCAAACCCCGCAGCTAGAGCATTTGCTGCTGCTTGACGGTACTGTTCTACAATAACCGGAATCTCGGAAGTTTCTAAAGCGCGGGGAGTAACAAAAGGTTTTAATCCTTCAAAAGTTAATGCTTGACCTTCTTGAGGTGCGATCGCCGAAGGTGCAATAGGTAATTCGCCATTTGGTTGCAAATCAGGGTGAGAAATCCTGCCTACATGCCACAGTTGCAGAAAAATTCTACCACCCTGTTGATGTACAGCATCCGTTACCAACTTCCAACCCGCCACCTGTTCTGGTGAATGAATCCCCGGTGTATTTGGATACCCCTGTCCTTGGAGTGAAATTTGAGTTGCTTCTGCAATAATCAATCCAGCCGAAGCACGTTGCACATAGTATGTAGCATTTAACTCATGTGGTACATTGCCCTGACCGGCTCTTTGCCTAGTTAAGGGAGCCATAACTATGCGATTGGGCAGTTCTAAGTTACCCAATTGATAAGGAGAGAACAAGTTAATACTATTATTCATTGCTCAAATTTTGAGTATAAACAATTCAGCCATAGTTTGGGAAGGGAGCAGGGGTGCAGAGGGGGTAAATAAATCAATGCCCAATGCCCAATGCCCAATGCCCCATGCCCATTAACTTTAAGAAATATGCTGTGCTAAAGTCTTAGCTAAAGTGGTTTTGGGCACCGCACCCACAACCGTATCGACTTGTCGTCCACCCTTAAATACCATTAACGTAGGGATACTCCGAATACCATAATGGCTAGCAACAGTAGGATTTTGATCTGTGTTCAATTTCACTACTTTTACTTGTCCATCGTATTCGCTAGCGACCTCATCGACAACCGGAGCTACCATTCTGCAAGGGCCGCACCAAGGTGCCCAAAAGTCTACTAGGACAGGAACTTGGCTTTCTAGAACTTCTTGCTTAAATGTGGCTTCCGTGACACTTGTAACGGATGACATAATTGTCCTCCTAATTTAATTCTATTATTCGATATTATCGAATAAGTAAAATATAAGCCATTTTATGAGATAGTGCAACTATGAGATTTTTGTATCATCCAGACCGAAAAGATATAACATTAGCGGGAGTGCTATACGCCTTAGGCGATCCGGTGAGGCTAGAAATTGTGCGGTTGTTAGCTACCAAGGGGGAGCAATGCTGTGCAGGGTTTGATTTTGCGATCGCCAAATCCACAATGTCCAATCATTTTAAAATTTTACGGGAGTCAGGCGTAGTACTAACCCATAAAGAAGGAACGCAGCACATCAACCAATTGCGGCGAGAAGATTTAGAAGCCAGATTCCCCGGATTACTAGATGCAGTCTTGCAATCAGCCCAACCATTAAATATTTGTGCCACAGCAGGTAAGCAGGTATTGGGGCATAGGGTATAGGGCATAAGGGGGACAAGGAGGATAAATGAAAATTGTAGAGACGCGATTAATCGCGTCTAATTGGTTGAAAGTGATAAATGTCACGTATGACTTGTACCCAGCCATCGGAAAGGGATTCGAGAATGCGATCGCCTTTTTCTTTGGTAGCGGTTGTAGCATCGCCAATCACACCAGTTTTACTGATATCTTTTGTTACCCAAGCTACAGGTAATTGACCTTCCCAACTTAGCAATGTACTTTGTGGTTGTTCTGGTGGATATTCAGCAACAACTTTATCGAGTTTTACTTGCTCCGGTAACAGTGCCAACATTAAACTCGTTTCCGCATCGCCGGCGTGCATACCTAATTTAGCTTCTTTAGGAGTTAGCAATTCTTTGGTAATATTAGGCGCACGCCAGGTAAACAAGGGAAATACCGAAAAATCCCCATATTTTACATGTAAATCCCGCGCCGCCATTTGCATAACTTGCGGCTGTCCCCCGTGGGAATTCATCAACACTAATTTTCTAAATCCAGCCCGGTAAATACTTTCTCCCACCTCCATAATTGTGGCTGTGAGAGTTTCTGTACTCAAGGTAATAGTGCCGGGAAAGTGCCAGTGTTCGTTAGATTTACCATAGTTAATGCTGGGCAAAGCATAAGCCGGAATGCTGGAGTCAAGTTTTGCCAAAGCTTTCCCCAACACCCCAACCCCAATAGCCGCATCCACAATTAGCGGCAGATGGGGGCCATGTTGTTCAATTGCGCCTACTGGTTGAATAATTACTACATTTTCCTTATTTGGCATCTCTTGGATATCAGTCCAACTCAGGTAAGGAAAAAAGCGTTCTGGGGGTATGAAGCTATGCATTTGATTAATCTCGCGTCCTTTTTATCTTACCTGGGGGCAGGGGGACAAGGAGGACAAGGAATTTTAGATTTTAGATTTTAGATTCAAACCCAATCCAAAATCGCAAATCCAAAATCCAAAATTGAATTGCCCAATGCCCAATGCCCAATGCCCAATTTCCGCCAAAGTTTAATTTTTTTGGAAAATGTGATCTAGAACACCGACTAGAAATTGAACGGATGATATCGTTTAGTTGTGTGTGAGGAGCAAGTTAAAACGAAAAACACCCGGGGTGGAAACACGGCAACACTCCCAGGTGTTTTTTGTTTCATATACAAGAAATATATTTTACTAAAAATAAGCAAGGCGATCGCTAAATTTAACCCCACTAAATTTGAAAGTAGGTTAACTCCCGAATTACCTTGAGAAATTCCTGCAAAACCGGTGATGAATCTTCTCGTCGCCAGACAACGACAATCTCGCGGGAGAAATCTGCACCTTGGATTGGGCGATAAACTACGCCTGTACGTTGCAGATTTTGCACGTTGCTAGGTAACAGTGCAACTCCCATACCGCCAGCAACTAAACTGAGAACGGTGATTGTCCAAGTTGCTTCTTGAACTACTTGGGGGAAAAAACCAGCTTGCTGACAGAGGTTAATAATTTCTGTATAGGAAGGGACAATTTCCGGCGAAGGTAACACAAAAGGTTCATTAGCCATCGCAGCGAGAGGAATTTCTGCTAGATTGGCGAGGGGATGGGTAGCGGGTAATGCAATCACCAAGGATTCGCGGACAATGGGTAGATAACTTAAGTGAGAATTTTGTTGATGGGAATGGGATAAACGATCGAATGCGACATCGAGACGACGATTGAGGAGTTCTTGAATTTGTTCGGAACCTGTGAGTTCGCGCAATATAAGTTTGACATGGGGAAAGCGATCGCGAAATGTGCGTAACATATCTGGAAGCACGCTATTAGCCACAGAACTATTGGTTCCGACGATTAACTGGCCAATTTCGCCGCGACTCGCCCTTTGCGTTTGAAAAATCGCTTGTTCTAGTTGATTTAAAACTAATCTCGCTTCTTCTAAAAATACTTGTCCCGCAGATGTAAGTTGTAAGGGGCGCTTTTTGCGATCGAATAATTTAACACCAATTTCGGCTTCTAAGGCGCTAATCTGTTGACTGAGGGGAGGTTGCGCTATATGCAGACGTTGAGCTGCGTAGCTAAAGTTTTTTTCTTCAGCCACAGCAATAAAGTAGCGCAAATGTCGAAGTTCCATCGCTTCCCCAAACCACTATTATTTTAGGACTTATGCAAGTGTCATATTTTTTTCGTTTAGGTTGTCAAGAGTCAAAAGTCCAAAGTCCAAAAAACCTTAATTTTTGACTATTGACCCTTGACCCTGGACTCTTAGACCAGAAGATAATTGTGCCATTTGCATAAATCCTATATTTATTACTATATTTTTTATATATAGTGTACTTGTGCAAAAAATATCTTAAATATAGTTGCTTTCCCTTATATTGACAAATAGAGACTATTGAGCAAGATTCATCCCAAGAACGTCTCAGGTTATCGGGGTAATCAGTAGGAATATGAGCAAAATTAAGCGTGTTGTAATTGTTGGTGGAACTCACGGAAATGAAGTTACGGGAATTTATCTAGTTAAAAAATTTGAGCGATCGCCTCATTTAATTCAACGTTCAAGTTTTGAGAGTCGGACATTGATCGCCAATCCTAAAGCTAGTGCGATCGGTAAAAGATACGTAGATACAGATTTAAATCGCTGTTTTCTCCGCGAAGATTTAGAAAACCCAAATTTGGCTAGTTATGAAGCACAACAAGCCAAATTAATTCATCAAACTTTTGGCTTGCAAGGTAGTCAGCCAGCAGATTTTGTGATTGATTTACATAGTTCTACAGCTAATATGGGGCTGACTATTATTTTAGGTAATGAGAATTCATTAAATCTGCATTTAGGAGCTTATCTGACATCAATTAGTCCTAAAGTAAATATCCTATTTTCTACCAGTCAGCAAAAGTTCAGACCTCACTTAGATTCAATTTGTGAATTTGGCTGTACTTTGGAAGTTGGTGCAGTGGCACAAAATGTTTTAGATGCTGCATTATTTCAAGAAACGGAAACAATTATTCACGCTATTTTAGATTATTTAGAAGCTCATAATCAGGGAACAGCACCGCCTGTAAAAGATAATATCAACGTTTATCACAGCATTGAAACCATCGACTATCCCCGAAATGAGATAGGAGAAATTGAAGCAATGATTCATCCAAAACTACAATTTCAGGATTATCAACCATTGCATCCGGGAGAGCCGATATTTTTAAATTTTGAGGGTAAAGAAATTGTTTATGCAGGTGAATCTACAGTGTATCCCGTCTTTATTAATGAAGCAGCTTATTACGAAAAAGGAATTGCAATGTGTATAACGCAATTAAGCAAGATAAATATTAATAATCAGAGACGCGATTAATCGCGTCTGTACAATTGTGAATTAATATAGGATTCATATTTGATTTTTTTACCTAAAATATTCTGTATGTAGGGTGTGTTGTCGCGTAGCGCAACGCACCAAAGCCCAGAATACTGGATTGACACAGCTAAAATAGTGCATCAGTAAAACTCTTGTGGGATGGGCGTCTCGCCCGTCCTGGGCGGACAAGATGTCCACCCCACAAGAAAATATATTGCAACATTTTAGCTGTGTTAGTCCACTAGATATACTAATCGCGTCTGTACAATATTCAATTAATAGCTAACTTTTTACAAATGTCCACTCTAAGATTTTGATGGGTGCTTCTTGGAGTGCTTGAGTAAGTTCAGCGCTGTTCTTGAATTTCAACTGATTAATTTTACAGGCTTCGATATTGACTGTAAATTTCTCATTCTCAAAAGGCCAAGGTTTGACAGTTACTAAAGAATCGTTACGTTGCATAATATCATAACGCTCATCATCAGGGCCTTTGCTAATTTCTAACCAGCGTTCATCCTCAGGTAGTTGTTGTTGACAGAGAATTAAAGACAGGCGATCGCACCATTGCATAAATGCATAAGCTGCATCTACATCTTTCTTTTGAATCCCTAATTCTTTAGTCCAAATTTTTTGATTTTCTATTTGCTCATCCAGAAATTTGGCTAATTCTGGACTTTGATCGCGATTTCCTTCATATAGATAACTCACATGTCTAGAAATTAATAAAGCTACCCAGCGTCCGCGATAACGAGCATTTTTGACTAAATTTATTTGTTTATCTACAAGTACATCTTTACCTAAGGTGAAATCCATTGGCGCACCAGCGTCGGTGACAATATCTTCTTCCCATTCTTTCTCTAAATCATCATGATGAGAAATTGCGGCGATGGTTTCATATAAGCGAGGTGGAGCATTTTTACGCCGCCACTGTCCTGCTAATTGTGCTGCTAATAAAGCATGTGCGCGATGGTAAATAATTTCCCAACCATCGGATGTAACATTTACAATCACTAGTTAATTCTCCATAATTTTAACTTTATTTTTCCGGAAAAATGAGCCAGAGAATTAACTTCTAACTGGCTCATCTTATGTTATTCCTCAGTTAATTAGGAATGCTTTTGTAGTGGATCGGCAATATATTTGAATGTTGGTTCAGAATTCCAGGGGCCGCGCTCATCATGACCATTACCGTTTGTAGATAAATTGTAGTAGAGAGCGACAGTTTCATCTGGCTGAATATTACCAAAAAGTGGATCTGTTAATTTACCCAGAGAATCCAGTGCTTTCATAAACATTTGGGTATGAGAGATTTCTCTGGTTAACAGATGAACTAATGTTTTTTTAGTACCATCATCTGTAGCTAACTTAATCAACTCTTCGTAAGTTTGACGCGCACCAGCTTCGGCTGCAATATTAGCTCGCAAATCGCGGACTACATCGCCACCTTCGTTGATATAATTTGCAGTCCAAGCACTACCTTGACTATCTAAAAAGTGAGGCCCGATACCACGAATAGCAAAGAGAGTACTCTTATAAGCCTCTGTTTGATCGGTATTTTTTGTATGGGATTCAATGAGTTTACCCACCATTTCTAAATGACCAAACTCTTCAATCGCAATATCTTGTAGCATGTCTTTAATACCAGCATTTTCGACATGAAAAGATTGCACCCAATATTGTAGAGCAGCTGTAAGTTCTCCTGTAGCTCCACCAAATTGTTCGAGGAGTAACTGCGCAAACCGAGGGTTCGCCTCGCTAACGTTTACTACATGAATCGGTTCTTTTTTATGAAAAAACATTTCTTGGTTCTCCCTGAAACAATAATGTGGTTAAACTAATTAATAATTCATCCTTCGTAATCCGTACTCACAAGTAATGCTGATGTTGGCGAAGAGTAATTAATTACATTTATCTTGTCTGATTTAATTACGAATTACGAATTACGAATTACGAATTAGTAATTATTACGCTCTGCTGCTTCTGTTTAATAATCCCCATAAATAAATAGCAATAATTGCACCAATTACAGCTATAAATAGACCTGTTAGACTAAATCCAGCACCAGCAGCAGTAATTTGCAAAGTTCCTGTTTGTAAAAGCGTGTACAGACTTCCACCAATGAAAGCGCCGATAATGCCTAAGACAATTGTGGAAAGGATACCGCCACCCTGATAACCTGGATAAATTGCTTTTGCGATCGCACCAGCTAAAAGTCCTAAGACAACCCAAGCAATAATATTCATAAACTCCTCAGAAATCTTGTCTGGTTATTACATAATTTATCTATTAATCATTTAAATTGTTTCTACCAGTTGAGATAAATGTAACAACCGAAAGACAGATAAAGATTTTCTTGATTTATGAGAATTATCTGCTCTAATTATGTTGATTGCTTGATAAGAATCTGAAAATCACAAGTGATATTTTTAATTCTAGCTGTTTTGCTCAAGGCTATAAAAATTAGGCTATCTGTTTCTACCTTGAGAAATAAATTGCTTATCTGTCTTTTTATAGATGTGTTAATTAATCTAAATATTTTTAGATATAAATATTGCGCTTTTAAGCTGCATAAATAATCTTATGAGCTTTTACTAAAGCTAAGTAATTTTTTAGTCTTGAGTATCAAGAGGAGGGTAATTCTGTTGCTATCACAATGATGAAATTTAAATACAGAATACCCCTCGAACGCTCAACAACAATCAGGAGTACCAGTGACTAGACGTGAAAACTTCAGTTTAATTCAGCAGGTAGGATCGCCGGAAATAGCCACACCCAAGCAATCGCTAACATTACCGGATGCTGTGGCGCTGATTGTGGGGATTGTTATCGGGGCGGGGATTTTTGAAACCCCGGCGTTGGTAGCGAATTATGCAGGTAGCGATGTTGCGGTGCTGCTGTTCTGGCTAGTTGGTGGTGCAGTTTCTTTGGTAGGCGCATTATGCTATGCAGAGTTAGCCACAACTTATCCTGATGTTGGTGGTGTTTATTATTACTTGAAACGAGCTTTTGGTAAGGGAATCGCCTTTTTATTTGCTTGGGCGAGGATGACAGTAATTCAAACAGGTTCCATTGCACTGTTAGCATTTGTTTTTGGGGACTATGCTTCTCAAATATGGCGCTTGGGGACATTTTCACCCTCTATATATGCAGCAGTGGCGATCGCACTTTTAACTGCTTTGAATATTGTCGGTTTGCAACAAGGTAAGTGGACGCAAAATTTACTCACTGCGGCGAAAGTTTTAGGTTTATTACTGGTGGTAATTATTGGTTTAACTGCCACATCTGATACTACTATCCCTGTAGAATCCACAGCGTCTAGTAACTGGGGATTAGCAATGGTGTTTGTGCTGTTGTCCTACGGTGGCTGGAACGAAGCAGCTTATATTGCAGCAGAAATACAAAATCGACGCCGTAATATTTTGCGATCGCTTTTATTGAGTATTGGTATTATTACCACCATTTACCTGCTAATCAATTGGGCTTATCTGCGCGGCTTAGGTGTAGCAAATATGGCACAATCGGAAGCCGTCGCCGCAGATTTAATGCGATCGCTTTGGGGCGCACCCGGAGCCTTTTTTGTCAGTCTACTGATAGCAATTTGTACATTAGGCGCAACCAACGCCACAATTTTTACCGGGGCGCGGACTAATTACGCCTTAGGGCAAGATTTTGCGCTGTTCGGTTTCATGGGACATTGGCGACAAAGGCCTAGCACACCTACCTATGCCTTACTTTTGCAAAGTGCGATCGCCTTAGCCTTGGTTATCTTGGGTACCCTCACCCGCAAAGGCTTTGAAACAATGGTAGATTACACCGCCCCAGTGTTTTGGTTTTTCTTCCTGCTTTCCGGGATATCGCTGCTGGTATTACGCCAGCGCGAACCGCAAATACCACGAGCCTTTCGCGTACCTTTGTATCCGTTCACACCTTTACTTTTTTGTGCAGTGTGCGCCTATCTGCTTTACTCCAGCTTAGTTTATACCGGAGTAGGTGCAGTGCTTGGCGTCGCAGTTGTCGCAGCAGGAATACCCCTATTTTTGTGGAATCAATACCGTCAACGAAGGGCGTAAGGTAAAGGGGACAAGGAAGACAAGGAGGACAATTGTAGAGACGCGATTCATCGCGTCTTTGCCCAATGCCCAATGCCCAATGCCCAATGCCCAATGCCCAATGCCCAATGCCCCATGCCCCATGCCCATTTTCAAATAACCCAAATACCAAAAAAATTAGGAGTCTTGTGATGAATTTCTCCAAAATTCTGCTTTTACTAGCTACAGGATTTAGTGTTGTCAGCTTTGGTATTACTGGCTGTACAACTCAACAGCAAAGTTCAGAAACAGACACTCAAGAACCAGCAGTAACTGTTCAGCAAACCGAAGCACCAGCAACTACAGAACAACCCCAAGAACGCCCTGGTGATGTTCCCTATGTTCCTACGCCTCAGCCTGTGGTAGATGCAATGTTAAACGTTGCTAAAGTGGGTAAGAATGATGTACTTTACGATCTGGGTAGTGGTGATGGCAGAATAGTAGTCACAGCCGCCCAAAAATACGGAACCCAAGGCGTAGGTATAGATATCAATCCCGAAAGAGTTGCCGAAGCTAATCAGAATGCGCAAAAAGCTGGAGTAAGCGATCGCGTTAAGTTTGTCCAGCAAGATTTATTTAACACCGATTTGAGTCAAGCTACAGTAGTGACGCTCTACTTGCTACCTGATGTTAACATCAAACTCCGCCCCAAATTATTTAAAGAACTTAAACCCGGTACTCGGATTGTTTCTCACGCCTTTGATATGGGCGATTGGAAACCACAACAGACATTAAATGTTGATGGTAAAACTATTTATTATTGGGTAGTTCCGGAAAATGTTCCGGCGAATTTGCGATAGTCATTGGTCATTTGTCATTGGTCATTTGTCATTGGATTGATTTTTGGCATTAAGTTTTATGGTTTGAAAAAAGAAGGCCATAAATGGTAGGGGCATGGCAATGCTATGCCCTCTAGAATATATTGATGTGCTTACCCGACATATCGCCCGCAGGCTGGAAGCCTGGGGCTATAGATACGAAGCCTGCCTTCGCAGGCTTTGTTAAATTAGCCGCACCATTCTATGGTGACGGCGGGATTTGAGGATGAGTGAGGATTTAAATCGCCTATATTGCTCTTGAGAAATGTTTTTCCTTCTTTCTCATGTGATTATCAAAAATCACCGCAATATTTCTCACTAACAATCGACCAACATCTGTAATTAAAATGTAGTTTTTAGATATACTAACCAGCCCATCAGCTTCTAGGGGCTTTAACATCTCTAATTCGTGGCTGAAGTATTCATCAAAACAAATTTGATATTTATCAGCGATGTCTTGTTTATGTAACTGAAAGTGAGACATAATACTCATGATGACATCGCGTCTAATAATGTCATCTTGATTGAGTTTGATACCTTTACTCAAAGGCAAATTATCTGTAGAAATTGCCTGATAATATTCCTTCAGTTGCTTGTGATTTTGGAAATAAGCATCTTCTAACATGCTGATAGAGGTAGCACCAAACCCAAAAAGTTCCGTTTCCGCGTGGGTGGTGTAGCCTTGGAAGTTCCGCTTCAGAGTGCCATTGCGTTGCGCGATCGCTAATTCATCGTTAGATTTAGCAAAATGATCCATACCAATAAACATATACTCATTATTGGTTAATTCTTCAATGGTCATTTTGAGAATTTCTAACTTTTCCTGGGGAAGAGGTAAAGCTGATTCAGGAATATTTTTTTGTGCTGGTTTAATCCAGGGAATATAAGCAAAATTAAAAACTACAATTCGGTCAGGATCTAATGCAATTGTCTTTTTGATTGTTTCCCGAAAACTTTGCCGAGTTTGATAAGGTAAACCATAAATTAGGTCTACATTCACGCTTTCAAATTGGGCTTCTCTCACCCAACTCATGACATCAAATAGCATTTCCTCCGGCTGGATACGATTAATTGCTACTTGAACTTCATGATTAAAATCTTGAATGCCAAAACTAATGCGATTAAACCCAATTTTTCTCAGAAATAAAATGTAGTCTCTATCTACATAGCGGGGGTTAATTTCAATAGAAATTTCTGCCGATGGGTCAATAGTAAAGTGTTGGGTGATATGTTTCCAGATAAATTCTACTT
Source organism: Calothrix sp. FACHB-168 (assembly GCF_963889195.1). Classification (NCBI taxonomy): domain Bacteria; kingdom Bacillati; phylum Cyanobacteriota; class Cyanophyceae; order Nostocales; family Calotrichaceae; genus Calothrix; species Calothrix sp. FACHB-168. Next base: position 87,562 of record NZ_CAWPNJ010000030.1, read on the forward strand.
GCTCAGGTTCTAAGTAATTAGGTGTACCGCCACCCCAATGAATTTGCAGGACTTTGCGCTCAGAATCGATTAAAGCTGCGGTTTGCTGAATATCTTTAACCAAATTTTCTAGGTAAGGTTTGGCAATATTCTTGTTATTAGAAATTACCGTATTACAGCCGCAAAAGTAGCAAGCACTCTGACAAAAGGGGATGTGGAAATATAAAGATAAGGGCGTTTTTCTTTGATTTGAAGCTGCGATCGCATTTTGTAAATCATCTAGGCTGAATGCTTCGCTTAATTCAGTAGCAGGTGGGTAACTGGTGTATCTGGGTGCAGGTGCATCATACTTTTGGATCATCTCCAGATCGAATTTGACACCAGGTAAGAGAAAAACCATCAAAACCTCCGAAGTAATGCGACAATGCGACCTTGCGGTTTTTGCTTGTATGGGGTATTAGAGACGCGATTAATCACTCTTGTAGAGACGCGATTAATCGCGTCTCTACTGTTGTTTTGTCCGCATCTTTCCCATATGTGAATCGAATAACTTATTGAACTCAGGACTTACGCAGGTGTTGAGGATTTGTACTTCCTTCATATTCAATCGTCAGCACTCTCGGCAAATGAGCCACAGTTCACAGTCAATGCCAGAGCTAGAGAATTGTTATTCTGGGGTAAGGCAGGATTCGCACCAATCTATCCAGCACATATCATGCCGATGCGTAGAACCAATGGTTCTTGCCCTAAGGCATCGCCGCCATTTTTCTTTCTCCCAAAATTATTTAACTATTTCTCTTTGTATAACTATTAAGCTATTAATATTTCTTTATCTTTGTCTGTGTGTGTAGGCACATATTAATGGGGCATTGGGCATGGGGCATGGGGCATGGGGCAACAGTCAACAGTCAACCGTCAACCGTCAACCGTCAACCCCTCCATTTGCAGAACTTAACTATTCAGAACAATATTTTATGCTTATATAACTATTGGAAGATTTAATCATAAAAGGATTCTCAATGGTGAAGTCTCTTGAAACTCCGGAGCCTCAGATGCTGAAGCCAGGTATTAAAGCGCCTGTGCAGGAAACATTATTAACACCCCGGTTTTATACTACTGACTTCGCCGCAATGGAGAAGTTAGATATTTCTGCTAATGAGGCTGAGTTATTAGCAATTGTTGAGGAACTGAGGGCTGATTATAACCGCCATCATTTTGTGCGCGATGATGAATTTAAACAATGTTGGGATGGCATTCAAGGAGAAACAAGACGTTCTTTTATTGACTTTTTAGAACGTTCTTGTACTTCCGAATTTTCTGGGTTTTTATTGTTTAAAGAACTGTCACGCCGCCTGAAAGAAAAGAACCCAATTTTAGCAGAAGCTTTCCAATTAATGGCAAGAGATGAAGCACGCCATGCAGGTTTTCTCAATAAATCAATGGCTGATTTTAATCTTTCCTTAGATTTGAGCTATCTGACCAAAAATCGTACTTATACATTTTTTCCGCCAGAGTGGATTATTTACACAGTCTATCTATCGGAGAAAATTGGGTACTGGCGCTACATTTTAATGTATCGGCATTTGCAGAAAAATCCCCAATATCAATTTTATCCCCTCTTCCGAAAATTTGAGAGTTGGTGTCAGGATGAGAATCGACATGGAGATTTCTTTAAAGCGTTACTCAGGTCGCAACCCAAATTATGGCAGAATTGGAAAGCGCGGTTGTGGGTGCGGTTCTTTTTGCTGACGGTGTTTGTTACCCATACTATTACAGTCTTTGAACGCGCTAGTTTTTACCAATCCATCGGTATACATCCGCGCAAGTATAATCAGCAAGTGATTCGCGAGACGAATAATACCGCCGCCCGTGCATTTCCGTTGATTTTAGATACTAATCACCCGGAATTTTTCTGGCGATTAGAACAGTGTTTTGAAAATAATCAGAAATTGGCAGAGATTAACAACAGCGATCGCTCTAATTTTCTCAAGTTCTGGCTGAAAGTACCAGCGATCGCGGCTATTATCTGGCACATGTTGCGGATTTATCTGGTTAAACCCATTAATGCGGAGTTAACAAGGGAAACAGTTCTGTGAATGCGTCATAGCAGTAGTCTTGATGAAAAAATTTTCATCGCCATGTAAGAAACAGAAGGAGGACAAATAACCAATGCCCCATGCCCAATTCCCAAATTGCAACTACCAATACACAAATACTCACATCCAGAGTTTTACAATAATTAGTAATGGAATTAGTTGAGGATTTAGGGACTTCCAAGTAAAAAAATATTCCATTAGTATTTTTCACTGTTTACAGTCAATCAATTTTAGATTTTGGATTTTAGATTTTAGATTAACTACACCGATTCCGGGATGCAGCTTGGGGATTTTAGATTAACGATTTTAGATTTGTTCCGCCCACGTTCGCGTAGCGTCTCGGAGAGAGGGGCGGGGCTTGTACCAAAGAAGTAATCCAAAATCCAAAATTTAAAATCTAAAATTGGCACGGTCAACAGTCAACAGTCAACAGTCAACAGAATTACGAATTAGATTCACATCCCTAAGCGGTTAATGCACAAATCCATCAGACTGAATTCCTCATCTTCATTACCGCCAGAATCAACAGAAATTGCTCCAAAATTACCCTTTGATTCAACAGGTGCCGAGGTAATTTTAGGTGATATTCTTGAACCGGGACAATTAGCGATTCCATTAGCGCCTAATTCCAAAAATATGTTTGGCCCTCGTGGTGCTTGTTTATTATCAGAAACAGGGCCATTATGGGTAGCAGATACAGGACATCATCGCTTATTAGGATGGCGAAATTTACCTACTAAAGATAATCAAAGTGCTGATTGGGTAATTGGACAACCAGACTTTTATCATGAGGGACAAAATGCTAAAGGTACGCCAGGAAAAGCAACTTTTAGCGTACCTACAGGAATTTGTGCTTGTGGTGCAGGATTAGCTGTTGCAGATGCTTGGAATCATCGTGTATTAATTTGGCATAAATTACCAGAAGATAGTCATGTTCCTGCCGATTTGGTATTAGGACAAGCTAATTTTACTGATAACGAACCAAATCGCGGCACTCAAGTAGCCGCAGCTAATACAATGCATTGGCCTTATGGTATTTGCTATCACCAAGGACGGCTATTTGTGGCGGATACAGGTAATCGGCGGCTGTTAATTTGGCAGCAATTACCAACAGAAATTGGACAACCAGCCGATTTAGTTTTGGGACAACCAGATATGGTATCCCGGAATGAAAATGGCGGCGGTTCTCCCACCCCTTCTAGTATGCGCTGGTGTCACGATATTACCTTTTGGGGTGACAATTTAGTTGTCGCTGATGCTGGTAATAATCGGGTGATGATTTGGCAAGGGATACCAACAGAAAATAACGCCCCTTGTGCAGTGGTATTAGGACAGAAAAATTTTGAATTTACCGAGTTAAATCGAGGTGTTTATTTTCCTTCTGCTGCTAGTTTAAGTATGCCTTATGGTGTAGATGTGGCTGGTGATTGGTTAATAGTTGCCGATACAGCTAATTCGCGCTTGCTAGGATGGAAGAAACCAGAGTCAATTTTATCACTGCAAGGTGTGGCGGCAGATGCAGTTACCGGACAAACAAATTTTCAAAATAAAGGTGAAAATCGCGATTTTGGCTTGCCTACAAGAGACAGTTTAAATTGGTGTTACGGCATAAAAATTTGTGGCAAAACTGCGGTAATAGCTGATTCTGGAAACAACCGAATTTTGCTGTGGCGGTTTAATTATGGTGAGTGAAAAAATTAGAATTCGCGGTACAGTTCAGGGTGTGGGATTTCGCCCGACTGTGTACCGTATTGCTAAAGCTTGCGGTTTGCGGGGCGATGTTTGTAATGATGGAGAAGGCATATTAATTCGCGCGGTTGGTAGCGAAGCAGCTTTAGAAGAATTTATCCACAGATTACAACAAGAATGTCCGCCTTTAGCGAAAATCCAGGAAATTATCAGAACTCCTGGTGTAGATGAATGGGAATTTGCTGATTTTGCGATCGCGCATAGCCTCAGTGGTACAGTAAAAACAGAAATTTCCCCCGACGCTGCTATCTGTCCCCAATGTCAACAGGAAATTTTTGACCCCTTTAGCCGCTTTTTCCGTTATCCCTTCACCAACTGTACCCATTGCGGCCCCAGATTAAGTATTATTCGCGCCATTCCCTATGACAGAAGCAATACAAGTATGTCTGCATTTGTCATGTGTCCCCAATGCGAGAAGGAATACTACGACATAGAAAATCGCCGCTTTCACGCCCAACCTATAGCTTGCTATAATTGCGGGCCTCAAGCTTGGTTAGAACGTGCTGATGGTAAATCAATTACCGCTTCTATGTTCTCTATGTTAGATGATGTGGATGCAGTTTGTACCTTATTACAAAAAGGCGAGATAGTTGCAATTAAAGGTTTAGGGGGAATTCATTTAGCTTGTGACGCAACTGTAGAGGCTGCTGTGCAAAAATTGCGTCAGCGTAAACAGCGATATCACAAACCCTTAGCTTTAATGGCAAGAGATATAGATATCATTGCCGAATATTGCATAATTAGCGATCAAGAAAAAGAATTACTCACGAGTCCGGCTGCGCCTATTGTTTTGTTGAAAAGGAAGAGGCTAGGGAATGAGAAATTAACTAAGTATGCAATTGCACCTTCAGTTGCACCAGGGCAAAATAGCCTTGGTTTTATGTTACCTTATACGCCCTTACATCATTTAATTCTCAAGCGGATGAATCGCCCAATTGTGTTAACTAGCGGTAATTTATCCGATGAACCACAATGTATTGATAATGGCGAAGCTAGAGAAAGATTAGGAAAAATTGCTGATTATTTTCTCCTACATAATCGCGAGATTGTTAATCGCGTAGATGATTCAGTGGTGCGTGTTGTTAGCGATAAAGTGCAAACAATTCGCCGCGCTAGAGGCTATGCCCCAGCACCAATTAATTTACCACCAGGATTTGAAAATATCCCGCCAATTTTAGCAATGGGTAGTGAGTTAAAAAATACCTTTTGCCTATTAAGAGAAGGCGAGGCGATTCTCTCCCAACATTTAGGCGATTTAGAAAATGCTGCCACTTTTAATACTTATCAAGATACTCTAAATTTATACTTAAATTTATTTCAACATCAACCCCAATCTATCGCCATAGATAAACATCCAGAATATCTTTCTAGCAAACTGGGTAAAGAATTAGCAGCCGCTAACCAAATCAAAATTTATCCGATTCAACACCATCACGCCCATATAGCTGCTTGTATGGCAGAAAATGGGATTCCTCTCAATTCTCAGCCTGTTTTAGGTATTGCTTTAGACGGCTTAGGTTATGGCGAAGATGGTACATTTTGGGGTGGAGAATTTTTATTAGCAGATTATCGCCAATTTAAGCGCCTAGCAAGATTTAAACCAGTGGCGATGATTGGGGGAGAACAAGCAATTTATCAGCCTTGGCGAAATACCTACGCCCACCTCATCGCCGCAGATGATTGGCAAAATTTAACACAAAAGTATGGCGATTTAGAAATATTAAATTTTTTCAAGCAAAAGCCGCTAAAGTTACTCAATCAGCTTATAGAGCAAAATATCAACTCTCCCTTAGCATCCTCAGCCGGGAGATTGTTTGATGCAGTAGCGGCGGCGATTGGCATTTTTAGAGAAGATTGTAGCTATGAAGGACAAACTGCGATCGCAATGGAAGCATTAGCCGAGAGTCATAACTTAAATAATTCTGAAGAAAATCCAAACTATCCTTTTAATTTTACCTTTTTCGATAGTATTTATTGTATAGACCCTAGCCCCATGTGGCTTGCCTTACTCACAGATTTACAGCAGCAAATATCTCCAGGGATAATTGCTGCCAAATTTCATAGAAGTTTAGCCATAGCAATTATCGAAATGGTTAAACATCTATCTCAAGAAAATCTCATTCATCAAGTAGTCCTAACAGGAGGCGTATTTCAAAATACTCTTTTATTGAAGCAAGTCACCCAGGGATTACAAACATTAGGAATAGAAGTATTAACTCACAGTTTAGTTCCTCCCAACGATGGAGGTATATCTTTAGGACAAGCGGTCATTCTTGCCGCATATAATTTAACAGAAAACACGCTTATTTAATTATATATTTTGGATAGATTTTCTGCGCCTCTGTAGTTCGTCCTCTCCCACAAGGAAAATACCAATGTGTTTAGGAATTCCCGGTCAAATTGTCGAAATAACAGACAATAATAACAAACTAGCGATAGTCAATGTAGGTGGTGTAAAGCGCCAAGTCAACATAGCTTGTATAGTAGACGAACAACATCCCCCAGAAGCTTGTATCGGTGATTGGGTATTAGTACATGTAGGCTTTGCGATGAATCGCATTAACGAACAAGAAGCCGCAGAAACATTAAAAATGTTAGAGGAAATAGCAACCTATATCTAATTTAGTCAGTCATAATTGCAACCAACCAAATCCACCACAACCCTTACCAATAACAAACAACAAATGACAAATGAAGACGTTGCTGAATGAAGAAATGAAAATTAAAACTTTGATTTCTCAAACTCTTACTCTCTGCGCCTCTGCGCGACGGACACTTTGCTCAAGTCGGCAAAGCCGCCCACGCAAGTGTCCTCCTCTGCATGAGACAAAAATCATTCTACCAATAAGCAACGCCACAAATGACCAATGACAATTGTACAGACGCGATTCATCGCGTCTCTAAGAAATGACTAAATTTTCCTTAACGTTTTCATAAAAAGCTTCCTCTGTAAACACCCTTCCTCACACCATCACAATATGAAATACGTTGATGAATTCCGCGAACCGGAAAAAGCTGAAGGTTTACGCCGTGAAATTACCAAATTAAGTCAACAGCTAGAAAAACCCATCAAAATCATGGAGGTTTGCGGTGGGCATACCCATTCTATATTTAAGTATGGGATTGAAGAGATTTTACCAAATCGCATTGAATTAATACACGGGCCTGGTTGTCCGGTATGTGTCATGCCAAAGGGGAGAATAGATGATGCGATCGCTATCTGTGAACATGATAACGTCATCTTCACCACCTTTGGCGATGCCATGCGCGTTCCTGGTTCCCATACTAGCTTATTGCAAGCCAGAGCGACAGGGGCAGATATTCGCATGGTGTACTCGCCCCTAGATAGTTTGCAAATCGCCAAAGACAACCCCGACAAAGAAATAGTATTTTTTGGACTTGGTTTTGAAACCACAGCCCCCAGCACCGCCTTGACAATTCTTCAAGCTGCGGCGGAAAACATATCTAACTTTAGTATGTTTTGCAATCACGTTCTCGTAATTCCCGCCTTAAAAGCACTACTAGATAACCCTGACTTACAACTAGATGGATTTGTCGGGCCTGGTCATGTCAGCATGGTAATTGGTACTGACCCTTATCAATTTATTCCTCAACAATATCATAAGCCAATTGTTGTTTCTGGCTTTGAACCTTTAGACATACTCCAATCAATTTGGATGTTATTGCAACAAATATTAGAAAATCGTTGCGAAGTTGAGAACCAATATAATCGCATAGTGCAACCAGCCGGAAATCAAACTGCACTAGCTGCTATCAATCAAGTTTTCATGGCGCGAGAAAAATTTGAGTGGCGCGGTTTAGGTGATATCCCTGAATCCGGGTTACAAATTCGCCCAGAATACGCTCAATTTGATGCTGAATTAAAATTTACCATTCCTAACATAAAAGTTGCCGATCATAAAGCTTGTAAATGTGGAGAAATTCTTAAGGGAGTCTTAAAACCTTGGCAATGTAAAGTATTTGGTACAGCTTGCACTCCAGAAACACCAATCGGAACTTGTATGGTATCTTCTGAAGGTGCTTGCGCTGCCTATTATAAATATGGCAGACTCTCTACCATTGGCAAAAATACAATGCCAGAAAAACCAAAGCTAGCATTATCTCAAGAACCTCTGCCATCCTGTAGTACATCTTTGGTATAGCTAATCTCAACCACATATTTGAGGAGACATTTTATGCCATTTGTTACAGTTAAAATTGCCAGAGGACATTCCATTGAAAAAAAGCGGCGATTAGTAGAAGCCATTACTAATGCTTTAGTTGCAGCTTTAGATACCAAGCCCGAATGGATTACCATTCATATTGATGAATTTGAACGAGAAAGCTGGGCTGTAAATGGTGAGTTACTATGTGATAGACATCGTGGTAGACACGATGAATCAGGTAGATAAATCAAGGGCACAACAATGTTGTGCCCTTATCAATCAGCGAATTTTAGATTTAAAATTTTGGATTTTGGATTTAAAATTCCTGAATTTACAGATTCAATAAGTTAGGGAGCAGAGTTTTTTATTTGCAGAGACTTCATAAATAGCGTAAATCTTAATTCCAGAATTGTTTCACAAAATAAAATTGCGGGGAATCTCTATGCATACAACCTATAATCAGCGCCAAATTTGGTTATTTGTTTTAATAGCCATTAATATATTTGTTTCCATTGTGCATTACACCGATCATATTATTTTCTTTGATGAATATCCAGAAACATCTTTATTTACACCCCAAATTACACATTCTCTTTGGCTAGTTATGACACCTTTATGTATAGCAGGTTATTATCTATATATTAAAAGGGCATTTTTATCAGCATATTTCTGCCTTTATATCTATATTATTATGAGCCAAATAACTTTAGGGCAATATATTATTACCCCAATGTGGCATCTATCATTAAAAATGAACACCTTAATTTTATTAGAATCAGTTAGCGCTATTCCTCTGTTAATTTTTGTTACCTGGTCGCAACTTTTTCTCAAAGAGTCAACAGTCAATAGTCAATAGTCAATAGTCAGTTGTTAGAGACGCGATTAATCGCGTCTGTTGTCAACCGTCAACAGTCAACAGTCAACAGTCAACCGTCAACAATCAATGGATTTATCACCAAATACCTCAGAACAAAACCCATTATTTCAAAAGCTAGAAAAAGTTCGCCGTCGCCAAGGTAAAGTACGAGATACTCATATTACTCTCGCACATGGTAGCGGTGGTAAAGCCATGCGCGATTTAATTGATGAGATATTTGTTAAAAGTTTTGATAATCCCATTCTTTCTCAATTAGAAGACCAAGCTAGTTTTAATTTAGCCCATCTCATGTCACAAGGAGATAGACTAGCTTTTACTACAGATTCCTATGTTGTAGATCCGCTATTTTTTCCTGGTAGCGATATTGGCGAATTAGCCGTTAACGGTACAGTAAATGATTTAGCCGTGAGTGGTGCTAAACCTTTATATCTTACCTGTAGTGTAATTTTAGAAGAAGGATTACCAACAGAAACCTTACGCCGAGTAGCTGCTAGTATGCAAGCTGCTGCGAGAAAAGCCGATATTCAAATTGTCACTGGTGACACCAAAGTTGTGCATCGAGGTGCGGCGGATAAATTATTTATTAACACGGCTGGGATTGGTGTTATACCTAAAGGAATTGAAATTTCTGCCCAAAAAGTTCAACCAGGAGATGTGGTAATTATTAATGGTGAATTGGGCAATCATGGGGCAGCAATTTTAATTGCTAGGGGAGAATTAGCTTTAGATACTGATATTGAAAGCGACTGTCAACCATTGCACGATTTAGTCGCAAATATCCTTAAAGTTTGTCCAGAAGTTCATGCAATGCGCGATGCTACCAGGGGTGGTTTAGCGACAGTATTAAATGAATTTGCCCTCAGTTCTAATGTAGGAATTCGCCTTGATGAAAAATCTATACCTGTAAGGGAAGAAGTGAAAGGAGTTTGTGAAATTTTAGGTTTAGATCCTTTATATTTAGCGAATGAAGGTAAGTTAGTAGTCGTAGTACCCAAAAAATATGCAGAGGCTGTTTTATCGGCAATGAAATCTCACCCTGCTGGAAAAGATTCCGCAATTATTGCGGAAGTATCAGCTTCACCGCCAGGGGTAGTTTTATTAAAAACTGTATTTAATGCTGACAGAATTGTTGATATGTTAGTTGGCGATCAACTACCACGCATTTGTTAATTTTTAATATTTAATCAGGAGATAATTTCAAAAAAGAGAAGCATCTAACCAAAACTGAACTTATCTAAAAGCCTCCTTCCTTATGCCTTCTCATCAAAACTTATGCACGAACTAGGAATTACGCAAAATATTGTAGCGATTGTTCAAGAACATGCCAATGGTAAAAAAGTCAGCCGAGTATTATTAGAAATTGGCAAGTTATCAGCTATTATGCCTGATGCTATTCGCTTTTGTTTTGATATTTGCGCCCAAGGTACAGTTTTAGCAGGAGCGAAATTAGAAATTTTAGAAATTCCTGGTTTGGCAGAATGTCGTCAATGTGGTGCAAAAATACCTTTAGAAAAACCTTTTGGCGTTTGTCAATGTGGTAGCGTGCAATTAGATTTAATCACCGGTGAAGAACTGAAAATTAAAGAAATTGAAATCGAGGAAGTATGTGTGTAACCTGCGGCTGTTCTGAAGATGGAGAAAGCAAAGTTACGAATTTAGCGACTGGTGAAGTTGAACAACAACATCATCATCACCATAATCACGAGCATACTCATACTCACACCTTACCTGATGGGACTGTAGTTACTCACACTCACAGTCATAATACCCACGCAGAAGCATCAGCAATTCATGCAAAAATGCATGGCACAACTATATCCTTAGAACAAGAGATTTTAACAAAAAATAATTTACTTGCTGCCCAAAATCGCGGCTGGTTTAAAGGGCGAAATATCCTGGCTTTAAATTTAATGAGTTCTCCCGGTTCGGGGAAAACTACATTATTAACGCGCACCATTCACGATTTACAGCCAAAATTATCTATTAGTGTCATTGAAGGCGATCAAGAAACAACAAATGATGCCAAAAAAATTCAAGAGACAGGCTGTAAAGTTGTGCAAATTAACACGGGTACAGGCTGTCATTTAGATGCATCAATGATTGAAAGAGGTTTACAACAACTCAACCCGCCATTAAATTCAGTGGTGATGATTGAGAATGTGGGTAACTTAGTTTGTCCCGCTTTATTTGATTTGGGAGAACAGGCGAAAGTCGTAATTCTTTCGGTAACAGAAGGCGAAGATAAGCCTATCAAATATCCTCACATGTTTCGTGCTAGTCAGGTGATGATTCTCACGAAAATTGATTTGCTACCTTACGTGCAATTTGACGTACAAAAATGCATAGAATATGCACGCCAAGTTAATCCAGAAATTGAGATTTTTCAGGTTTCATCGACTACAGGTGCAGGCTTAGATAGTTGGTATGCTTGGCTATTGCAAAAGGTTGGAGGTTTGCAAACTCTTGTGACTTAAAGTCAAATGAAGAAACTGGGTCAAAAGAAGCGTCAAAAATTTTACTCTACTGGTGGGGATGTAGAAACCCCACCCGATAACGTTGTAGGGTGGGGTAGTTCATTTATTGATTGGCGATAAACTCTACATAGAGTAAAGGCGCGCCGAGTTGGTCACCCTCAAAGGCTTCCGCCACCCGTTGGCCAGTACCGCTAATAATTGTCGCCAGCGCATTACCGCTACTCCAACCAGGACGATTGACAATTTCTTGAATCACCGCAGCCAGATTGGGAGTACGTTGATCGACACCTGCTGCACCCTCAACATTCCAGGTGGGTACAGAATTCCAGACAGCATTAGCATCTGTGAGGGTACGGGAAGAAATATCACCTCTAGTCGTGGTGAATGTGCCAGCATTATCCGCATCTTGTCCGCGAATCGTCAGGTTAGTTGCTACTGAAGTTCTTTCATCAACCTTAAATTGAATATAAGCATTAGTGATTGTTGCTGCTTGAGGAATATTCACGCCAACAAAACGTAAACCTACAAGTTGATCTCTGCTACCATCACGAATTAGTTCTAAATCCGTGCTAGTCAAATCCATGCTTCCAGAAGAACTTTGTTCAGCATCATCGCTACCAGCTGCAACTCTAACTTGGATAGCTGTTGGCGCTGTTGGGAATCGATAACCAAAGTCCTGGGTGAGGTTATTCTGGCCTGCTACTAGGGTGACTAGGGATCTGTTATCGTTACCACCATCAGGATCGGCAGTGAGGATAGTGCCATTGGGTAGAGTATTGGTATCTACTTGTACAGTATAACTGCCTGCCTGGAGATTGTTAAATAAGTAGCCACCATTAGCACCTGTTAACTGAGTAGCAATCACACTATTACCAGAGAGTAGGTTAACTCTCACACCTGTAATTCCGCTTTCACCATTATCCTGGGTGCCATTGCTATTAACATCATTCCAAATGCGATCGCCAATTGAACCAACTAAGGGAAGTCGATAACCAAAATCCTGGGTGAGGTTATTCTGGCCTGCTACTAGGGTAACTAAGGATCTGTTATCGTTACCACTATCAGGATCGGCAGTTAAGGTAGCTCCACTGGGTAGAGTAGTAGTATCTACCTGTACAGTGTAACTGCCCGCTTGGAGATTATTAAATAAATAGCTACCATTAGTATCTGTTAACTGAGTAGCAATCACACTATTACCAGAGAGTAGGTTAACTCTCACACCCGTAATTCCGCTTTCACCATTATCTTGGGTGCCGTTGCTATTAGCGTCACTCCAAATGCGATCGCCAATTGAACCCAGTGGTGCTGGTGGTTGATTAATATATTCAATATGCAACAGTGGTGCGCCTGCAGCATCGCCCTCAAATGACTCCGCTACCTGTTTACCAGTACCAGTAATAATTGTGGCTATGGAATTACCACTTGTCCAACCAGGTCGATTGATAATTTCTTGAATAATCGCAGCAATATTACTAGTGCGTTGGTCAGTACCTGCTGCGCCTACAGTACTCCAGTTAGCCGGATTCCAGGCTACAGAAGCTGCGGTTCTGCTGCGGCTAGAAATATTGTTGCTTGCTGTGGTAAATGTCACAGCATTATCAACTGCTTCCCCGTGAATTATCAGGTTAGTTGCAGTAGTTGAAGTTTCATCAGCTTTAAACTGAATATAAGCATTAGTAATCGTCACCCCTTTAGGAATATTAATGGTGTTGAAGCGTAACCCAACGGTTTGAGTACTACTATCAGTCACTAACTCCAAATCCGAACTGCTTAAATCAACGCTGGTTCCGCCTTGTTCAGCATCATCACTACCAGCAGTAATCCGACTTTGTACGGTGATGATATTCGGCCCAATATTGGCGCTGGCTTGATCATCTTCGTTGGGGTTGTTATTGTTCGGTGTAGAGTCGGGATCAGTCACAGATGAGGCTGTTACCTGGGCGGTATTGGTAATGATAGTAGTTGGTGTAGTGTTGACTCTAGCGACTAGATTCAGGGTCAAATTGCTACCACTGTTAACTGTACCCACTGTCCAAACACCAGTACTGCTGTTGTAACTCCCCTGGCTAGCAGTAGCAGATACAAAAGTTAATCCTGTTGGTAATTGGTCTGTAACTGTAACGTTGTTGGTGCTTTGCGGGCCTCTGTTATTTAATCTCAGGGTAAAGGTAACATTTTCACCGCCGGTGGGGGTGGCGTTACTAACTGTTTGCGTCAGTTCTAAATCTGCGCCTGTAGGTGGTTGGACTGGTGGTGGTAGGATAAACTCGAAAATCTTACCATCATTTTCATTGGGGTTGCTGTCATTATCAATGCCGCGATCGGCAACATATATACTTAAGCTATTGGGGTCATTACTAGTAGGCGCAATTGTTAACCCTGCTGGTTTGAGTAGACCTGGTGCAGAAATAGTCAAATTGCGAATTAAAGTTCCCGTTGTGCTAATTTCGGCGATGGTATTTATTGGGTTACCAATGATGTAGATGGAGTTAGTTAGCGGATTATAATCGATACCCTCCGGATCTAAGATTCCTAAACGAGCTGTATCAAATTGTTCGATCACTTCTCCCGACAATCTGTCTATCTGATATACTTCTGCGTTCACCCCATCAAGCACAAAAATCGTTCCGTTGGGGCCCCAAGCTATACCTTCAGGATCGCCACTACCAAAACCTCTCGTAGACAAGATGTTTCGTCTATCATCAGCATCGCCATAAATTCCATTTACAGGATTAATAATAAAAATTTCCCGTTTATCGTCATCAGAAATCAGCATCCATCCGTTCAACGGATCGTTTGGATTATTAGCATTAAAGTAAATATCTACACCAGTAGGTTCATTAGTAAAAGATGTTGTACTCCATCGGCGATCCCAAGCTGTTTGCGTACTATTGATACCCAGTTCAAAGACGTTAGATCCCTGAAAGATGAACATCTCTTCAACTTCGCCATCAACAATCACTAACCGATTGGTGTATGGGTTGTAAGCGATACCTGATGGATCGGGACTAGCGGGCGAAAATCTTGAGGTATCAATGGTGCGTCGTAATGTCAAATTAACCATAATTTTTCAATTAGATTTTAAGTAATTTTGCTTTATTGGCTTTTAATTGTGATGAACCGAAATATCTACTATTTTGTAGATATCTACTAAAAATAGTCACTAATACAGGTTTTTTACTTATTTGAAAACATGCAAATAGTGAGGAATTATTATCGTTATGTTTTTTGGTTAACGCACGTGGATGAATACATTGAATGCGAGTAATAAAGGGAAGTTGAGATTTTGATGAGGGTTAAAGAAAGATAATTCGTAATTAATAATTCGTGATTTTTCCCCTATGTAATTTGATATTAGGCAGATTTTTGACTAACAGATTCAAATAATTACATCTGGAATTAATCGCGAATTTAAAATTACGAATTACCAATTTCTAGACTGCACTAAGAAACTAGCTGGAAGCCATCAACGCCACTGGGCAAACCGGCACTGGCGGCATCCCAAAAAGCACTAATACCACTGATGGTGTTGTCACTGTTGAGAGCGACTTTAAAGATAGAACTGCCGCTACCGGTGAGGCTGGTATCACCTATACCAAGAACTGCATTTCTTCTGGTACTGAGGAAAATTTCACCTGAGTCATCGATCCAGGCACTATCCACATCTTCATCGGTGTTAGTATCCAGTCCTATTTGCGCACCAACAAAATATAGTTCCCAGGTTTTACTGATGGAATTTAATTTCAGTAAATCCTCATCTTTGGCAATCACCCCGCCTGCATTGAGGTTACCGTTGACGCTGATAACTAAATCGCCTTTTGCTGTAAAGGTAATGGCATCAATGTTTTCTCTTTCGCTATCTTCCAGCCCGACTGTGGAACCATCGAGGAATAATTCGTAGGTTCCAGCGCTGTTATCACTAGGGGTTGCTGGTTTAAAGCGGATAATGTCAGAATTATCCACAATTAAATCGCCTAATACAACACCACTCTTGTCAAGGCTGATTAAAATGCTGCCATCATCTTGAACGGAGAAAGCATCAATATCCACACCTCTGCCATCTAAGCCAACTTGGGAACCGTCAAAGAAGACTGACCAGCTTCCTTGTTTGCTGTCATACACCAAAATATCTTCATCTGAGTAAGAGATGCCATTGATAGTGCCATTTTCATTAGCGCTGACATAGTATTTGTGGTTAGCTGTCTCAAATACGTAAGCTGCACCAATGTTAGGTTTAATGCCGTCATGGCCAATAGCACCAATTACCAGTGCATCACCGTCTTGAATATCGACAGAATTAGCAAAGAGGTCACCATTGCCAATATCAGGGTTGGTCAAGGTTTCTAATAAATTGCCTGTTATGGCATCAAACAAGTAGGCAGAGCCACTGTTATCTGCACCAGTGTTATCACCACTCGCACCAATCAAGACTTTGTTATCGGCGATGGAGACGGAAACCCCAAACTTGTCACCTGACTCTGGGGTGGGGTTAGCAAAGGTTTGTAACAATTTCCCTGTGACAGCATCAAACAGATAAGCTGAACCAGCGTCAACAGCACCTAAATCGTCAGCGCGAGCGCCAACGACGATTTTGTCACCATAAATAGCTACAGCACTACCAAATAGGTCAGCCTCTTCAGCTTGGGGATTGAGAATGGTATGTACTAGTTCTCCAGTTTTGGCATTAAATACATAAACACTGCCTGTATCAGCTGCACCTGTATCATCTAAGAAAGCACCGATAACTACAGTGTCACCAGATATCGCCACCGAGAAGGCAAACAAGTCTCCACCCTTAGGTGTGGGGTTGTCGAAGGTGCGTAAAAGTTCTCCAGTAGTGGCGTTATACAAGTATGCTCTGCCACTGTTGGATTCTCCCCGATCGTCGTATGGTGTACCAATTAGCACGTAGTTGCCAGACATTGCTACTGAGTAGCCAAAGTAGTCACCTCCTGAAGCATTGGGTTTGGAGAAAGTTTGTAAAAGTTGCCCTGATAGCTTGTCATAAAGATAAACCTCTCCTTTATCGTTATGACGAGGGGCACCGATCAGTACAGTTTTCTCAGAGATATCTATGGAATTACCATACATATCACCACTCTTGGCAGAGGGGTTGAGATAAGTCTGTAATGTCTTCCCTGTAAGGGTGTCAAACAGATAGACTTTAGCATTACCAGATTCACCTTCCTCACCTCCAACTGAGGAAACTAAGGTATGAGTCCCGGAAATAGCTACTGCATTGGCAAATAGGGTGCTATTAGGCGCGGGATTCAGTAAAGTTTGAGTCGGGGAGAATTTAGTAGTAGCCATAATGATGCTTTTTATCTCTGGGTTGTAGAACAATGGCGATCGCTGTCAATACGTCAGTAAAAGTTTTCACAGTAGCCAGGAACAACTAATTAGCTAGAAAAACCAGCCATCACGATCCTGGAACATCCAATAGCGGAGCCGTCTCAAATGAACTGTAGTTATCGCTTGTGTTGATAACTAATAAGCTAGGGCTAAGTTTGAAAATGTCATCACCTCCTCCATCAGATCGCAAACGTTGAAAGCTCTAAATATAGTTAGGTAAATACTTCCATGAATGTCATTCCTACACCGTTAATATCTTTGCTGTGAGCATTTTTGAGACCTACTTCAGCACCATCAAAATAGAGCAACCCAGTAGTTCTGATGTTGACTCTTATGCTTGTAGGTGATACACCTTGACCTTTTGTGAATAAAAAAAATTTTTTGTTGTGGGCTGAGTCAATGAAATCTTGACAATGAGGTTGGTGAATCAAGCCATCATCATCGCTGGCTGTGATGACAAATGCACCCGTTATCAATTTATCGTCAGTTTGATGATTCATTAACCCTGTAACACCCCATTGTCTTAGTAGCCTGATCTTTTCCTAGCTTTCTTGTGTTTTGAGGATTTTAGCCTACAGCGAAACCATCAATGCTGTTAGTTGCATCTAATCCGGCAGCTGTAACATCCCAAAATTGAATGAGATTACCACTAGTATTTAAACCGATAGAATTGAGAATAAATATGAAGATTGTGTTTCCGTTGCGTAAATTTAGCAGTTTTCTACAAAAGATATTGCTAAATCTTTGAGCCGCTAAATTGAATCTATAGAGTGAATAATTCATGCTTATAAAGCGCTTAAGCTTTGGTAATGTACTGTGATGTTCATGGCTAAAGCCTTTTAGCTGATTTAAATTTTTATACAAAAAGTTTTTCGTTGTTGGTGGATTTTGATCTGTAATTTTACAAAAATTTTATAATCAAATAAATCTGACATTTGTTATTCTGTATTGACCGCTAAAATGCGGAGAATGTAATAATTTTTATGGACGAAAATAGTCGCAATAATTATTGCGATCGCATTTTATATATAGTAAAAATTATTAATAATCGTGATGTTCTTACTATACAGATGTAGTTAGAGAATAAAGACAAATATATATTCCTGAAACTATTCACTTATGCATACTTACAATAAGTTAGTTACAGCCGCTCTTAATAAGTAAATTGGATGAGAGCAGGGATGTGGATATGTATTTAGCAGCTTTATCCGGTGTATCTTCATTGGCTGAGAGCTATATAGCGAATCAATTCTGCGATGCAAAAAAATTATCCAACCGCGTAAGTCTCAGGAAAATCATTTATAGTCTGATTAGTCAGTCTAAGACATGGGAAGCCGCTTTTAGTCTTTGTGCGAACATTGGCAACTTCTAGCCTGAAAGTGATTTTTCCAAATTAGGTACACCTATCGAGCGCATGATAAATTTAATAAAAATCTCTCTTGTTAATCTATATGTGCGATTGACAAGAAAATTTTAAACAGTGTGTTTTGATTTAGGCTGTCAAGGTTTAGTTTATGGCGTCAGTTTTATTTGACTGACTCTTAATTACCCTCCTACCAATAGATGACCCTCAAATTAATGAACCAAGTTTTGATAACTCTATTATTACTTGATTTCACTGAATGTGGATCTGAGTTTATCAACTGCAATATCTGAAATATTACAGTTATCTTTGAGATTTATAACACTTCCTAGATAGTAAGTTTATATAGATTTTATGAATTAACTCGATTATCGTCAGCAAATATATATAGATTTCATTAAGCAGGCAAATACATCGGCTATTTCCGTAGGGTTAGCCGATCTCGTCTAGCATATATCAAGCTAGTTGCTACATAGCGTTAATTGTCAACGAAGCATTGGTTTTTTAAATTTGGAGCTAGGTCTATGGCAAGCGATCGCTATCCTACTATGAAAAGTATATGTCTCATGCAACTTGACAGCACGAAAATTTTATGCTTAGGTGTTTGGGCTAGGTCAGGCTAGGAATGACTAGCACAAAGATTAAGGCAACTTGGGTGGGCGATTTGAATGAATTTATAATACGAGGCTCTTGGTTAAGAAAATGTTATTAGAAGACAGATTTTTGATTAAGGTTTGCTCATGGTTCAGTTGTTCGGGGAGTTTGAGAAATTCAAGAAATTTTAAATTTGCTAAGGCTTGTTGAAAAACTAACTATTGCTATTCTACTGTTACAGCAGTTTTCACCTATTTAAACCACATCTGTCGTAGGGGCACGGCAACAGTAAAATTATTGTATGTACCAAAAGATTGTCGGTGCCCATTGGTGTCAACTTAAGCTAAAAGCTATATAGGGCGGGCATTGTACAAAAACCCTCGCCCTCATCCCCTAACCCCTTCTCCCTGGGGGAGAAGGGGAATTGAATCTCTTGCTCCCCTCTCAGAGAGGGAGAGGGGCTGGGGGCAAAACCTTGCAACCAAGGGGGTTTCACGTTAAGTTGACACCAATGGTCGGTGTTCCCTACAGAGTGGTCTATTTACCTGAAAATAGCTGTAATTTAGAAAACAATCAAATGTTAAAAATTTTTGCTGACCGCGGTGGGACATTTACAGATATTGTTGCTGTAACTAACAATCAGGGGATTGTGGAAAGATTATCCAGGCAAAGAGAACGTTTTTTAATTGTGCCCCTTCCTCAAAGAGAATGGATTATAGTCTACAAGTTACTTTCGGAAAATCCAGAACAATATCAAGATGCAGCTATCCAAGGGATGCGGGATATTATCGGTTTGGCGAGGGATGAACCTATCCCCAGTGCGGCAATAGAAGTAGTGAAGATGGGAACAACAGTGGCGACAAATGCGCTCTTAGAAAGAAAAGGCGATAGAGTTGCACTGTTAATTACCAAAGGTTTTAAAGATGCGTTGCGCATTGGTTATCAAAACCGTCCAGATATCTTTGCGCGTCAGATTATTTTACCCACAATGCTTTACGAACAGGCGATTGAGGTGGAGGAACGCTATGATGCTGAGGGTCAGGAATTAATTCCAGTTAATATTGCTCAGGTAAAACAAGACTTAGAAAGATTGTACAGCATAGGGATACGCAGTTGTGCAATTGTTTTCATGCATAGCGATCGCTATCCGCACCACGAACAACAAGTTCAGCAACTCGCCCAAGCGGTAGGATTTAGCCAAATCTCAGTATCCCATGAAGTTAGTCCGTTAATGAAACTGGTCAGTCGAGGCGATACAACCGTTGTTGATGCTTATTTAACGCCGATTTTGCGCCGCTATGTCAACCAAGTAGCGAGTCAGTTACCTGGGGTGCAATTAATGTTTATGAAATCTGACGGTGGTTTAGTTGCGGCGGAGAAATTTCAAGGTAAAGATAGTATTTTAAGCGGCCCGGCTGGGGGAATTGTTGGTGCGGTACAAACGAGTAAAAGGGCGGGTTTTGACTTAGTTATTACCTTTGATATGGGTGGAACTAGTACAGATGTTGCTCATTTTCAAGGAGAGTATGAACGCCAATTAGATTCAGAAATTGCTGGTGCGAGAATGCGAGTTCCTGTATTAGCAATTAATACTATCGCGGCTGGGGGCGGTTCAATTTTATTTTTTGATGGTTCTAGTTATCGCGTCGGCCCGGAATCGGCGGGTTCAAATCCCGGCCCCGCTTGTTATCGCCGTGGCGGGACATTAGCGGTAACTGATGCTAATGTAATGTTAGGTAAAATTCACCCGCAATATTTTCCTGCGGTGTTTGGCGTTGCGGGGAATTTACCTCTCGATCAAGAGATTGTGGTGGAGAAATTTAGCCAATTAGCTCAAGAAATTGCCACAGCTACAGGTAACCATCGTACACCAGAACAGGTAGCAGCTGGATTTATAGCGATCGCAGTCGAGAATATGGCGAATGCGATTAAAAAAATTAGCTTGCAAAGAGGTTATGATGTCAGCCGATATGTACTTTGTTGTTTTGGTGGTGCTGGCGCACAAGTTGCTTGTTTAATTGCTGAGACTTTAGGAATGAAGCAGATTTTTCTCCATCCTTATGCGGGGGTTTTATCAGCTTATGGAATGGGATTAGCTGATGTCCGCGCTATTAGAGAAAAAGGAGTAGAACAACCTTTAACGGCTGCATTAATTCTTCAATTACAACAGTTAATGCAGAGTTTGCTGATTCAGGCGAGAAATGAACTCAGCGAGGGAGATGTTGGACATGATGAAGTAGTGCAAAAAGTTAATTTAAAATATCAAGGAACTAACTCAATATTGACAATTGATTTTGATACAGATGTAGCGATAATGCAGGCGAAATTTGAGAGCGAGCATAAATCGCGTTATGGGTTTGTGCAATTAGAGAAACCCTTAATTGTTGAGTCTGTTTCTGTAGAATTAATTCAGAAAATGGATACACCAGATGAATCTTTAA
This sequence comes from Calothrix sp. FACHB-168, assembly GCF_963889195.1. Lineage (NCBI taxonomy): Bacteria > Bacillati > Cyanobacteriota > Cyanophyceae > Nostocales > Calotrichaceae > Calothrix > Calothrix sp. FACHB-168. The sequence continues at coordinate 108,653 of NZ_CAWPNJ010000030.1, forward strand.
TTATTTGCGATCGCGCTTTGGATGAACATCCGCAATCTGTGGAGATAGTGAAGATGTTTGCAGGCGATGAATGGCATGATACACCAGTTTATCGCCGGGAAGATTTACAGCCTAAAGATATTATTAATGGCCCGGCGATTATTGTGGAGAAAATTAGCACAATTGTTGTAGAACCTAACTGGCTAGCTAGGTTAACTGAACGCAATCATTTGATTTTACAGCATTTATAAAATTTTATGATGGATTTTAAATTTCACAATATCGTGTTGATAGATGTACCGCCCTACAGTGAACTGTAGGGCTAATAGCGTAAGTCCACTCAAGTGGACTGGGGTATGTAACTAATATCAATGCTGTAAAGGATAGGACTTACGCAAAAATTGCCAAAAAGCTTAATTTATTGAACCGCCAAGACGCCAAGAACGCCTTCTCTGCGAGAGGCTTCCGCCAACGCGCAGCGTCTCCCCTTGGGAGAAGAATTCGTAGAGTATGCGTAAGTCCTAAAGGAAAGGAGCAAATTTTAATTAATAAACTCTTCCTAGATATAAATTTTTGCGTTAGAAATGGGTATTAGTAGGGGCGGGTTCACAGATATGCTCCAATAATTCACGACTATCTCGCTTAACCCGCCCCTACTTTCGCTATGAGCCTGGTAATTCATTCCCAGGTGGTTAAGCAGCGAAGTGAGGATTTATTGGTTATGTATAATTATCGCGATTCTAATCTGAGGGTTGATTTTAACTCAGCAAAATATTTTCATCAGCATTAAATTTAATATTACCTCTCACAACTTCTAAAAATATGTATAAATTTGCGGCTGCTTGCGAACAGGAAAAAATTGTATTTGGTGCTGCAAAACCTGGATATAGTGATGTGCAGATTCAGCAATGGCTCGAATTTATGCAAAGCCAAAATATTCAACATATTTGCTGTTTACTTGCTCCTGTGCAACTAAATAAATATTCAGATTTGCTCGGAATATATCAAGATAAATTTGGTAGTGAAAGGGTATGTTGGGCACCAATTGAAGATTTTCAATTAGTCAGTCGGGAAACTTTACAAGAGAAAATTTTACCTTTTCTACTACTAGCAAATCAGCAAAATGAAAAGGTAGTAGTTCACTGTGCTGGGGGAATTGGACGCACGGGACATGTTTTAGCTGCTTGGTTAGTTAGGGGACGAGGATTTTCCAATCAAGCAGCAATCTCAGCAGTGAGAAAAACTGGTAGAAACCCTTATGAAGCAGCGATTGCGGCTTTTTTAAAAGGTCGAAATCCTTGGAAAGTAATTGCGGAGTTAAACGCACTGCTTGATGATTGTCGTCAAAATAGTCAATAGTCAATGGTCAATGGTCAATGGTCAATAGTCAATAGTCAATGGTCAATGGTCAATGGTCAATGGTCAATATAGCAATCCTATCTGAGTTGTGAAAATATTTTTTTTGATGCACCGCCTTCTCTGCGAGAGGCTTCCGCCAACGCGTAGCGTCTCGCAGAGAAGACGCCAAGTACGCCAAGGATTAGAGAAAAACGGAGAATTAGCAAATTTCACCAATGATTTAGGATTGCTATAAGCTAGTACAGGTCGGCGGAAATGAGCATACCATTGTAGTGCGAGCATCTTGCTCGCTGACAAACGCGAGCAAGATGCTCGCACTACTCTAGATTATCAAAATGAATTTATAAAATGGTATGGTTATTTACGCCATGCAGCACTAGCTACAAATGTAGGTTGGGTTGAGCAACGAAACCCAACACCCCAACGCCTTGTATATGTTGGGTTTCACTTCGTTTAACCCAACCTACGCATCTGTCGCATTCTTTTTTTAAATTGGTATTAATTTAAGCAGGTTTTAATTTGTAGGAGCGATCGCTATCTGCTAAAACCTGCTATTCCTAAACGTTCACATAACTGGTAGTTGAATGCAGAACTCGCTGCCTTTACCTAACTGAGATTGTACTTCTAAACTACCGCCATGTTTTTCTACCACAATTTGACGAGCGATCGCTAATCCTAAGCCTGTACCTTTACCTACGCCTTTAGTGGTAAATAAATGGTCGAAGATTCTCGCTTTTACATCTTCGCTCATCCCCTTGCCGTTATCTGCAATCGAGATGAGAACTTGATTTTCTAGCATTGCCGTGCGAATCGCGATTTTTTGCGGATGGGCGGCTATTTCTTGATATGATTGAGTTTTTGCTATCTCATCGAACATATCAATGGCATTAGCCAGGATATTCATAAATACCTGATTTAATTGTCCGGGAAAGCATTGTATTTCTGGTAACTGACCATATTCGGTAATTACTTGAATGGCGGGACGGGAATCATTAGCTTTCAGGCGATATTTTAAAATCAGTATTGTGCTGTTGATACCTTCGTGCAGGTTAGCCCTGACTTTATACTCAGTATCAGCACGGGAAAAGGTGCGGAGGCTGGTGCTGATAGACTGAATGCGATCGCTTGCACCCTGCATCGAATTAAGTAATTTTGGTAAATCCTCGCTGAGATATTCTAAATCAATGTCTTGAGCCTTTTTCTGTACGGGTGCGGCGGCATCGGGATGATATTGTTGATATAGGGCGATATAATCGAGTAAATCCTGCACATATTCTTGGGCATTATTAATACTGCCATTCAAGAAGCCGATGGGATTGTTGATTTCGTGGGCGACACCGGCGACTAAGTTACCCAAGGATGCCATTTTTTCACTCTGGACTATTTGCAATTGTGATTGTTCTAGTTTTTGGGCGTAGGTTTGTGCTTTTTGATAAAGTCGGGCATTTTCTAGAGAAATCGCCGCCTGAGTGCAGAGGAAGTTAAGCACGAAAATGCGATCGCTAGTAAATACTCCACTAGTTGAGCGATTTTTTAAGGATACAATGCCAATTAATTGTCCGTGGCTAATAATTGGCAAGCATAACAAACTCTTTGGTTGTTGACGAATAAGATATTCATCTATGATTGGTAAATCAGTTTTGAGATTGTCAATTGTTACGATTTGTTGCGTGTTCTTGACATACTGAATCAATTTTACAGGTAGATTGGGATTAGCATCGAGTGGTTCTGAACAAAGTTGTGTGGTTTGTGGTGTAGCTATAGCGACAACTTGCCATTCACCCTCAGAATTAGGACAGATTAAAGCACAGCGATCGCCCCCGGAGTTTTGTAAAATAATTTTTGTGAGTTGATGTAGTAAATCATCGAGTTGCAGAGTAGCAGATAGGCTTTGAGAAGCTTTGATCATAGTGGCAATATCAATAGCGTTATTGATGTTTGTGCTATGACCCAGGCTAGATTCTGAGGTATTCAGGGAAATATCTGGAATTGTGCTTGTCAAGCTTTCCCACAGTTTCATGGGTTGGGAAACTGATTGCAGAATCGGACGCAGTAAATGAGGATAGCGATGTTCTAGATCGTTACTTTTTGCTTTCGCTCCCCAACGAGCATAGCAGTAATAAGCTTCCTGCATATAGACAGCAGCAATTTTTTCTTTGCCCCAACCAAGGTAGAATTTAGCAGTAAGTTCATTAGCGATCGCTTGTTCTAGGATATAGCCATTTTCCTCAGCTTGAGAAATAGCGCGATCGTAGAAATCTATTGCTTGCTGTGGATGTCCTAAAACACGCTGTTCTTCAGCACAAATCAAATCATATCGGTGCTGACAATTCATGGGTGCATAGGTAGCCCAATTTTGCAGCTTTTCTTTAGCATCCGCAATTAATGCCCATAACTCATCTGTCTGAGAATTTGCTGATAACTGGGTGAAACAGGCTAAAGCTGTATAAAAATACAGTGTTGGTACATTTAGCATCCCAGTACCGCCGCCAGCATTTAGCTTTGCTTGTTGGCAATGATAAAATGTCTGGTCATGGCACTCAAATAAATAGGTTAAAGTTACTTTGCACATATGGAAATGCCATAACCCCGTTTTGTCGTTGGCTTTTTCCAGATTTGCTAAAGTTACCCCTTCATCAAAAATTGTGCCTACTAATTTGGTTGGGTTCTCACATTTTCCTAAGAGATTGGCAACGGTTTGATGGACAATATGCAAATAGCCTAAAAGTGCTTGTTGTTTGATGTTTGCCAAGCCTATGCTGTAAGCCTGACATTCTGTTTCTAAAGCTGTAAGTTCTTTACCGACAAAATAAGCATGAAAGGCGTAGGTATAACCAGAATAGCCAGCATAAGCAAGATCGCCAACTTTTAGTCCCAGGGTATAGGCTTCTTGTAAAGGTTGTAAAGTTGTCGCCGCATTTTTCACCCAGTGAACAGTAAACTTATTGGTCATGTATAAAACTTTAGCGGCATATTCCTGATTATTAAATTTATCTAATAACTGTAAAGCTAATTGACCAAATTCATAACCTGTTTTGATATCACCAACGACAGCACAAAGTAATAATCCGTAAACCACATATCCAAAGCTGGAGGCGGGAATATTACCGTGGGTGACTGATAGCTGCACCTGCTGACAGCAAATCAAGGGATACAGGGGTGGACATGCTAAGTATGTAGTTGGGCTAATCTTAACTAAGATTTGCAGCAGTGCTTGGAATTGAGGCGAAGTCATCACAGGTAAGTTTAACAGCTCATCTGTTGAACGTCCTGCTAATTGCTGTCGGGTTTGCTGGAGAAAATCAGCAAAATCTTGTTTCTCAGGCTGACTGGGAAATTCAATCCCAAAAGATTGGAGAAAGTTTAAACCTGTGGTTAAAGCTTTGCTAAATTCACCTTGGCTAGTGTAAGCATCGATTTTAATTTCATACACCTTGGCAGCATCCAACAAATTCCGCGCTTGTTGCAAGACAATTTCCGCCAAATTTTCCATCTGCACCAAATCTGTATTCAGATAAGCAGCTTCAGCCGCGCTACTATAGCAAGCTAATGCCAAATCATACTGAGTTTGCCAGCTATCAGTCGGCAGCAAATTACAGGCATATTTTAAGCAATAGGTAGCAGTATCATAGGCAGTAGTAGCGATCGCTTTTCGTCCTGCTCTTAAATTCAGCTCTATCAGCCTTCCTTGCTCTAGGGTATCACTGATCAGCGTACAGCCAATATTCAATTGGTTGACGATATCAAAAATTTCCTCCTCTAATTGTTCCGCAGATGTATGGTTTAATAAGTGACGACCAATGCTAAGATGTACAACCTGTTTCTCTTGTTGGGGAATCAGGGAATAAGCAGCTTGCTGGACGCGATCGTGTAAGAATTTGTAAGCAACGGTAATTCCATCAGTGTAGTTATCATTTAAACCATCCCCTTGAAAAAACTTGTAGGTTTCACTGATGGGTAAAATGAATCCTTCCTGTAACCCTGTCCACAAGTCAGTTGCTACCTGCTGCGGCAATTGTTCTGAAACAATCGCCAAAGTATTCAAGTCAAATTGATTACCAATACAGGCTGCCAGTTTGAGAATATTTTGAGTCTCATCAGGTAATTTTTGCAACTGCTTGGCCATGAACTCTACCACATCATCGGTTAATGCAGCCTCGCGTACCTGAGTAATATTACATTGCCAATGTCCAGCTTGGATATTAAAGGTAATAAATTGCTCTTGATGCAGAGTTTTGAGAAATTGCGTGGCAAAAAAGGGATTCCCTTGGGTTTTTTGATAGACTAATTCTGCTAGCGGTTGTGCCAATACCTCAGCACATTTGAGCATATCTGCCACTAACTGATTCAGGCTGGTTCTACTCAAAGATGCTAAAGTAATTCTGTTAATTGTAGCTTTTACTTTGCTGACTTCGTTTAAAGTCAGCATTAACGGATGTCCGGGAAATACTTCGTTATCCCGATAAGCGCCAATCAGCAGTAAATACCCCTGTTCTCTCTCACTCATCAACAACTGCATCAATTTTAAGGATGCAGAATCTGCCCATTGCAAGTCATCCAAAAACATCACTAAGGGATGTTCGGGAGTGGTAAAAACTTGAGTAAATTTCTGGAACAGCAAATTAAACCGATTTTGCGCCGCCGTACCCGATAGTTCTGCTACAGGTGGTTGTATGCCAAGAATACATTCCAATTCCGGGATGACATCAATAATTACTTGGGCATTATCTCCCAAAGCCTCAAGAATACTGGCTTGCCATGCTTTTAGTTGGATATCCGATTCTGAAAGCAACTGTCCCATTAAATCCCGAAAGGCTTGGACAAAGGCAGAGAAGGGGATATTACGATTATACTGGTCAAATTTACCTTTAATAAAATAACCCCGTTGCCGGACGATTGGTTTATGAACTTCATTGACAACCGCCGTCTTCCCAATTCCAGAGAAACCAGCTACTAGCAGTAATTCTGAGGTACCGTTGCTGACTCGCGCAAAAGCATCTAATAGTGTCTGAACTTCTGCTTCTCTTCCATAGAGTTTTTCGGGGATAGAAAAGCGATCGCAAATATCCCGTTGCCCAATGATAAACTGTTCAATATGTCCTGTTTGGTTTAACTGTTCTAAGCAAATTTCCAAATCATATTTTAAGCCTAAAGCACTTTGGTAGCGATCTTCGGCATTTTTACACATTAATTTAGCGACAATTTGCGCGATCGCTTCTGGTATTTCTGAATTAATTTCATCTACCCTGGGTGCAGGTTTGGCAATGTGACTATGCACCAGTTCTAAAGGATCGTTACTAGTAAAAGGTAACTCTCCCGTCAACAATTCAAACAACGTCACACCTAAACTATAAAAGTCTGTACGGTAGTCAACGCCGCGATTCATCCGCCCGGTTTGCTCTGGTGCAATATAGCCTAATGTGCCTTCCAATACATTGGGGTGTTTGATTTCTTCGTTTTCTTTCGGTAATAGGGAAGCGATACTAAAATCAATGAGTTTGACTTGTTGCGATTCTGGATGAATTAGGATATTAGCGGGTTTAATGTCCTTATGAATTACCCGATGCTGATAAAGCTCATGAAGAATATCGGCTAGTTGCAGCGCGATCGCTAGTATATCTAATAGTGTTAACTGATGGCTGTGGCTATATGTTGATAGCGCCACACCACCAAAATCTTCCATTACTAGGGCATAGCTATTGCGATATGCTATCAGGCGATCGGGACGAATCACACCAGAAATATGCAAATTTTTGGCAATAGTATATTGATTACGAAAACGTAACAATTCGCTGAAACTAGGATAATCTTGTTGCAATAATTTGATGACAACCTGACGCTGGCTTAATTCTTCCACTGCTTGATAAACAATCGTCCGAGAACCCACATATAATTGCTCAACTATTTCATAGCCAGGAATTTCGGGGAATAGATTCGCGTAGCTGCTTGCCGCCAGTGTCATAGTATCAACTAAAAGTATGTAGGAAATTTATCTCATCGTTATAATTCCCCCAAAATTTAGAAATTCAACTATTACATCGTAATATGTATTAAAAATTCAGATTTTTTTAAATATGCTTAAAGATGTTATGTAATCTCCCCCTAATCACTGGTGATATCAGTCGTTTGTGCGGCAATCCGAAAATTCTTTCTCCCCCTGCTTACCAAAGAGGTTGTATATTTTTTAGTTCTAAACTGCGATCGCGGCAATGGGGATTGTTTGCAAAATTCTCCCTAACCAAGCACCCCCAATACTCGCTACCCCAAAACCAACTAAGATAAATACTGAGGCACTGCTAAACCAATTGTACCTAACAATAACAAAAAAGCTGTAGGGGCACGGCACCAGTAAAATTATTGTATGTACCAAAAGATTGTCGGTGTTCCCTACAACAGATGTGGTTCTCTGATTTCAATAACTAGGAACTAAAATGCAACCCATATCTCAACCCGATCCAGTACGTTTAGAAATATTTAAAAACCTATATCAATTTATCGCGGAACAAATGGGAATTGTGCTGCAAAATACAGCAGCATCAGTGAATATCAAAGAACGCTTAGATTTTTCCTGCGCTATCTTTGATGAATCGGGATTATTAGTAGCTAATGCTCCTCACATACCTGTACATTTAGGCTCAATGAGTGAAAGCGTCCGCAGTTTAATTAATGATAAAAGTAATAATATTAAACCGGGAAACGTCTATTTATCAAATAATCCCTATAACGGCGGAACTCACCTACCTGATGTCACAGCAATTACTCCAGTTTTTGATGCAGCAGCAAAGCAAATTATTTTCTACGTCGCTTCGCGTGGACATCAAGCAGATATTGGCGGAATTACTCCCGGTTCGATGCCTCCCCATAGTACCACAGTAGAAGAAGAAGGTATTTTATTTGATAATTTTTTATTAGTTGAAGAAGGTAATTTTCGCGAAACCGCAGTCAGAGAAATTTTAGCCAATCATCCCTATCCAGCGCGTAATCCCGACCAAAATATTGCTGATTTTCAAGCTCAAATTGCCGCTAACGAACGGGGAGTACAAGAACTCCGCAAGATGGTTGAGCAATATAAATTAGAAACCGTACAAGCTTACATGAAATTTGTCCAAAATAATGCAGAAGAGGCAGTAAGAATGGCAATTTCTGTCCTCAAAGATGGGGAATTTATCTATGAAATGGATAGCGGCGCTAAAATTCAAGTTAAAGTCACAATTAACCAAGCAAATCGCAGTGCAATTATTGATTTCACTGGCACATCTGCCCAATTAAACAGTAACTTTAATGCACCCAAAGCGGTTACTCAAGCCGCAGTTTTATATGTTTTTCGGACTTTAGTTGATGATAGTATTCCCCTAAATGCTGGGTGTTTAAAACCTTTAGAAATTATTGTGCCTGAAGGTTGTATGCTCAATCCTACCTACCCAGCAGCAGTAGTAGCGGGTAATGTAGAGACATCCCAGACTATTGTTGATGCTTTATATGGTGCCTTAAGTGCGATCGCAGCTTCCCAAGGAACCATGAATAATTTTACCTTTGGCAATCAACGCTATCAATATTATGAAACCATCTGCGGTGGTTCTGGTGCAGGCGTTAACTTTCATGGTACTGACGCAGTTCACACCCATATGACAAACTCTCGCCTAACTGACCCAGAAGTTTTAGAAACCCGCTATCCTGTATTAGTAGAAAGCTTTAGTCTGCGTCCTGATAGCGGTGGTAAAGGAAAGTATTCCGGTGGTAATGGCGTGATTCGTCGCATCAAGTTTTTAGAACCGATGACAGCGAATATTCTTTCTAATCATCGCCGTATTTCTCCCTTTGGCTTAGATGGTGGGGAACCGGGAAAAATTGGACGCAACTGGATACAGCGTCAAGATGGAACGCAACAGGAGTTAGATAGCACCGCTACTGTTGAGATGGAAGCTGGTGATGTTTTTGTGATAGAAACCCCTGGGGGAGGGGGTTTTGGTTATAGCTAAAAACAGCAACTTTTATAAGTTTGAGTCGATGATTCATAAGTTTGACTTGATTTTTTAGCTAAAAGTATAAGTCTTTATTAGTTTGAGTCAATCATTTATAAGTTTGACTTGATTTTTTAGCTAAAAGTATAAGTCTTTATAAGTTTGAGTCGATTATTTATAAGTTTGACTCGATTTTTTAGCTAAAAGTAGCACCCTTTATAAGTTTGTTTGCAGTAGAAACCCTAAGTAGGGGCACGGCATCCACAGATTTTCGGTAAATCCGATATTTTATCTGTGCCGTGCCCCTACGACCTATTGCATATTAATAATGATCGGGGGCACGGCATCGACAGACTTTCGGTAAATCCGATATTTTATCTGTGCCGTGCCCCTACAGGGAAAATTATTTGCTAATTTTATAGATAATGTGCGTTCAAAAATATACATCTAAATCTAGTTGTTCTTGTGGGTGATGCAAAGGGTTTTCTTCGTCCTCTGCCCATGCAAAAGGATTATTGAGAATATATTGGCGTACATTATCCAATCCATCTTGCCGGATAATGCTTTCGTAATAATTGCGTTGCCAAATAGGAGGATATGGCGTTTTTCGCATTAGGTTTATTCGTTTGGTAACAGCTGATTTAAAAGCACGAATAATTGTAGGAATAGAACCAGGAACAGGTTTACCAAATTGTTCTGCTGTTGGTTGCCGTGCCCCGGCATCGGTGATGATGAGAATACCATGCACATGATTTGGCATAACGACAAAAGCATCTAATTCGATGTGAGAAAACCGACGCGGAAGCGCCTGCCAAAAGGTATAAACAATTATCCCCAATTGATTATGTTGCATTTCCCCATTCATGACATCACCAAACCAACATTGCTTTTTATAGGTACAAATCGTTGTGAAATAAGCTCCGATTTGGGTATAGTCATATTTTGGTAAACGAATAGAACGGCGATGATGTTTTTTGGGGTTGTATGCCATCCCAATTATCTTAAGTAATAATCATGAATAACCAGTATATTATATTGCTAAACTAGATGCATTGTAGGGGCACGGCATCGGCAGTCTTTCGTTCCCACCGAAATTTTATCGGTGCCGTGCCCCTACGGTAAAATTACAATGTTTTGCGATCGCATTTTAGTCATTAGTCCCCCTTGTCCCCCTTGTCCCCCTACCTTCTGCCCTTTAAGTAACAAATAAGTAATAAATTACACATTTTCTGATAACAAGACTTATTATATAAAGCCGTTGGGTTGTCAAGGAGGTGGTGCATGATAAGATTCAAGATTTTGGCGGAAATTTGCGGAATCTGATTTTTTCTTGTGTTTTTATGTCATGTCCTAACATTAAAATATCTGGCGATGCTACCCGTCCCTTCTCAACAGAACTATCCTAAAAAATAAAGTAGAAAGTTTTCGGAATTAAAAAAATAGGGACAAGCAACTGACATTAATTTTTTTGTTCCTTTGTCTGCCATCAGTTAGTAAAAGAAGGAGAATATCTCGGATGGCTCGAAATAAGAAGAAATCAACTGGTTTTAACTGTAAACATCCAGGCTACTCTAGATGCCCTATATGTTGTATTATTCCCCCGCATATGCTGGAAAATGTTGCCGTAAATGGTAACCCAGAACAGCGTAGTTGGGCTTTTCAAACATTAAATGTTTCTGCACAATTGCGCGGTAGAAGAAATATAGTAGGTGCTGTTTCCTTTGCGCCATCCCCAGGTGTTAAGCGTCGCACTATTTATGATGCTCAATTTTCAGAAAATTTACCAGGTAAATTAGTACGGGGTGAAGGTGATCCACCAAGCACTGATGAAGCTGTAAATGAAGCTTATGACTATGCTGGTGCAACCTATGATATGTTTTATGAGATATTCGATCGCAATTCTATTGATGACAAAGGGCTGCGTTTAGATTCTACAGTCCATTACGGCATTAAATATGATAATGCTTTTTGGAATGGCGACCAAATGGTTTATGGTGATGGTGATGGTGAATTATTCCAACGCTTCACTAAATCGATAGATGTGATTGCCCATGAATTAACTCATGGTGTGACTCAATATGAAGCTGGTTTACAGTATTACGCTGAATCAGGGGCGCTGAATGAGTCGTTTTCTGATGTATTTGGTGCTTTAGTTAAGCAAAAAAGTAAAAATCAAACAGCAGAAGCCGCCGACTGGATTATTGGCGAAGGACTTTTAGCACCAGCAGTCAAAGGGGTGGGTATTCGTTCCCTGAAAGCACCAGGAACCGCATACGACGATCCAGTTTTGGGTAAAGATCCCCAACCAGCATATATGAAAGATAAATATACTGGTACGGAAGATAACGCCGGAGTACATATTAATTCGGGTATTCCTAACCATGCTTTTTATCTAGCGGCTGTGGAGATTGGCGGCTATGCTTGGGAAAAAGCTGGGAAAATTTGGTATATTACTTTGCGCGATCGCCTGCGTGCTAATGCTAATTTTAAAACAGCCGCCAACACTACAATTAAAGTAGCTGGCGAACTGTACGGTAATAATAGTCAGGAACAAAAAGCTGTACAGAATGCTTGGCAAAAGGTAGGTGTAATCAAATAGTCAATGGTTAGAAATTAGGACTTACGCGCTGAACACAAAAACCTTCACAAGGGTTGTCAAAAGTCAAAAGTCAATGGTCAAAATTCAGATTTTTGGACTATGGACTATTGACCATTGACAAAAAGCATGAAAAATATCTGACACTGCGTAAGTCTTAGAAATGCTGAAGTTTTCATCACTCATCATTTAGCATTCAGCATTTATACTAAGTTGTCCTTTGTTGTTACACTGGAAGATGACAGTTAAAATCTTCCAGTTTTTTTATTTTCCCCTAGATAGGACAACGGAGAGGAAACAATGCGGATCTCCTTTGAACGCACAGGTGGCTTTGCGGGAATTAGCAAGAAAACAACCGTTGATACAGCGACTCTCCCAGCCAACGAAGCCCAAGAACTACCTAGACTGGTAGAAGCGGCGGGTTTGTTTAATTTACCAGAAAAAATTACTTCACCTAATCCCCAGAGCGATCGCTTTCAATATAAATTGACAGTAGAAGACCAAGGTAAGCAGCATACAGTCACAGTGAGCGAAGCTGCATTACCAGGAACCTTAAGACCTTTAATTGAGTGGCTTAATCAAATAGCTAGGCGTCCTGGGTGAACCACCTACACCGCCCGATTAAAGTATGAGGTAATTTGTTGCATCACTTCTACTAACTCAGCAAAAGATCCTGGTCTAACAATATAGGAACTGGCTCCTAAGGCAGTTGCTTGGTTAATATCTTCAATTTCTCCAGAACTGCTGAACATAATCACAGGTAGTTGCGAAAATTCTGGTTGTTGTTTAATCCAGGCAAGTAATTCTATCCCATTCATGCGCGGCATTTTAATATCTGTCAAAATTAACTGAGGTAAAGGAGATTTTTTCAGATAGTTTACGGCTTTTTCTCCATCTTCAACTGCTTGAATTTGAATATTGAGTTTCAGCTTACTCATTGCCCGTTTAATTAATAATATATTTCCTGGCTCATCTTCTACTAGCAGCAGCAAATTCTGCTGAGTATTACTCATAGTTGTTGACTGTTGATTGCTCAATGATTTTGTTCTGGAGTGGCGATAATTTTACGCCTGTAACACAATACTAGATTTAACAGTCACACACTTCTGTCTAAAGTTTGGTCATTGCTCAGAGATGCGATAACCCTTGTCTGTACAATTGTCATTTGTCATTTGTAATTTGGGTATACAGCGAATTGCAAGTTGGTGAGGTACAGATAATCGTTGATTGTAGGGGCATTGGCACTGCCATGCCCCGAAGCGCGTATCTCATTTACCTGAAATATGCTGTAAATTACGAATTACGAATTACGAATTACGAATTATCCCTGTCGTAGTTCTACCCAAAAACGGCTACCTTTTCCTAGCTCGGACTCAACGCCGACGCGCCCGCCTAGTCGTTCAATACCCTTTTGGACGATCGCAAGTCCTACTCCCGTACCTGAATAGGTATCTGAGCTATGTAGCCGTTCAAATACGCCAAAAATTCGTTCTTGAAATTCGGGTTCAATGCCAATACCGTTGTCTGCAATCCAGAGGCGAACCCAATCTTGGCGGTTTTCTGCCCAAACTTCTATTTGTGGTTTTACACCTAGCGCTACATATTTTAATGAATTTGTCAATAAATTAATTAGGACTTGAGTTAAGATGGTACGCTGGGCAATTACCAGGAGTAAAGGCTGGGCTACGGTAATTTCGGCTTGTTTGGCTTGGCGTTCAGGTTCTAATTGCTGGAGAATTTCTGAGACGAGAGTTGTTAAATCAACGATTTGCAACTGAATTTCTGTTTGGCTGAGGCGACTGTAGGCGAGTAAGTCTTGAATTAATCGATCCATGCGTTGAGCAGAATCGGCAATGTGGCGAGCATATTCATGTCCGAGTTCGTCTAAACCATCGCCATTATCTTCTACTAAGGCTTCAATTAAACCGCGAATGGCGCGTAGGGGCGATCGCAAATCGTGAGATACGCTATAAGCAAAGCGTTTTAATTCTTGGTTGACTTCTGCTAGTTGGGCGGTGCGTTGTTCTACTCGTTGTTCTAAGGTTTCATTGAGTTGCTTGACTGCTAATTCTGCGGCTTTGCGAGCGCTAATATCTTGAATGACACTAATAAAGTAGTCGGGAATTCCCCCAGGTTGTCTGACTAAGGAGGCTGTTAAGTAAATCCAAACCAAAGAACCGTCTTTACGAAGATAACGTTTCTCCATTGAGTAGGTTTGAATTTCTCCCGCTAATAACTTTTGTGCATAAGCTAAATCATTTTCTAAATCTTCAGGATATGTAATTTCCTGAAAGGTTTTCTGGAGCAATTCTGTATGGGAATACCCGACAATATCGCAGAGTTTTTGGTTGACTCGCAGCCACCTACCATCCAATGCTACATGGGCAATTCCCACTGCGGCTTGATTAAAGGTAGCGCGAAATCTTTCTTCGGCTCTTTGCAGTTCGCTAACATCCCAAAATGCGCCAATTACGCCCCGCACGTTACCTGCATCATCGAATAATGGCACGGAGCGACTATCGAGAAACTTGACTTCACCATCATTAAAGACAAATTCAAAGTTAGCTTCTACACTTTCCCCGGTTCTGGCTGCTTTCTGCATGGGTAATTCTGGGGGAGGAATATCTACACCATTTTTTTGAATTTTGAAATCAAAGGGATATTCCCCAGAAGCAGGTGTAGCTGTCATGATTCCCCCTGGCTGTCTGCGCATCATGGTATAGGCGGCGCGGTTGTTTGTCATCACATGACATTCGCTATCGTGTGCAATCCAAACGGCGACGGGAATCGCTTCTAAAAATATTTCTAATTCTTCGGCTCTGGCTCTGGCGCGAGCTTCACTTTCACGCAGAGCAACTTCAGCTTGATACCGCTCGGTAATATCTAATACATTGACAATGCGATAAAGTATATTACCCCACTCATCTTTAACAACCGTGATATCAATAAATACTGGAAATACTGAGCCATCTTTGCGAAGATGTTTTGATTCATAAGTCAGGTGTCCCCTTTCGTTCACCTGTTGGATAAACATCTGCGCCTGTACATGAGATTCAGGGGGAAACAATTCTAAAATCGGTTTTCCGATTAATTCTGACACTGTATAACCATGCATTCGCGCAAAAGCCGGATTAACTAATTCAATTACAGTTTCTCTACTAATTGCTAAGGCATGTTCGGCAAATTGAAAGATATCTTGATATTTTTGTAAATCGGCTTCGGCTTGTTTGCGCTCGGTAATATCAATAGCCATTGTCATTACCATCTTACGGCGATCGCGCAATTTTCCCAGAGGAGCAGAATAAAAGTCCCACAGGCGTTTTTCTCGGGTATTAGTTATTACATAATGTTCTCCTTGGGGAGTGCGTTCTGTTAATTGATATAATCGGGCGATCGCATTCTGCATTTGTGATTGACGCAAGCCATAAGCTTTTTTTGTCCAATCGCCAATGGTGGGAATTTCTTCGGGACGATACCCGGTAATTTCTGTCCATGCATGATTAATTTGTAACACTTGCCCATCTTCAGCATGGAGAATAATCGGCAAAGGTGCGTCTAAAATCGCCCGCCGGAAACGTTCTTCACTTTCCTGTAAAGCTGCTTCCGCTTGCTTGCGATTGGTAATATCAGAGCGAATGGCAATATATTGATATGGCTTACCGCGATCGTCTACAAACGGTACAATAGTTGTCGCTACCCAGTAAAAACTACCATCCTTGGCGCGGTTTTTAATTTCCCCTTGCCAAACTTCTCCTTGGGAAATTGTTCTCCACATTTGGGTAAAAAAGCTTTTGGGATGATAGCCAGAATTAATAATTCGATGGCTTTGTCCAATTAATTCTGCTGGAGAAAATTGGGAAAGTTGGCAAAATTTATTGTTAACGTAGCTAATAATGCCTTTATCATCAGTAATTGCCACTATAGAAGATGCATCCAAAGCCAATTTAATATCTGCTAATTCCCGCAAAGATTTTCGTAAAGCCGCATTACTTTGGGATAATTCAGCCGTGCGTTCTTCTATTCGCTGTTCTAGTTGAGCATAGCTATCTCTCAAAGCTGACTTGGCTAATTGACGCTTGAGATCCAGCTGCGCTAATCTTTGGGCGCAGTACCAAGTTAAGCCTAAAAAAGCCACGACATTTCCCGTTACGTGAACAGAAAGCCCAAAAGCCGCATCAAACCAGCCAATTCTTTCTCCTAGCAACTGCAACCATCCCAGAATAAAGGGAATCGCCACCGCCGCCGGTATCAGCACCCTAGCGGTAATTCCCCCGGCGGTATTGCTGATAAATAAACTCATCCATCCTTGCTCAGGTGCGGCAAATAATATACCCAATGAGAGCATTAAAAAGGCGATCGCTGTATGTAGAGCAGTAAAAGTATAAAATGCTAATCCAAATATCAGTTCAGCACCGTAAGTGTAACCAATAACTACTTGTAAGGTAATTAACGCGGTAACCAGTGCTAATATTTGCACCAGTTGATAAGGAATAATTCTCCCCAGCAACAGCCACAAAGCTATACCCATCAAGGTAAAATTGAATGCTGTCACCGCAGCCATTCTTCCAGGATAAGAAGTAGCGATCGCTGTTGATTTCTCTGTAAATAGCAGTTGATCTATCCCCAGGTTCCAGCCAAATGCATACTGACTAAGATTTAGCAGTCCTAGTAAGGTAACAAATAAAGCACAACCTTGAGCTAATCGTCGTTTACCTGAATTTGTTGATGGTAAAAAATATAACCCAAGTCCGGCAAACACAAAGCCCAGTGCGGCATTAGCTTTCATCGTTACCCACTGAGGTAATATACTTTTGATAGCAGCAATATTAAACACCCAACCTAGCAGCACAACACAGCCTATTAACACAACGCCAAGGCTGCAAACCTGGGAAGTCTTTTTGAGCGCAGTTAACAAATAGCGATCGCCCTGAGCAATATCCATAGTAGCTTCCAACTCCTATAAAATAGGGGCGCTGAGACTAGTGCTTTTTCATTAATTATGCTCGCTTGCTAGTCGCCCACCTTGGAATTAATTCCAAGGCTAATAGCCCAAGTCTACTGAAGTAGACTCAAGATTTTGAGGATATTTAGGCAACTCCAAAAATAAATTATCCCAAATTGTAGGGGCGGGGTGACCCATTGGTGTCAACTTAACGTGAAACCCTTATCCTAACTGGCTCCCATGCTCTGCGTGGGAGCGATGATCCTAAGGCTCTGCCTCAATTTATTCAGAAGACGAGGCGGAGCCTCCCAATACGCATTTCCAGCCAGAGGCTGGAAACGAGATAGATACATCGTGATGTATGTTAATAGTCAACAGTCAACAGTCAACATTCGCGATGATTTTACAGGGAAGTTCCGGGGAGAATCATCTAAATCTTTAAATCTTGCAAAGCCAGACGAATTTGCTCTATCCGCCTGCGATTAACGCCGAGATCCGACTCTCCCACCCGCGAAGCCGATCGCACGTGAATTACAGATTCATCCGTGGGAAAATAAAACTCGACATCATCAACAAATTTGAAGATGCGGCTTTTAGATAGAGCATGAATGTAATTCTCTGTTTGTTCTACAACTTCGGTACGGGGAACTACGGTGAGTACTTTAAGTAAAGTCTCTTTAGCAACATTGCGATCTACATGGTAATCAATCGGTTTAATAGTGTGTTTAGCATCAGCATCTTGACTGACAACACAGTTATCTGAAGCCGGACAGGAACTAAGATAACCATTATTTAATCCCAAGCTAGCAGCAAAAGCGGAATTAGTAGTCAAAGTTAAAAATATTGCTAAAGTGATACTCAGCAAAAGTTTGGGAACAAATGCTCTTAGTAGACCGGACATGATAAATTTACTCCTCAAGGGTGGAATAGCACTCAATTATTCTCGGTTATTTTGGTTGTTTTCTGTGAGTTGCTATTACCCTGAGAAAATGTCAAATTCGGTGAATTTTTCTCATTTGGCAAACATATTTCCTAAAAACGCGATAATTTCCGCCCAAGCTGAGGTAGCAGCTACCGCATCGTAGCGATAACCATCGTCGCGCATAAATGTATGTTCTGCTTCGTAATTCAGAACTTTGTGCGGGATTTTGGCATTTTCTAGGGTTGTAATTATGGTATGTCTATCTGGTTCGGGGATGTGCGGATCGAGAGTCCCAAACACCAAAAGCATTTCGCCGTTAATTTCATTAAAACGATTAATTGTATCGGCTACGCCCTGACCTAATTTACCACTGGGAATGCCTGTAGGATAGCAGCAGACAGCAGCTTTAATTTCGCTTTGAAATGCAGCGCGAAAAGCTAAATGTCCGCCAATACAAAAGCCAAGGGTACCAATTTTACCAGGAGCAACGGCACTATCGGTTTTGAGCCATTCAATTACTGCGCGACAATCAGCATCATAATCCGCGATCGCAGTTCGTCTTGCATCATCATTTCCCCGCATCCTTCCTAAATCATCGGGTTCAATCACCGTACCAATTAACTCTAGGCGATGAAAAATTTCTGGTGCTGCTACTACATAGCCAAATCCTGCTAAGTAGTTCGCCAAACGAATGATGGGACTACCTAGTTGATAAATATCACTGTAAAATACAATACCTGGATACTGTCCTGCTGGTTTAGGCGCTGCTACATAGACACGCATTAAACTGTCATTGACTCTTAATTCGATATTGCGCTTAGTAATTTGCACTTTTTTATCTCCGCGTCCTGTTTGCTGTGATTTCTTCTGTTTTCCCAGAACCAAAGACTAATAGTGGAACAATTTGAGCGCGATTTTCAGGTAAATGAATTACATTCCCCAATGATGCCACGCCTCTGTTGCAGAAAATAGATTATACTACCATATAGTAATATAATAAATGTATATATAACTTAGCGAATCTTGATGTTAGAAAATTCACCTGCTGCTCTAGGGCAAATTGCGGATTATTTTAAAGTGTTATCGGAAATTAGCAGATTGCAAGTGTTATGTTCTTTGCGGTCTGGTAGCAAAAATGTTACAGAAATCATGAAAATTACGGGACTGGGACAAGCGAATGTTTCTAAGCATTTACAAATTCTCACCAAAGCAGGGATGATTAAGCGTCAACCCCAAGGGGTGAGTGTGTTTTATGAAATTACCGATTCGTTAATTTTTGAGATATGTGAATTGGTTTGTGCGCGTCTTTCGATTCGTTTGGAAGAACAGTCACAGCAGTTGAAACAGTTAGATGCTTTAAGAATTCATAATTCGTAATTCGTGAAAGTGACTTTATAAATTTGATTAGGGAGTGATTCTAGCTTTTTGATTGTGCTTGTATAAAAATAAGGACGGATGTTTTGAGGCTGAGGAAGCTGATTAAACTGATAATAAAGCACAATTGGGTGATGGTGAATTTGCTGTGTAGTTATGTAGCCTACTAAAGCATGTTCAAAAGAATGATAAGCATTCTTCCAAGGACGCATTTTGGGTAAATCATCAGGTTTAGGTTGATTAGTAGTTGCATCTAGTCCTTTCCATACTTCTGCATATTTGCTATCTACAAAATATTTGAACCAATAATTGTATGTTCGGGAAATATAGCTAGCAACAGCAGGTTTTTTTACTGCTAGAGATGCAGCAAACTGATCTAATTCAGCATAAATCCACCACTGTTTATCATGATTGATTTCGCCTCCTTTATTTATTTGAGACGCCCATGAACCGGATTGTTGCAAATATGCTCTTTCCAGGACGAGTAAGCCATTTTCTTCAGCAAATTTTTCTAGTTGAGAATCGCCAACTATTAAGCCAATCATCTGCAACATCCACATTGATTTAATAGTATGTCCAAAATCACAATCTGTTGTCTCTAGAGACTTATTTTCGGCTCTGAGAAAAAATAAATTATCTTTTGCAGAATAGAAATGAGATAGCATCATCTGTGATAACATTACCATATCCTGCTTCCATTGACTCTGTTCTGGTTCTGGTAATAAAGGTGTGAGCAAAACCATATAACTGTTGAGTTGGTCTAGCACAGCTAAAAGATGTTTGTCTGTAACAGTGCTATTGTTGCCATTTTTTAAAACCCACTGAAATGTACCTAACTGGGAATTATTGTAATTATTAAAAATGTAATTTTTGACGGCTAAAATATCTGATAATACTTCAGGATCGCGAGTTAAATAATAATAAAAACTGAGTCCTAGTAAACCATAAGCTTGTTCTTGGGGATTGCGATATTCTACTGCTGGTTCCCAGGTGTTTTTTTCATCATCCCGGTAGCTATATACTCCCCCATTTTTTCTATCAAATGCTTGTGCGCGTAGATAATTCACTCCAGCTTGCGCATATTCTAAATATTTGGGTTCACCAGTGAGGTGAAAAGCAACTCCATAGGCGTAAGTCTGGCGAGAAAGTGCTACAACATAAGTTCGAGGTAGCATCAGTCTATTAAAATTTCGGAAGGTTTTGATTTCCGGACAAGGATTTTTTCTGTCTAACAAAGCGCCATTATTACAGCGAATTGATGGAAAATTCCCAATGGGGTAACCTAAAGCTGATTCCATTGTCCAAAAGGGTAATAAATCTTGGTTTAAATGTGCTAACCACCTTTTAGCTGTTGGGAGGAAAGATATATTTTGTTTAGGGGAGATAAACGGTTTTGCAACTGCTTTATTAACAAGGTTATGCAAAAAAATGCTAGATAGGCTAGATATTAGAGCCAATTTGCAAAATTTTCGTCTATTTGGTTGCATAATACTTTTTGTAACCTGATTGATGACATAAGATGAGATGTACTTAGTCAGGATACTTTGTGCGAAAAAATACGGCAATCAAGTCTTGATTAAGAGTTAATTATCGCAGATATGGCGATCGCTCTCGTTGACATTGGGGTTGTTTTTTAGGTAATTTTTGATACGCAAGCAACCGCTTTGGCGTAAGTCGGCTAAATTCAAATTCCACAGCTTTAACCCGCTATCTTCACCTGCGCTAATTAGGGTATTACCATCGGGGCTAAAGCTGATGCTATTAATTTTACCAGGGTGACCGATTAGAGTTTTGAGTAAACTAAAATCGCGGATATTCCACAGCTTAATCGTACCATCAACGCTACCAGAGGCGATTATTTGACTATGGGGGAGAAAACTCAAGCTGGTGACACCACTGGAATGTCCGGTGAGGGTGTGGATTAAAGTTCCGTTGGCGACGTTCCACAGTTTGATGCTATTGTCTAAACTAGCAGCAGCGAGGATGGTGTTATCGGGACTGAATTTCACAGATGCGATCGCTAGTCCGTTTCCCTGTAAAGTTGTGACAAGGCTACCGTCAATGCGCCAAAGTTTTACCGTATTATCGTAACTACCAGAAGCTAGCAGTTTACCATCATTACTAAAACTGACGCTGCTAACTGCGTCTGTATGTCCTGTTAATTTGTGAAGTAATTTTTTATCTGCAATTTGCCATATTTTAATAGTTTTATCGGCGCTACCAGCAGCTAAAATTTTACCATTTGGGCTAAAACTAATGCTGGTTACTCGCTCAGAATTTCCTGTGAAGGTATGAATTAGAGAATTATTAGCTATATTCCATAATTTAATTGTTTTATCGTCACTGGCAGCAGCGATAATTTTATTATCTGGGCTAAAATCTACGGCGTAAATTGGCTGTTTGTTTCCAGATATAGATTTAATCAACTTTTCGTTTCGCTGCCATATTTTAATTATGCCATCCCAGCCAGCCGCCGCAAACATTTGGTTATCATGGCTAAAATTGGCACTGTAAAACTTACCTTTCTCTAAAGTATTTGCTAGATTATTTACTTCCCAAATTCTGACAGTTTTATCAGCGCTAGCAGAAGCAATCATTTTACCATCTGGGCTGAAACTCAGACTATTAATTACACCACCATGTCCTTTGAAAGTTTGGCTGAGGATATATTCAATTTGGGATGGATTCTGATTCTGCCAAATTTTAATAACTGCGTCATCATCAGCAGTAGCTAGCATTTTACCATCTGGGCTAAAGCTGATACTATTGATTTGATTTGTGTGTCCTTCAATGGTTTGTAAAATTTTGCCTTGACGATTCCATAAATTGATAGTTTTATCGCCACTTACAGAAGCGATAATTTTTCCATCTGGGCTAAATTTTACAGAGGTAATGCGTTCTTTATGTCCTGACAGCGTTTGCAGCAGTTTCCCATCAGTGAAGCGCCACAGCTTGACTAAATTATCTTCGCCACCAGAAACAATAATTTGACTGTCTGGACTAAAGCTAACAGTATTTACCCAACCGTTATGAGCATTCCAAGTATTGATTATAGTTCCATCAATTCGCCATAACTTTATCGTTTTATCTCGACTGGCAGATACAAGCGTTTTACCATCGTAACTAAAATCAAGGCTGTTGATAATATCAGCGTATCCTGTGAAAGCTTTGATAATTTTCCCATCTATATTATAGAGTTTGATAGATTTATCTGTGCTGGCAGCAATTAATTTATCGTCGGGACTAAAAACTAAAGATGTAACTCTTTGATTATCGGTAATCGTCTTGAGAATTTTACCATCTACACGCCAAAGTTTAATTGTCCCATCATCGCTAGCAGAGGCGATTATTTTACCATCATGACTGAAACTTACGGCGTTAACTTGTTGGCTGTGTCCTTGCAAACGGTTGATTTCTTGAGATTGGCTGACAGCTTGCTCAAGCGTCGCAATGGTTGTTAATTGAATATCTTTATTTGCTGTAGATACTTGTTTAACTTCTCTCCCAGATTTTACACCAGCAATTAAAGCTTCTAATTGCTGATTGGATAATAGTAAAGCTTCCGAGGAAGCGTTTAAAGCAGAAATTTCTCGTAACTGCGCCGCTTGTTTTTGGAAATAAGCGAAAACCCCAAAACCACTAGCAGCAATACCCAACACACTAATCACAATAATTGCTTGTTGCGCTTGACGCAGACGCTTTTTTTGCGCAAATTGCTGGCGTTTTCTTTCGGCTAAACAAGCTGCAATAAAACTTTGCACATCTTCAGATAATTCATCGGTATATTTAATATAAATTTCTTCCGCCTCAGCTAACCGGATACCTTGCAACAAAAAATCAGTTTGCTCCTGATTATGTTTCCATAAAGCTGCAGCTTGTTCAATTTGACGCTGCGATCGCAATCTACTACGATTCTCCTCTAACCACCAGCGCAAAGTTGACCAATGACGAATCAAAATTTCATGAGCTACTTCTATTGTGACAGCTGACGCTGGTAGAGCAGCAATTACAGCTGCGCCTTTATCTCCCTTATCTCCTCCCACCACCTCATCATCCACATTCACCACGACTAACTTCGCCGCAGTTAATACTTGCAGAGTTCTTTCCACCAAAGCAACGGGGTATTTTTGCACCACTAACTCTGATTTCCATACTCTACGTCTGGTATCTTCTGTACCTTCCCCTAATTGAGTGAGGGAGAGGAAAATCCATCTAGCACAATCTTGCGCTGGAGAATCTAAACTTTCGTAAACAGCTTGAGCCTTTCTTTCTAACGCACCTTTAATTCCACCTACCTGTTGCTGATAAGCTGCGAGAGTCAGTTTTCCATCTTGGCGAAATTCCCACAACTGTTCTAAGACAAATTCTAACAGGGGTAAATCGCCAGCCGAGTGGTTTAACTCCTGTAACAGAACTTCCACTAGTTCCGACTCAACTTTTAAGCTGACTTGTTCTGCTGGATTAATAATGACACGACGATAATCGCGATCGCTCAAATTCGGCGGAACCAATATACTAGATTCTTGTAATAAACTCGCCAGCGCTGGAACTTCCAAACAAGCAGCGATAAAATCAGCGCGTAAAGTAATAACTAATTTAAATTTATCAGCAGCATATTCCATTGCACCCAGCAGCAACTCTAAAAATCGCTGTCTATCTTCACCAGGTGCAAGGGTAAACAACTCCTCAAACTGATCTACCACCAAAACTACCACAGACTCAGGACGACTGCGCAACCAATAAACAAAGCCTTCCACCCCCTGATAAAGCATTCCCTCCAGCACCAGCTGGGGTGATGAAGACAAACCCCCTTCCCTTGTCCCCTTGTCACCTTCCCCCAACCGCCTCGCCAACTCTGCCAAAGGACGCGCACCGGGACGCATACTTTTAATTAACCAAGAATCACTTCCAGGTAATTGCTTCCCCGGACGTAATTGGGCAATTAATCCTGCTTGCACGACGGAAGATTTACCACTACCAGAAGCACCGACTACAGCTAAGAAAGATTTATGAGCAATTTGACTAATTAAATGCTGAGTTAAAGATTCTCGTCCGAAAAAATATTGTGCATCTTCTGCCGCAAAAGCTTTTAATCCTCGGTAAGGACAAATTCTCAAATCTAAAGCCGATTTTTTCTGACTGCGCGCACCAGTTATTGCGGGGATAATTTCAATTACGCCTTGAGTTCCTGATAACCAAAAATGCAAAGGTAAAAATGAATTGCGTTGTGTTTGTGCTGCTAATTGCACTTGTAATTGAGTAATCCAACCTGCTACAGATAAACCAGCTTGTTGATTAGCAGCTTTTAAAGTTGCAATTAATGTTTGAGCGAAGAATTCAGGATTATCTTTTGGGGAAGTACCCGCAATAATACATTGTCCTTTCTCCGATTCTAGGCGCAAATCCTCTACCCATTCTTGCAGAGAGGATACATTAGTTGCGACTACAGGAAAATCTAAAATTATAATCTGTTGGTTTATTTGCGAACGGCGTAATTGTTGTTTTAACCAAGAACGACTCAGCCAAATATCATCTGCTATTAATAATGCAGCTTCTCCTGCTGGGGTTTCTTCTAATCTTCCCCGTAAATACAATAATATAGTTGCCGCTTCTGGTAGAGAATGCTGGGAATCATGCAAATAAACTTCTGAATTTAGCTGTGAGGTTTCCAGCGCATCCAAGACAGGTTGAGGAAACGCATCATTATTATAATTAGCAAATACAGGCTTTTCTCCTTCTCCCTTTGTCTTGCCATCATTTTCTACTTGGCGATAATAGACACCTAAAGCTTGTTGAATTGCATGACGAATATCTTTACCAGTTGTTTCTCCTGAACGAAGCAAATATTCCAATTCAAAATCGCCAGTGTCAACTAATATCTTACTAAAATCCCGCGACCCTTGAGAACCAATAAACCCTTCAATTACTAATGCTAATCTTACAGAATTCGATTCAGCGATCGCGGGAATTTTACCTAATATTAATTCTCCCACTCCTTCGACAATCCGCTTAGGCGTTTGTAAAGGATATTCGCGCTTTAGTTCCTTGTCTCCCTTGCCGCGTTTTTGCTGATTAATTAAGCGTAATTGTTGATTGGTTTTATCTATATATTGTAAAGTCTGGTGATAAACATAGCGATATAGCCCATCCGCAAAAATTACGCCTTGAGCATCGGCGGCATCACCATATAAACCCCGCGTTAAAAAATAAGTAAATACGCCATGTCCTAATTCGGGAAATTCCCAAGATAGTTGATTCACATCACAGGAAAGTAAGGCGTAGAAACCCTTACTTTTACCCGCATTGCGTTGCAAAACCTCTACTAATTGCGGCGTGGGATTTAATAAAGTTTCTCCAACTCCCCGCAGTGTCATTCCTCCACTATGACAAGCATCTAGCCAAACTAATTGATTTTGTGCGCCGCTTTTACTTAACTGTGCCAAAAGTTCTTTAACAGGTAAACCAGTCTGTTCTAAATTATCTTTACGGGTATCTGCCAAACACAAAAATGCTTCTTGAGTATTTGGTTGTAATATCCCATGACCCGAAAAATAAAATAAAACTGTGTCAATTGCTTGCACATTAGCCGCAATTTCCTGTAAACTTGTTTTCAGTGTGGATAATAGTGGCAATTTTTGGGCAAAGTCGTGATAAATCTTTACCTCTTTTTGGGGAAATTGCTCCTTGGTTGCAACTGCTAAAGCTTCAGCAAGTACCTGACAATCAACTGCGGAGTAACGTAGAGAAGGAAGTTCCGCATCTTGATATTGATTCACACCCACCAGTAATAACCACAATTTCGGGACAATTGTTTTCTGCGCTTGAATCGAGCTACTGGTTGTTACTCCGCGTGGGCACATAGGTTATGGGGCATGGGGCATGGGGCATGGGGCATTGGTCAAGAGTCAAGAGTCAATGGTCAATGGTCAAAAGTCAACGGTCAACAGTCAACAGTCAACGGTCAACTTCAAGAATGTTCTTTACTTATATGATTTTATATAGGTGGATTGCGATCGCTTTATGCAGAATTTTGAAAAATAGCTATACATTAACTAATATGTCTTTTCAAGTCTTTATTACACGCCGCTTACCTGCTAGTTTAGAACAACTACAGGCGATGTCTGCGACGGGCTACGCCTACGCAAATGTGGAAGTCTGGCCGGAACGTCAACCACCACCTTACGATGTTCTCTTAGCTAAAGCCAAGGCGGTTGATGGATTATTATGTCTGTTAACCGACAAAATTGACGGTGAATTAATCGCCGCTTCTTCTCTCAAAGTTATTAGTCAAATGGCGGTGGGTTACGATAATATCGATATTGCCGCAGCTACAGCCAAAAAAATTCCTATTGGTCATACGCCTGGTATTTTAACCAATGCTACTGCAGATTTAACCTGGGCGCTAATCATGGGCGCAGCTAGGCGAGTGGTGGAAGCAGATAAGTTTACTCGCGCGGGTTTGTGGAAGACTTGGGAACCAGATTTATTATTAGGCCCGGATGTAGCAGGCGCTACTTTAGGGATTATCGGATTAGGGCGCATTGGACAAGCTGTTGCTCGTCGTGCCCAAGGTTTTGAAATGAAAATTTTGTATACAAATAGACAAAGATGCGCGCCAGATGTCGAGAAATTACTGAATGCAGAATTTGTCAGTTTGGAAAGGTTACTGCAAGAATCTGATTTTATGACGATTCATACACCGGGTGCAGAAGATACCTATCATTTATTGAGCGATCGCGAATTTGCATTAATGAAACCTTCAGCTATCTTAATTAATACCGCTAGAGGTACGATTATCGATGAGAATGCATTGTATCGCGCACTGTCGCAAAAACAAATAGCCGCAGCCGCTTTGGATGTGACAGAAATCGAACCCCTACCAATGGATAGTCTGTTGTTGAGTTTAGATAACTTAATAATTACACCGCATATTGGCAGTGCTAGTCAGCAAACAAGAAAAAAAATGGCAGAAATGGCGATCGCAAATTTGATTGCTGGGTTAAAAGGCGATCGTCTTCCTCATTGTGTGAATCCAGAAGTGTACGATAATAAAGGCTAAAGCCCTGATTTTGAAAACTCAGGTTATCTAATCCATCTGATGCATTTACTCATAATGCGTCCACATCCGAATAATCTTGACTACTTGCTCAGATTCAATGATTTCATATACTAACCTATGCTGTATATTTATCCTGCGAGAATAAGCACCTGCTAAGTCGCCAACTAACTTTTCATAGGGTGGAGGATTTTGCAAAGGATTTTGTTCGAGTATCGCTAGTAATTCCTGAGTTTTTTCTTTTAAATTACTAGCAGCTAATTTCTTTGCATCTTTTTGTGCTTGCTTGGTGTAAACTAATTGCCAACTCACCAATCTAATTCCTTATCGCATTCTGCAAGCGGAGTTGCTAGTCCTTCCTTAATAGATTCTCCCATTCCGGGAACCGATAATAAGTAAAGAGTTTCTTGAATTGCAGACCAATCTTTTTCCGCTAATAGAATTACATTACCGCGATCGCCTTGAATAATTACAGGTTCACCCTGTTGTACTACTCGATCAATTAGCGCTTGCAAATTATTTTGAGCTTCGTTGATGGGAAGTGAAGACATCATTAGTTATGACTTAAAATAACTCTACTTTAGTTTATCGAAAAACAGTGGTGCTGACGACAAGTAATTAGCCTAGGAACATCAAGCCTGTCATCACCAACGTCGTGATTTTTGTTATGTATGTAGCAATTTCGACATCATAACCAGGTGCGATCGCTTCCAGCATCAACTACTTACGTTGATTTACGTAATATTCCCCATATTTGATTGCTAACCAGACAATATTCTGGGAATTATGCTGAACCAAAATAAAGATTGATTAAGGCAAGCTAGCTGTAGAACTTTATACAGGATTGGATCTATGGCACGTCAAAAATTAACATCACGAATTCTGGAAAAAGCGAAAGCGCGCGCTATGGGATTACAAGCTATCGATCCAAATATAAGTTTTGGCGATGCTTGCGATTTACAAAAGATGATGGAGCTAATTGAGACATTAAGCCAGAAATTAGATGCTCATAATCAAGCTTTGGAAGTAGTTGATACCAGCACAACTGAACTTAATGTGATGGAAAAATCTTTAAATCAGCTGTCTCAGAGAATACTGTTAGGTGTGGCTTGTAGATATGGTAACGACAGTTCCCAATATAAAATAGCAGGTGGGGTGCGGAAAAGCGATCGCATTCGTAAAGCTAGAGCTACTAGAATCAAAAAAGCAAAGGCAAAATCAGCGTTGCTGAATAATCAAGTGTGAATATATCACAAGGGTGGTTAGATCCCCAAGTTCTTGAAGGGGGATCTAGCACTCATCTTCTCACTCTAATTCGGCAATTAAGTTAAGTATTTCGCGGTAGTATTGTAAATTTCCATCTTTATGGAATAAATCAGCAGATTCTTGGAAGTCGGCTATCGCTTTTTCATAATCCCCTAAATTACGGTAAACATCAGCACGTACTAAATAAGCTTCTGTCCAATGGGGTTGCAATTGTAAGGCTTGATTTAAATCTTTCAGTGCAGTTTCTAAATCGCCTAACCATGAATGACTACGTCCACGATTAAACCAATCTTCAGCAAAACTAGGCTCAATGGCGATCGCTTGATTATAATCTACAATTGCCCCTTCATAATCTTCTAAAGCATAACGCGCATTACCGCGATCGCTATAAAATGCAGCCGAACGAGGATTTAATTTTAAGGCTTGGGTATAATCGTCAATCGCCCCTTCATAATCTTCCAGCGCATAACGCAAAGAACCGCGATTATAATAAGCTTCCACTAATTCGGGATTTAATACAATAGCTTGGTCATAATCTGCGATCGCTCCTTGTTCATCCCCAATTTGGCGGCGGACGTTACCCCGGTTACAATAAGCTTGGGAAAAGTCTGGAGCAATTTCGATGGCTTGGGTATTATCGTTAATTGCGCCTTGGTAATCTTGCAAAGCTTCCCGAACTATCCCCCGCCCATAGTAAGCTGTAGCTAAGTTGGCATTAAACATCAAAGCCCAATCATAATCTTTGATTGCCCCTTGATAATCGCCTAAACTACGTCTCGCCGCAGCGCGATCGCAATATCCCTCAGCCATGAGAGGATTAAGTTGCAAGAGTTTTGTACTATCTTTAATTGCTTCTTGATATTCTCCTAATTGACGACGCACATTAGCCCTTAAGCCGTATACTAAATCTAAGGTGGGATTCTCTTGCAATGCGTGGTTATAGTCGCTGATGGCTCCTTGATAATCACCTAAAGCACTGCGCACTAGTCCCCGTTCATAGTATGCTTGGACATCATCAGGATTGAGTTCGATGGCGCGATTAAAATCCGCGATCGCTTGCTGATAATCTTCCAGGTGAGCGTACACTAAACCGCGATTATAATAAGCACCAGCAAAATTAGGATTAATTTCTAAAGCGCGATTGTAATCTTTAATTGCTCTTTGACAATCTGTGAGAGCATAACGGGCATTGCCGCGATTGTGGTAAGCTTCGGCTAAATTGCCATCGATTTGCAATGCTTGGTTATGATCGTTGATTGCTTGCAAATACTCACCCAGGATATGATAAACATTACCGCGATTGGTGTAAGCGGCGGCGAAGTGAGAATTTAACTGTAAAGCTTGGTTAAAATCTGCGATCGCTCCTTGATTATCGCCGCGATCGCAACGTGCAACACCGCGATTATGGAAAGCATTGGCAATATCAACATTAATATAAGTAGATAACACAGGATTAATTTCTACAGCTTGATGAAAATTTTCTAAGGCTGTATCGTAGTCTGCCAAGGCAAAATAAGCCTTACCCAAACTGTGATAAGATTCAGCAAGATTGGCGTTGATTTTTAACGCTTGCTGATGATCGGCGATCGCGCCTTCGTAATCTTGTAATAGAAAACGTACATTTCCCCGATTGCAGTAAGCTTCCGCAAAATCAGGATGAATTTCCACAGCTCGATTAAAATCGGCGATCGCACTGTGATAATCTTGAAGTTCGCTGCTAACGAGCATCCCCCGATTATAGTAAGCTTCCGCAAACTGAGGTTTCAGTTCTATAGCTTGATTGTAATCCGCGATCGCTCCTTGATAGTCCCCTTGAAAGTTTTTGTTTAAACCCTGAGTCAAAAAATCTTCAGCATTCATAAAATTTATATAGATAGTCAATTTCACAGTCAGCCAGAACAATAGGAAGTTACACCTTAAGTTACATAAAGCATGTCTCTTCTTGTCTAGAATGCAAGATGTGAATAAAGGCTTATTATAGACGACATAAATTCGCCTACCAAGGTTGTACTTGTAGCATTTTCAACGCGATTTGGGATGAGGGGTTATACCCTTTGATAGATGAATTGAATAGTAGTTTCCGCGCTGAATCCAGCCAGAACTCACCATAATATTTCAGTTGAAAATATCTATTTCAATGTAATTAATTATACTTTTTATAGAGAATATATGAAAAACAGCAAAACCAGGCGAAATTTCTTGCTAACGACTGTTGCTATGGCTAGCGGTATTGTCGGCGCTGATACCTTAACAAATAATACTTCTGGAACAGCATTAGCAACAATGCCAGAACGAATTTTAGGACGCACAGGCGTAAAAGTCCCGATTTTGGGGTTAAAGATAATTTATGATATTGCAATCATAAATGAATTTATAAATACTTACAGTAAATGAGGTATGCGCTTCGGGGCATGGCAGTGCCAGTGCCCCTACAATCAAAGATAATCTGTACCTCACCAACTGGCAATCTGCTGTGTCTTCCTTGTCCCTTTTGTTTGCATCTCAAATAAGATTGCTATATCAATTTTAGGGAGCATCCCAAATGTGCAAAAACGCCCTCACCCTATAAGGGTGGGGCTAGAAATACGAAGCCTGCCTACCCTTCGGGAACGTCTTCGACGAACGCAGGCTAAAAGTTTGATAGCCTGCGAAGGCAGGCTTTGTTGGTATAGCAATACCCTTCTAGGGTATTGCGTCAAAATTGGGATGCTCCCCAATTTTAATTTATTCGTAGGGTGTGTTATGCCGCAGGCTAACGCACCTTCAATTATTAATAATACGGTGCGTTGCGCTACGCGACAACACACCCTACTTTTTTAATTATTATTGTATATTGCTATTTTGTAATTTTACCAAATTTGCAGTATCGGGAAAATCACTAAATACACCATCAACGCCTAAGCTAAAAAATAGCTCATACTCTTTTTGCGGATTATCTTGAAAATCGAGAGGTAAAAATAAATTTTCATTGCGGAATGTCCAAGCATGGACTAGTAAAGACGCTGCATGAGCATCACTAACTAACGATGTCGGAGACAGTAATTTTTTATTATTATCTATAGGAATGAGCAAATTTTTATGAATTCCTATCGCTTGTGCATATTCAGCAATTTCTTGTAAACCTGATTCTGTAACTAAATCTGCATAACTTCTAATATCACCATTAACGATAAAATCATAAGGTTTACCAGTATTATTCAACAATTGCACCAAAGGTAAATCAGTTTTATTCGCTAAATATTTAAGGTTGCTAACTTCAAAAGATTGAATAAAAATCGGTGCATTTGCGCCTTGATAACCATTAGCTTGTAAAATTGCTAGTAAAGGTTCTTCTAAAGCTAATCCGATAGATTGAAAATAAGTCGGATGTTTAGTTTCTGGATAAATACCAATAGTCCGCCCAATTTCTATACTTTTAGTTTTAGCTAAATCGATAATTTCTTGGAATGTAGGAATTGCCAACAATCCATCATAAATTGTATTTTGCGATCGCACTTGGGGAATACGCTCTTTTGCCCGCAGAGTTTTCAGTTCTGCTAAGGTAAAATCTTCTGTAAACCAGCCTGTTTTACTTTCCCCATCAATAATTTTAGTAGTTTGACGTTCAGCAAATTCTGGATGCTGCGCTATATCCGTAGTTTCCGAAATTTCATTTTCGTGACGCGCAACTAATACACCATCTTGAGTTGCCACTAAATCGGGTTCAATATAATCAGCCCCTAAATCTATTGCCAGTTCATAAGCCGCTAATGTATGTTCTGGACGGTAACCGCTAGCACCTCTATGTGCAATAATAATGGGGGTTGTAAATTGCGCAATTGTCTTCATTGCCCTGATTTTAGATAAATTATTCTTGGAATGACATTCTCTATTTTCCGGAATACTCAAAACCTCAAAGTCAGTCGCTATACTAGCAAAACATCGTTAAATTTATTTGCTAAGTATTTTGTAAACAGGCAATGATACAGAGTCAGCCAGAAACCAAGCGCGTAGCAGAACTACGTCAATTATTACAGCAAGCTAGCTATGCTTATTATGTCCTAGATGCGCCGATTATGGAGGATGCAGTCTATGACCAGTTATATCGAGAATTGCAACAATTAGAAACCCAGTATCCAGAACTAATAACACCGGATAGTCCGACTCAGCGTGTGGGTGAAAGACCTGCAACGCAGTTTACATCTGTGCGGCATAATATTCCCTTATATAGTCTGGAAAATGCCTTTAATTTAGACGAGTTGCAAACATGGGATCAGCGTTGGCAAAGACAAGTACCGAAAACTGATGCAGTAGACTATGTTGCAGAATTGAAAATTGATGGTTCGGCGATCGCTCTTACTTATCAAAATGGCATACTAACTAGAGGTGCTACTAGGGGTGATGGGGTAACAGGTGAAGATATTACCCAAAATGTGCGCACAATTCGTTCCATTCCCTTACGCTTAAATTTCGACGGCTTAGAACCTTTAGAAAAGGTAGAAGTCAGGGGTGAGGCTTTTCTACCCTTAGAAGTATTTAAACAAATTAACGAAGAAAGACAAAAAACCTCGGAGCAATTATTCGCTAATCCCCGCAATGCTGCGGCTGGTACCCTGAGACAATTAGATTCGCGCATTGTCGCCCGCAGACGCTTAGATTTCTTCGCTTATACCCTACACATTCCCGGTAGAGATGATGCCAGTATTGCTAATACTCAATGGCAAGCTTTGGAATTGTTGCAAAAAATGGGTTTTCGCGTCAATCCCAACCATAAATTATGTCCTTCCCTGGCGGATGTGGGCGATTACTACAAATATTGGGATACGGAAAGGCTAAATTTAGCTTACATGACCGATGGAGTCGTCGTCAAACTCAATTCCTTTAAACTGCAAGAACAACTAGGATTTACCCAAAAATTCCCCCGGTGGGCGGTAGCGTTGAAATATCCCGCCGAAGAAGCACCTACTCGCGTGGAAAATATTGCTGTAAATGTGGGGAGAACCGGCGCGTTAACACCCTTGGCAGAAATGCGTCCAGTACAATTAGCAGGTACGACAGTATCTAGAGCTACTTTACATAATAGCGATCGCATTACCCAATTAGATATCCGCATTGGCGATACAGTCATTGTTCGCAAAGCCGGCGAGATTATTCCAGAGGTAGTGCGAGTACTGAAAGAACTGCGTCCTGATAATACACAACCGTTTATTATGCCTAGTAATTGTCCAGTTTGCGGACAACCGGTGGTGCGAGAATTAGGTGAGGCTGTTACTAGGTGTGTTAACGCTTCCTGTGCGGCGATTCTCAAAGGCGCAATCGAACATTGGGTAAGCCGCGATGCTTTAGATATTAAAGGAATGGGGGAAAAACTAGTACATCAACTCGTCGATAAAGGTTTAGTGCATTCCGTCGCTGATTTATACAATATCACCGAAGCCCAGTTATGTAGTTTAGAACGAATGGGACAAAAATCGGCACAGAAATTAATTGATGCGATCGCGCAATCAAAAAATCAACCTTGGTCGCGAGTATTGTATGGTTTAGGTATCCGTCATGTTGGCAGCGTCAACGCCCAATTATTAACAGAAAAGTTTAACTCGGTAGACAAATTAGCTCAAGCTAAACAGTCAGATATTGCGCTTATTTACGGAATTGGTGACGAAATTGCCGAATCTGTACATCAATGGTTTAAAATTGCAGCCAATCAAACATTAATTTCTCGCTTACAAACAGCAGGGTTACAGTTAGAAACTACTCAAGAAACTACAATAACTGAAGGTAAGCAAACATTAGCGGGTAAAACCTTTGTTGTCACAGGAACATTACCCACATTAAAGCGTGATGAAGCTAAAAGTTTAATTCAAAAAGCCGGCGGTAAGGTAACAGATTCAGTCAGTAAAAAAACAGATTACTTACTTGTAGGTGAAGATGCGGGTTCCAAATTAGCCAAAGCCGAATCCTTGGGAATTCCTCAATTAACAGAAGTACAGTTTTTGGCGATGTTAGAAGAGTAGTCATTTGTCATTTGTCATTTGTCATTTGTCATCATTTAATAACTATAGGCTTTGGACTATTGACTATTGACTGTTGACTGTTGACTATTGACTATTGACTATTGACTATTGACTATTGACTATTGACTCTTAACCATTGGAAGCTTGGCAAAACTAAAGTTAAAATTGCAAGCAAAGTTAAAATCTGAGAGAGATTTATGAAAACTGCTGAAAAATTAGCTGCTGGTTGGCTACTCACACTCGGATTCATGTTTTTAACTCTATCAGTCTCAGCAGGAATTGAGAAACATAACTTATTGAAGCCAATCCCCGGCGCTAATGAAGAAAGAGGTGCAAGAGAATTCTTTAATAAAGATGCTCTTTATCTCCTGGATAATACGGCTAGGCAAGGTTTAATTTTTGGCGTTCCTACTTTAATTTTAGGGGGATGGCTGAGTTTAGGATTATATTATCAAAGCAAACAAGAGAAAAAAGCAATAAATCAACAAATGAGCGATCGCCTACAAGGGATTTTTTATCAAATGTTACAAGAAAACAAAGGGCGCATGACCCTTGTTGGCTTTGCAGTTAAATCAGAATTACCCGCGATCGCCGCTAGAGAATATTTAGACGAAAAAGCTAAAGAATTCAATGCTAATTTTCAAGTCAGCGAAGATGGGACTGTATCATATCATTTTGAGCTTTAAATGTTTCAGGGGCTAGGGACTAGGGGCTAGGGACTAGGGGCTAGGGAATAGAAATTGTTATGCTTGGTTGTGGGTTTTTCCCCTTGTCTTCCTTGTCTCCCTTGTCTTCCTTGTCTCCCTTATCCCCCTTCCCTTCTCTCTCTGCTTTCATCCCTACATCTTCTCCACCAATCTACGCCTAAGTATAATGACGCAGATTTTTTTAAGTATAGCTGCTCTGTTTGGCGGTTTATCTGTTGCGGCTGGAGCCTTTGGCGCTCATGCTTTACGAGACAAAATCAGCGAGCGATCGCTAGAAATTTTTGACACGGGCGCAAAGTATCAAATGTACCACGCTATCGCATTATTATTAGTAGGAATTCTACTAAGTCGCACCGAGTCGCCACCTTCTACCCTCATAGCCAGTGGTTGGCTATTCATTCTCGGTATTGCCATATTTTCAGGCAGCTTATACGCTTTAAGTTTAACTGGTATCAAATCTTTAGGCGCAATTGCACCCTTGGGAGGCGCAGCTTTTATCGCTGGTTGGGGTGCTTTAGCCTTCGCCGCTTGGAATTTAAAACTTTAACTGTTGATTCTTGTACAGACGCGATTAATCGCGTCTCTAACAAGATGGGATTAATCGCGTCTCCAAATAAAAATACCCCCTTATAGGGGGTTTTTGCTGAGGTTCATGTTTTTGACAAAACACAAAAGGATAACTTAGGTTCGGTATAACGAAAGAGGATAAGTAAGGTTCGGTATAGAGTTTCTGTATATGCGCCCATATTAACAGCTAAATCAGTAAATGCAAGGGGCGATCGCGGATTCTTCAAAATTACTTCATCAAAACTCAGCAAAGCTTACGAAAACGCTAAAAATCCCCCCGCAAAAGGTAACATTTAAGGCTTTTGAGTGGCGATCGCTAATCTTGCGCCCTTAACCTGGCGTACTCGATCCATAATCGTCACAATCTCCCCATGTTCCACTTTGCGATCGGCGTTAATTACCACAATCGTGTCTGGGGTGGAACCAACCATACCCCGTAGCTGTTCAGTTAACGCATCAACTGTTGTCGGCTTTTTATTCAAGCTAATATTACCGTTAGCTTCCACTGTCACAGTAATTTTGGTTGGTACTTGCGACTGTTGCGAAGTCGAAGCTTGGGGTAAGTTGACTGGTAATCCTTCTTGGCGCGTCAGAAACAGGGTGGACATGATGAAAAACGTCAAAATCGCAAAAATTACGTCAATCATCGGCACAATATTTATCTGTGCTGGAACATCCGCTTCATCTTGTAGACGCATATAGTCTTTCTCCTCCTCGTTCGTAACGACGGCGATACAATAGTTCTAATTGCCCACCATATTCCTGAATCAAGCCAGTTTGACGTTGCGCTAATCCGCGAAAAGAATTAGCAAAGAACAGGGTGAAAATTGCCACAACTAGCCCAGAAGCTGTAGACACTAGTGCTTCACTAATCCCTGATGTCACACCTGCGGTTTTTGTCCCGCCAACATCACCCAGATTGAGAGACGCAAAGGACACAATCAAACCTAGCACCGTTCCTAATAAGCCAAATAATGGTGAAAGTCCGATAATTGTGTCAAAAATTGTGTTGAATCGCTTAATAATCGGTAATTCTGCTTGCGCTTCACTTTCCAACGCCAAGCGAAATTCTTCTGGTGTGGGTTCTTCCAATTCCAAAGCAGCTAGGAAAATTCGGGGAATCGGTAAATTTACATTTTGACGAGATTTTTCAATTGCACCCACCACATTATCCATGCGATAGAGATTGAGAATCTCTCGCACCACCTTACCTTGGCGGGTATTGATTCGATACCAAAACCGCACGCGCTCAACAATCAAAGCTAGCGCCACAATAGAAAACGCCAGCAGAGGCCACATTACCACGCCACCTGCGACAAATAACTCTTTAATCCCCATACATCCTTTGGTCTAATTTCAATGAATATGCTGATACCGTAAGTTTTCAGGCAAATTGAGATAAACTCTCAACTGAGAATTATAGAATACTGCGAATACTTCTCAACTTGATGTGAAAGTATCATGACAGAAAACGTATCGATTATTCAAGTAGCATTCATCCAATCGTTCTAGCTTGATGCTTGACAAGATGTCATAGTTGACAAACTAACGCAAAAGTAATATTCAGGATATTTACAGATATTAATTGACTTTTGCCCCAGGACAATTTAACCTTTGTTAGTGAGAATATCTGGCAACATACTTATGAGCTTCTCCGGCACTACTTTCGAGCAGCGAGAGAAAGAAACAAAGGCGCTTAAAGGTTTTTTGGTTCTGAGTCTAATTGGTTCCCTTGGCTTCCATGTAGCGGTACTCGCTTCTGGGGTTGGTAATTATTTCTCTAGAGTTTCCCCCCAGGAAGAGGAACCAATTGAGTTTACAGTTCTCGACAATCCGGAAGAGAAAAAGGTAGAGGTAGAACCAAAGCCGGAGGAGTCTCCTAAAAAGCTGGAAGTTGAAGAAAAAACTGAGGTTCTAACCAGTTCCCCAACTAATCCGCCAACTGAAACTATCGTCAAACCCGAAAACCCAATACAGCCGATTCCCCTCCCAGCCAAGGTGGAATTACCACCCCCTAAGCAACCCATTGTCTCTGAACCACCTGTTCAAAAGTTGGTGGAAAACTTGAAGAAACCTATCGAGCAAGTTAAACCTCAAGTTCAGCCAGAAAAACTCGCAGATAAGCCTGTTGCGGTACCTCAAACAAATTCCAGTAATTCTAGTAATTCCAGTAATTCCAGCAGTAATTTACGCGATACCCTACGAGGAATTAGAAATTCTCAAAGCAGTCAATCAGTTGCTACAAGTAATATCAGCAATTCTGCAACGCCAGGAAATGGTACGCCAGGCGGCGGTGGCGGTGGCGGTGGCGGTGGAACATCCGTATTAACTGGTAATGGTTCTGGTAGTATTGGCGGTTCTGGTACGGGTACTGGTACTGGTAACGGTTCCGGTGTTGGTAGCGGTAACGGTTCCGGTGTTGGTAGCGGTAGCGGTTCCGGTATTGGTAGCGGTAATGGTTCCGGTGTTGGTAGCGGTACTGGTTCCGGTGTCGGTAGTGGTAGCGGCTCTGGGATTGGTAGCGGTAGCGGTTCCGGTGTCGGTAATGGCGGATTACCTGTAGCTACTGCACCCACAACCCCAAAATTACCTAGTAATGGCGATGGAGAAGGTAATTCTCGGCGTGGCGGCGATGGTCGTGCTGCTTGTCAAGAATGTAATGTTAGATACTCAGATAGAGCCAGACGGCGGAAGGCAGAAGGCAGAGTCAATGTAGCTGTTGATACAGATAGTAATGGTAATGTTACTAATGTGAGGTTACTTGGTTCCAGTGGCGATAGAGAATTAGATGAGGAACACCTACGCCAAGCTAGGAATTGGAAACTCAAGCCTTCTGAAAGCGGTAGACAAGGCGTTCAGATAGCTACAGAGTATGCGATTCAAGGTTCGCGTCGCCATAGCCAAGTAAGGAAGCAGCAACAGGAACGTCAAGAACGTGAAAGACAAAGGGAAATAGCAGCTTCTAGCAATAACACCAATAATAACAACTCTGCTACAGAAACACCAAGACGCAGACGGCGTTTAGAAGCGGCGACTTCTGGTAGTAACGATGTTCCTGTCAGATCAACAAGACAAAGGGAGCAAAGTGCTACTAACAGTACAGAATCCAGAATTAGCCGGAGATTACGGCGCACAAATACCGCAGAATCTACTCCAACCAGGGTACAAAATTCTGAGAATTCTTTGAGTAATCGTCTGCGACGG
This sequence comes from Calothrix sp. FACHB-168, assembly GCF_963889195.1. Lineage (NCBI taxonomy): Bacteria > Bacillati > Cyanobacteriota > Cyanophyceae > Nostocales > Calotrichaceae > Calothrix > Calothrix sp. FACHB-168. The sequence continues at coordinate 147,579 of NZ_CAWPNJ010000030.1, forward strand.
CGATCGCGAGAAGTGACAGCAGATGTGAGAACATCAGGAGAAACAACGCAAAATTTATTGCGAAGACGACGACGGACTGTGAAACCATCTGCACCAGCGTCGGATAGTGGTAGCCGTTTGCGTAATGCTTTGCGTCGTAGCCGTGAATCTACTCCTGCTGCTGCACCAACTCCGAGTACAACTACACCGTAGGCGTTGATGTTGGCTGACGAAAACATTGGAGTTAATTAGTAATTCGTAATTCGTAATTACATCCCCGTCGCTTGGGGCTTGTGGCGGGAAACGGTATGTTATTTCCCATGCCCCATGCCCAATTCCCAATGCCCAAAAACTCCATCCCCTTGTGGGTGGAGTTTTTCATAAGTGTATTTGCGTTGCCTTGAGCATGTGATAAGTAATAATCAACTGCGTTAGCGCTAAGGGATAGCTTTGCAATGTTTCCCCGGTGGTACCGGCAACTTTACCCAGTTCGGGGTTACTTTCGCGATCGCATATGCTCTTAAGATGTGGCATATCAGAGCAAATGATATGCTCTAGTTTATTCACTTGTTCTAAAGTCGCGTGACCGTCAACTTCTAACACATCCACAGGTTTACCCATATCCCGATCTAATCCCAGGCGAATCGCTGAATCAGAACTACCGTTAGTTGATTGAATAATCGAGGTAAAATCAGGATGGGGAATTGTCGGACGCAGTACCAGCCTGACATTTAAATGTCCGTTAGTTTCATCTTGTTCCCCTTCCGGTGGATAAAAACTAATCACAATATCAGACCATTGACGTTGAGGACGAATATATTGCTCTGAGTCTGGTTCGCGCTTTTCTAATTCTGCTAATACTTGTTCGGGGGTGTAGCCGCGTTTTTGCGTGTCGCGTTTCACTTTCCACTGGGCGCGTAAATCTTCGGGGGGTGCAAGGTAAACTTTGACATCATAAGCATCACGGGCAGCCCTGGTGGAATAACCAAGTAATCCCTCAATAATCACGAATTTACTCGGTTTTATATAATGCGGTGGCTCAAATGTCCCAGTTTTGTGGCTGTATACTGGTTTGAGAATGGATTGTCCTGTACGCAGCAGTGATAAATGCTGCTGCATAATATCTAAATAGTTGCAATCTGGATGAAGGGCGGTAATTCCAATTTCTGCACGTTGTACGCGATCGTAGCGATGATAATCATCGGTACAAATAATCGTGACATTCTCGGGCCCAAGTACTTGAGCAATCCCTCTAGTTAATGTTGTTTTTCCTGCCGCACTGTCACCAACAATACCAAGAATAATTGGACGGCTCATCATACCCCCCCATAAAGAGTTAAGTAAATCTGTTCATGATTAACAATATTCTCAATTTTAAAAGGGAAATTGACAATTAACTGAAATCAGTGCTTTTATGCAACATCTCTACACAATATTATTTCTTAGTTAATTTATGGCAAAATATACAACTCTTGGTAAATGTATCAGTGGCATATTTGATTTTGGAAATCAGTTTCGGCTGCACAATACTCACCATATCCAGGTTTTGATAGACATTGACCATCGGACAGATACGGAAGTTTTAGCAACAATTAAAATGGATTCTTACTGGTTTGTTGAATTCGATAATACGCTATTTTTTTATCAAATTAGTTAATTGCAGAGACTAAAAATTTTGTTTTGTTGTGATTTTCTCACATAGCTTTTTTAGCAAAATAAGCGGCACATCAATATATTCTAGAGGGCATGGCACTGCCATGCCCCTACCGCATTCTTTTTTTAAATTGGTATCACAAAGGTGATTACACTAATGTATACACCTTAGCTTCCCAAGGAAAGATACCTTCTCTACCTACCCATTCTTGAGGGACGATGCGCTCTTGGGTAATTTCTTTCCACTGTTTACCTGGGGGAGTAGCAGGCCAATTGGGAACTCGGTATTCAGCACCCCAAGGGGTACCATAATCAGAGAAATTGGCGACGACAACAACTAAATTATCAGCTTTATTGCCACGCTGCCAAACTAAGACACGTTTACCATCGTTGAAATCTGTATGAATGAATTGCGTATCATTCACTGCTAAAGCATCAGAGTTTTTGCGGAAGTGAACTAACCGCGCCACATATTGAAAAATACGTTGTCGCCAATCATCTTTAACGCGACTGTAGTTTACAGGATCGATTTGTTTATGGCTACCATGTTCATCAGCGATGACTAAATCATGTTGATCTGCAAATTCATCACCAGCCAGAATCATGGGAATCCCCACAGCAGTGAGTAAGCAGACAAAGGCTAGTTTAATGCGCGGTTCAGTGCGATCGATACCGTTATTTACCAAATAGTTAAAGAACCGTTCGTTACCATAACCGCCGACATCATGGGATGTCAGGTAGTTTACTGCTTGAGAACCATCGCTAAAGCCTAAGTTGCGACAATCAATTAATTTGCGCACACTCCATTCAAAACTTGGTTCATCCCAGGCGTTTTTACCTAAAATAACTTGGCGGATGATTTGTTTAAACTTCTCATTCCACAATCCATCTAAACGGTTTTGATGCACTAAAGCTAAAGGTACGCTTAATTCTTCGCCAATGACTACAAAGCGATCGCTTGTCCCTCCCCTTTTATCCCATAAAGTGCGGGCAAAATCTTTAAATTCTTGCAAAAAGTCGTAATTAGCAACATTATTCACGCTATCTAAGCGCAACCCATCAACTCGATAGTATTCTATCCAATGAGCAATATGAGCTTTCAAATATTCTCGTGTGGGAACCAACCAAGATTTTTTACCAGTGATGGGGTGATAACCTTCTACCCAATAATTGTATTTAAATAAATCTCCGCCAAAGCCATCTCGATTACCTTGTTCGGGATCGCCGCTACCCCATTTGATGTAAAAATCGAGAAAATTCACGTTATGGTAAGGATTATTCCGCGAAAATGCCATCACAATGTCGATAAAGAAGCGTAAACCTTGCTGATGGCAAACTTTAATTAAATTAGCTAGATCGGTAGAAGCTGTCGGTGCTGATTGTTCGTCTGGTCGTCCTAGATCGTAATCTGCGGCAAAATAATTTGCAGTACCGTAGCCCCAATTCTCTACATCATCACTATCTTCTGGAGGAAGAAGTTCTAAAGCATTCACTCCCAGTTCTACAAGATGGGCGCGATTGTTTAAAGTCCTCAATGCGCGGAAGTTAGGCGCTGTTACTCCGGGAATCAATAGGGCGAGAATGTCGCGAAATGTGCCATTCCCAGCTTCAATTTTGCCATTGGGGTTAATTTTCGTCCAACGGGTAGGTAATTCATAGATTACCAAGCGATTATTAGTTGGTAGTTTATCTAAAGCTGCATCGCCTTCCCAATTTACAGTTTCACCATCGGGATCGCAAGGAATCAACTGTCCATTTTGATATAGCACCACGCTAGCGGGATCAAAGCTAGCAACTCCCCCTGGTTCCGATGGTGTGGGTGCATTTTTGCGCCGATCTATAGTTGTAGCTGTGGGATCGGTGCAGTAGAGAATTTGGTTAGCATTGGCGATATCGTAAGGATCTGTGTTGCGGACTTTAAACCAATAAAAGTAAACTTGTCCTTCAGTTAATCCGCAATCTTGGGCTGCAATTTCCCATAATTCGGGAAATTCGGGTGATTGTTGCAGCTTAAATTCGCCGAATTTATTGGTTTGGTTGGGATCTTGGGGATTTTCTGTGCCAATGTAGAGAGTCGGCGCTGTGGCAAAATAGTTGGGACGCCATAAGACAAAGTGAGTCTGTTTACGGCTCAATAAATCAATAACCATGATAAAAACCTCTAATTGATCAAAGTCTGCTCAAGGATGAAATGTTAAATAGGAGTACAGAAGTGGCAAAATATTCATCCTTCCACTTTTTTTGGTCAGTTATGTATTGGTTACAACAGGGTTGATTGCTATTCCAGATAGGTGCAGAAATTTTTCGGGATGAGGATGAAATTAAGGAAATTCCAAGTAAATAAATATTCAATTGCAGGGGGAAAAGGAGGACAAGGAAGAAAGAATTACTAGTGCTGCATGGCGTAAATAACCATACCATTTTATAAATTCATTTTGATAATCTAGAGTAGTGCGAGCATCTTGCTCGCGTTTGTCAGCGAGCAAGATGCTCGCACTACAATTGTATGCTCATTTCCGCCGACCTGTACTAGTACAGCACAGAGGAAATAAGAATACCATCTAAAATAGGTAAAAAGCTTACGAAATAAGCATTTTTACTTTTTACTTTTTACTTTTTACTTTTGCCTTATTGTACTAGCTATTCCCAACTGCAGATACTCAATTTTAATACAAGCATCCATGATGACGTTTAAGCCAGCATCTAATGCTTGCTGTTCTGCAACGCGATCCCAGATACCTAATTGCGCCCAGATGGTTTTGGCATTAATTGCGATCGCATCTTCGATAATCTCGCTTAAATACTCAGCCCGGCGAAAAATGTTAACAATATCTACAGTAGCAGGAATTTCTCTGAGTGATGGATAGCAAGGTTTTCCATCAATTTCTGTTACAAGGGGGTTGACAGGATACACTATGTAACCTGCTTGCTGCAAAAACTGGGCGATTTGATAGCTAACGCGATTGGGTTTATCGGAATGTCCGACAACTGCGATCGCTTTGGCTTGGGTTAATACCTCGCGTAAAGCATTGCGATCGTTTTTCAGGTTTGGCATATATGATATAGAAGAAAGTCGAGCCTTGGCAAAACGATAAACTAAAAATGACTTTAACGGAACTACTTCCCGCGATTCAACAACTGTCGGCACAAGAAAAGCTGAAGTTAATCCGTATCCTAGCTGAAGAACTAGATACTCAAGACAATATTTCTCCTCTAGAACCATATAAAACTTACTATTTGCCAACTCCTTATGATAATTTTGGTGTTGCAGAAGTTTTGATGGCAACAATGCCACAAGTAGAGCAAGCTAATTAAGCATTAATTCTTATTCTTTGTGAGGCTGCATCCCAACGCCCGCAGGCTGTAAGCCTGGGGCTAACACAACAAAGCCTGCTTAAGCAGGCTAACTATATACATTATTAATTAAAAATTGGGATGAAGATGCTTTGCTACATTTAAATCAACTAAGGATGATAGCTGTAATTGACAAACCAAACACTAGGACTGGAACCAAATCTTTATAATTATTTACTGTCTGTTTCTTTGCGAGAACCAGAAATATTAGCGCAATTACGTCAAGAAACAGCCACACATCCAATGGCAATGATGCAAATTGCACCGGAACAAGGACAGTTTATGGCTTTGTTGGTGCAATTAATTGGTGCTAAAAAAACTTTAGAGTTAGGTGTATTTACAGGTTATAGCACGCTGATAGTGGCGTTGGCATTACCTAGCAATGGTAAAGTTGTAGCTTGTGATGTCAGTGAAGAGTTTACCGCGATCGCTCGTCGTTATTGGCAGCAAGCAGGGGTAGCCGATAAAATTGACCTACATATTGCCCCAGCTTTAGAAACTTTAGATAATTTACTCGCCGCAGGTGAAGCGGAAACCTTTGATTTTGCGTTTATTGATGCAGATAAGAGCAACTATGATGCTTATTATGAGCGATCGCTGCAATTAATTCGTCCGGGTGGACTGATTGCGATCGATAATGTCCTTTGGTCGGGTAGAGTTGCCGATGAGCAAGTAAAAGATAATAGAACTCGCAAAATCCGCGCCTTTAATGAAAAGCTACATCAAGACCAACGGATTACCCTGAGTTTAGTCCCAATTGCCGATGGTTTGACATTAGCGCGGAAGAATTAAACTACTAAGGTTTATACCCTGCTAAGTTGAAAATTTACTGCTGAATTAATTGTATAATTTTGGTATCTAAATAATTGCCAAAATATCTGTATTGACAGCAGATTGCAAGTTAGCGAGGTACAGATAATCGTTGATTGTAGGGGCACTGGCACTGCCATGCCCCAAAGCGCGTACTATATTAATGATTATGAGAGCCTTTGCAAATTATATTTAATTACACCGACCTACTTACCATCAGGGAGCAAGATACTCGCACTACCCATGAAAAACTATGGTTTTCAAAATAGATGTGGTTTATGTTTTTTTAAATATATTTAAAAACCGGAAATAAAATAAATGTAAACTTCACATCTTAAATAAAAAATTAAGCAATAATTAAGATAGTCAAAATCTGCAGCAACGAAGAAAAAAGAAAATTGAAACACCAAGATAGAGAAGGTAAAATGCTTGCGCCTCAAGCATTGTCATGAATTCAAACTGAATCAAGATAATTTACCTTTTACCTGTTCTCTGCCTCGGCGTTTCCTACTGTGCTAGATGTACTCAATATATAGTTTTTATTTTTTGGCAAAAGTATTCTAAAGATCAGTTTTTATGTATAATAATAAACTTCAAAGTATACAAGTCATACAAATAGGTTAATTCACGCTGATTCCTGCAATTATAGAAAAAATAAAAATTGTAAATTTAAATTAGAGAAAAGCTAATAGTGAATGTAAAAAGCTTGTGGGTAGGAATTGGTTGTCAGCGAGGGACATCAACACAGTTGCTTGAAAAGGCGATCGCACAAGTATTTCGAGAAAATCAACTCAATCAAAATGCGATCGCGGGAATTGCTACTATCGACAATAAAGCTAAAGAACCAGCTTTACTTGAATTTTGTCAATTACATAATTTAGCCTTCAAAACCTTTCCCGCCGAAGTTTTGCGTCTTGTTTGTGTCCCCAATCCGGCAAAACTTATCGAGCAAACCGTGGGAACTCCCAGCGTAGCTGAAGCTGCGGCGATGCTTGCTGCTGCTGATATTAACTGGCTAACTCAGATAATAGATGAAATTCTCCCACTCAACCCAAATGCATCTCACCTTACTCCGACTTTGACGCCTGTAAGAGTAAGGTGCTTAGTTCCTAAACAAATTTTTCGCTTACCAGACGAACCAGGAGCCGTTACAATAGCCGTTGCTCAAGAATTAACGAAGATAGCAAGTGTTATAGATCCAAATTCAGAAACCCAGGCAAAATCTGGATTTCTTAATTTTGAATTTTGAATTTTGAATTTTGAATTCGTATTATTCCACCACCCGCAGAAAATAGTTAATCACGCTAGAGACAATCGCTAACACAATCGATCCCAACAAAGCCGGGAAGAAGCCCTTGATTTCAAAACCCGAACCTGGAGTTAGCGCACTTGCTAACCAAAGAGCCAAGGCATTGATCACAAATGTAAATAAACCAAAGCTGAGTAAAGTAAGTGGAAAAGCAAAAAATCGTAAAATTGGGCGAATAAAGGCATTAACTAGCCCAATTACAATAGCAGCAACTAGCGCCGCCACAAAAGTTTCGATTACGAATCCAGAAACAATTCTTGAGGTGATCAATAAAGCCACCGCAGTACCCAACCAAGTTAATAAAAAGTGTTTCATGAATGATTTGTCAATGGTCAATGGTCAATAGTAAATGGGCATGGGGCATTGGGCATGGGGCATTAGGCATTGAGTTATATAGGGGACTTACAAAAAATAAATTACCCATATTCCGTAGTGCGAGCATCTTGCTCGCTTTTTAACACCCGCGAGCGAGACGCTCGCACTACAAATTTATTGGGATATTTAAAAAATTGGATGTCCCTAGTTACCCCCTCTGCCTCCTCTGCTTCCTCTGCTCCCTGCTCCCTGCCTATCTATGAGTCTAGCGCTGACGCTGCGATCGCTCTAGCAGTACGTACCAAGTACCGCCACCTGCGACACCATCGGCTTCTAAGCCATAGCGACTTTGGGCGGCTTTAACTGCGGCTTCGGTTGTAGGGCCAAAGTCTCCATCAACATCACCGCTTAAGAAACCTAGCCTTTTTAAAATTTCTTGCAATCTGCCAACTTCTGAGCCACGATTGCCTAAACGTAAAATTGGCAATCCTTCTGGGGTGTATTGAATACCAGGAGTACGTTCAAAACGCGGAATTTGTGGAGTACGCGGTTGTGTAGGGCGAGTATTTGCAGGGCGGGTAGTTGCTGGACGGGTGGTACTTCTGGGTTGTGGCTTGGGTTTGGTAGTTTGTCTCGGTTGGGCTGGTTTTGGCTCTGGTTGCGGGGTAGTTGCTCGCCTGATGTTACCTGCTTGGGCGGGTGCAACTGCTGTTGGTTTTGCAGGGGTTGGCTTTGGTGCAGGGCTGGGTGCTGTGGCGACTGCTTGTCCTGGAAACAATTTTTGCCAAGTCGCAGTATCAACAATCCCATCTGGATTTAAGCCGGCTGCTTGCTTAAAGCGAGAAACGGCACTAGCGGTATTAGCAGTATAATTGCCATCCACGGGGCCTGTATAAAAACCCAAGAGTTTTAGCGCTGCTTGCAGTTCAGATACACGTTCGCCTTGACTGCCAATACCTAAAGTCGGGCGGTTGAGGTTGACATTAGGATTTGCTTGGGCAATTTTCTGGGGTGCTGCATTTGTTACCACTGTAGAGGCAGCAATCAACACCGGCACAGAAGCAAGCACAAGTAGCCAGTTCAACTTGTAGGTACTGGAAGCAGGAGAAAATTTAATTGCATTTAAGTAGCTCAAGATACTGAATGATAAGCCGCCTTTCATGGTATGTGCCACCGTAATCTTCTGATGCTAATAGTACGGCCGCTTGAGCGAAGAGGAAAGCTAGTGCATTTATTTTGTCACGACAAATTAAGTAATTGCACTATTAATTGCGGCTTCTGGGCCGACTAAAGATAAGTAGGGTTGCTGTAAATATCGGCGTGCAACTGCGATCGCATCTCCTACTTCTACAGCAGCAATTAACTCTTGGAATGTTTGGTCAAATTCAATTCCTAATCCCAAGGTTTCATACCATCCATAGATTTGCGCAATTTGTCCGTTAGTTTGTTTACCAAGGGCGTACTGTCCTAATATTTTGTTTTTCGCTGCTTGCAGTGCGTTGGCAGATATTTCTGTTGTTGAAAGTAAGTCAACTTCTTTACATAATCCTTGCAAGGCAATTGTTGTATTTTCTGGTGCTGTACCCATATACACGACAAACGCGCCAGCATATAGCCTGGTGGGAAACAGTGCGGAAACTTCATAAGCCAAGCCTTGCTTTTCCCGCAATTCCACAAATAAGCGGCTAGAAAGCCCATTACCTAAATAAGTAGCCAATAATTTCAACGCCGCATAATCAGCAGAATTGACAGCTGGCCCCAAATACCCAAGCATGACAATAGATTGTTGTGTTTGTAGGGGCTGAAGCTTTTGCTGGGGTTGAACGGGAATTTCTGGTACATTTAAGGTGTGTGGTTTGCTATTTGGCGATCGCCAATCACCAAATACTTGGGTAATTAATTTCACCGCTTCTTCTGGTTTAATTCTTCCCGCAATACTAATGACTACATTATCGGGACGAAAATGAGTTTGGTGATAATCGACTAAATCCTCACGAGTCAAGCTGCTCATCGTGGTTTCATCACCTAATACAGACATGGCATAGGGATGATTTTGATACATTGCTTGGCGCAATTGATCGTAAGCAATGGTAAACGGCTGCTCTTTTTGCGAGCGAATATCTTGGAGTGCTAAACGCCGTTCTAATTCTACTTGAGTTTCCGGGAATGTAGGCGATCGCAAAATCAACCCTGCTAATTCCAATATCTCCGGAAAATCTGCTGTTACCGTCTTCAGCGACAGCAAAAAATAATCATTAGCAGTATCAGTACTTAAACTCGCCCCGACAGATTCCACCCTTTCGGCAATTTCTAAGCTAGAAAGTCCAGCGCAGCCTTTTGTCATCACAGCAGATAATAAATGTGCTAATCCGGCTTGTTCCCGGCTTTCGGCACAACTACCAGCACGAATAAAAATCCGGGCTGCAATAATATCAGCAGCCTGATTTTCTGCCATCAAAACCACAATACCATTGCTTAATACAGTCCGGTGGATCGGGGAATTAGAGATAGATTTGTTCACAGTTGGAGTCATTAACAATTCAAAATTCAAAATTCAAAATTCAAAATTTATCGAAAAACTGGGTCTAAAACCCCGTCCTTGTAGGACGGCTTTTGGTAAAATCAGGGATGTGGAAGGGTAATTAACCACATGAAAAACCCTATTGCTACCTAACACGTAGACGCTGCACCTTGACAACTGAATCTAGAGGGTTCTACTTCTTTGTTCTAGTATCACCTGGAAGTAGGTAAAAGATTCACAGGTACTAGACGAACAGCATTTAACTTCAAACAAAAAATTGCAAGCTTTGCAAGTACGGTAGGGCATACCGGAACTTAACGCTTGGGGAGAGAACCACCTATGGCTTAGATACCGCAAGGGGTCTAAGTTAAGTGGACTCGTAGAACCAAGAATCTCCGCACTTTTAGGGCGGAGAGTGTCAAATATCATCATCCCTCACATAAAAGCACCAAATTGATGTTTACTATTAATTGCCCAGTAAATTTTAATTACGAATTACGAATTACGAATTACGAATTAATATAACTAGCGGGGTTTCAGAACAGTAATAGCGTAATTTTCTGGTTTTAGATACTTTTTCGCTAATTGTTGCAGTTCTTCGCCATCAAAAGATAGAACTTGTTGCGGATAGGTAACGGCTAATTCTGCCTTAGCAATTGTATTGTAATAGCCATACAGCCCAGTCAATTGATTTGGCGTTTCTGTAGAAAAAGCATACTCATTACATAGTAGCCTGCGGGTGCGTGCCAGTTCCTGCTCGGTAATTGGGGTATTTTGTAATTCTTCTAAATGATTGCGAATCAAGTACTCTACCTTTTCTAGGTGTTCTGGTTCTACCCAAGCTGTGATGGTAAATAAACTCGAATCCTGTTGTAAAGAAAAATTACTGCAAATTCCTTGGACTAATTGTCGTTCTTCCCGCAAATCCCGCACCAAACGCGAAGTTCTGCCTTCTGCAAGTAACACAGATAACATATCTAACCCATAAGCAGTACGGAGTTCTTCTACTCCTGGAGCGAGCCAAGCCATGAGTAAGCGCCCTTGTTCCAATCTGGGTAAATGCAGTTCTCGACGGTGAATTCCTTGGATAACTGGCTCTTGGCTAGGTTGCGATATGGGACAATCTAAGCGATCGGCAAAATTTCCAAAAGAACTATTAACTAAATCTAAGGCGGAATCTCGATCAATTCCGCCCACGATTACCACAGTCATATTTTCTGGTTGATAATGAGCGCGGTGAAAACAGCGCATAGCTTCTGGGGAATGAAGCATCAGTTCTTGCTCTGTACCCAGCACCGAACGCCCATAAGGATGATTTTTATAAATACTCTGAATTAAAGATTGAAAGCCTAACCAATCGGGATCGTCATGGTAAGAGCGGATTTCCTCTAAGACTACATCCCGTTCGCGGCTAAATTCATCTTCAGGAATCGCTGCATTCAGCAACATTTCCCCTAAATGAGGCAAAGTATCTTTCAGGTAAGCAGCAGCCGTTGTCAGGGAATAATGAGCATAATCGTAACTTGTCGCCGCATTACTCACGCCACCTTGATTTTCGATGTTATAATCAAAGACCCCAGGTGGTAAGTTTGTTGTTCCTTTAAAGATCATGTGTTCTAAAAAGTGAGCCATCCCAAACCAAGGTTCAGGCTCGCGGGTAGCTCCAGCACGCACCCACACATCCGCCACAACTACAGGGGTAGTTGGAATCTCTTGATGAATCAACGTTAAACCATTGTCTAGATTGACAACCGAGGCTGGAAACACGGTATGAGTGAGTTGTTGTTGTGACAATTTCTGTAGCTTTAACCACAATTTAACGCAATTTTGCAATCTTAACTCTGAAAGGGGCCTAATTCAGAATCAATTTATACAGAATTGGGAAATGGGCATTGGGCATTGGGCATTGGGCATTGGGGAGTTAAAATTTAGCGGGATGTGAATTGAAATCGTCTCTGATCATCTAAGAGGCTGTAAATTTTCCTGAAAATTAGGAAATCACACAAGTTTCAGAACTTAATTTACATAAAAAATAAATTTAAAACTATTTCCTTTTACCTATTTAGCTGTTTCCTCTGCTCCATGCCCCATGCCCCATGCCCCATGCCCCATAATAAATTAAAGCTCCCAAGGTTAAAATTTTACTTTGGGAGCTAAAAATTTTTAAGTTCACCGCGACGCCGTTTTACCTAAGTTTATGACCTGGTAAAACCAGGTGGGTATCTTTTGCCTCGTTTAAAGTTTCCGGGTACTTGCCCGGTCTACTGCCACGAGAACTGTCGATGCCCTTTTCTTTAAAGACATAGATCAAAAAACTTGATGGCAGTCACCAACGTCGTAGTGCAACTCACTCATTATAGCCTTCAAAACTTGTTGTGTGTTTCCTATAAAAATTTTCTCGTAAATTTACCAAGAAACTGGGTCTAAAGCCCCGTCCTGGAAGGACGGCTTTAATTGTGATATAATATTTGCGTAAAGGTTTTCCACGCAAATGATTGTTTTAGAATTTAAAGCCAAGGGGAAAACAACTCAATACACTGCTATTGATGAGGCGATTAGAACTGCTCAATTTGTCCGCAACAAAGCTATTCGTTTTTGGATGGATAACCGAGGTGTAGGACAAAAGGACTTGTATCGTCTGAGCAAGGTACTCAGAAGTGAGTTCCCCTTTGTTAAAACTTTAAATTCTAGTGCTTGCCAAGCCTCTATTGAACGGGCTTATAGTTCGATTGCTCGTTTCTACGACAACTGTAAAAAATCTGTTGCGGGTCAAAAGGGATATCCAAAGTTTAAGAAAAATTCTCGCTCAGTGGAGTATAAAACATCTGGATGGTCACTTTCCGAGACGAGAAAACAAATAACCTTCACCGACAAAAAAGGTATTGGCAAGCTCAAACTTAAAGGAACGTGGGATTTAAACTTCTACCAATTAGAACAGATAAAACGAGTTAGGTTAGTACGTCGTGCAGACGGGTATTATGTTCAATTTTTGATTAGTGCAGAGAACTTTAGACAAGCACAACCAACTGGTAAAACCATTGGTTTAGATGTTGGGCTAAAAGAGTTCTATACCGACAGCAATGGACATAGTGAACCTAACCCAAGGTTTTATCGCACAGGAGAAAAACGCCTCAAGTTTCGACAAAGGCGCGTTCAAAGTAAAACAAAAGGCTCATCCAATCGCAAAAAAGCGATTAATAGATTAGGGCGAGTACACCTCAAAATAAGTAGGCAACGTGAAGAACACGCCAAGAGACTGGCGCGTTGCGTAATCCAATCTCACGATTTGGTAGCCTACGAAGATTTGAGGATTAAGAATTTAGTTAAAAATCATTGTCTCGCCAAATCTATTAATGATGCTGGTTGGTATCAATTCAGGAAATGGTTAGAGTATTTTGGGGTGAAGTTTGGCAGGGTAACTGTTGCGGTTAATCCTGCCTACACATCTCAAGAATGCTCTAATTGTGGCGCAATCGTCAAAAAATCTTTATCCACAAGAACTCATATTTGTGAATGTGGCTTTGTGATGGATAGGGATTGGAACGCTGCCATCAATATTCTGAGATTAGCCTTGAGTACCGTAGGGCATACGGGAACTTGGGTCATAGACCCGAACGCTTCAGGAGATTCGACCTCTACTCATGCAGGAGAAATTCTGTACGAGCAAGTTGGGTCAAAGATTGAAGAATCTTCGCCCTTATAGGGCGGAGAGTGTCAACTGGGATACCAGATAGACTCTATGGTACGAGCGATCGCATTTGCCTCATCTCGGTTATGACTATCAACTAAAACCGTTACGTGTCCTAGTTTTCGCCCCGGACGCGATTCTGTTTTCCCGTACCAGTGAATGTAAGCTTGGGGGATAGCGGCGATTTGTTGGCGTTGGCTTTGGTAGTCGCTGTGAGAGGTTTCGTAACCTAGCAGGTTTACCATCACAGCGCCTTGAGTTTGCAGTGTGGTATTGCCTAAAGGTAAACCACAAACAGCCCTGAGAAGTTGCTCAAATTGCGAGGTTTCACAAGCGTCTAGAGAAAAATGCCCGGAATTGTGGGTGCGGGGAGCAATTTCGTTTACCAAGACTCTTCCATCTGGGGTGAGAAATAGTTCAATACCAAATACACCCACGACTTCGAGATTATTTAATAACGTGCGGGCGATCGCTTCTATTTCATCTGCTAAATTAGCTGTAATCTCTGCTGGTGCGATTACCCGGCGACATACCTGTTGTTCTTGTTGGGTTTCCACAACTGGATATGTCACCACCTCGCCATCTACAGAACGGGCGGCGATAATTGCCAATTCTCGCTCAAAGGGGATAAATTCTTCTATTAAATAAAGTTGGTTCTTGCTAGCTAGCTTTTGCTGTAAACTCTCCCAATCCTTAATAATAAACGTACCTTGACCGTCATAACCGTGACGACGAGATTTGAGAACTATGGGGTTATTCTGGGGAAAGCCTAAATGCGCAATTTTCCCTTGTAATTCTGTCGGTTGCTGAATTAAAGACTCATCCACAGCAAAAAACTGGGGAACAGGTACGCCCAATTCTTGTAAATAGCAACGCTGGTGATATTTATCTAATAGGGGAGCTAAAGCCGCTAATCTGGGACGAAAACACACACCTTGGTTTTCTAAGACAGATAAAGCTTCGAGATTGACAAATTCATTTTCAAAAGTGATGACATCACATTTTTGGGCTAACACCTGTGTAGCCTTCGCGTCATCCACCACAGCAAAAACTGTTTCTTGGGCAATATTGACGGCGGGATCTTGTTGACTGGGAGTTTGTACGATTAATTCTATCCCTAACTTTTTTGCACCATCCGCCATCATCCAGGCAAGTTGCCCGCCACCAATTATACCAACACGCTTCATTTACACCCTAGAGAATAACGAGTTTCGACACCAGTGTGAGAATTAACACCACTGGCTTTTTTGCAGAGTTCTTTAACCTGTGCCCCGTCTAAAACTGCATCAGTGAAATCTGCATTGCTGATGTTCGCATCAGTAAATATAGTACGTAATAAAAGACTTTCTTTTAAAACGGCATCGCTCAGATCAGCTCCAGATAAGTTTACCTGATCCATTAATGCATTTGTTAAATCTGCCCCGTGCAAATTTGATTTTGTCATAGTCGAAGCACTCAAAACGGCTCCGCGCAAATCTGCACCTGTAAAATTAGTCAATTCTAAATTGGCATTAGAAAACTCTGCTGCTTGCAAACTTTGTCCCGAAAAATCCCGTCTGGTTAATTGTGCATTGCTAAAAGACAGGGGATGAGTCCAGTCTGCGAGTGCGGGGGAAGCTGTGAATAATACAAAAATCCCCAAAATTAATGCCAACCCTTGCCGCCAAAACATATTTATTTAGCTCAATGTAGTGTCTATGTCACTGCTTTTTAGCTTATCCCATTTTATTGAAGAAGGCAGAAGGGAGGGGGCAGGAGGCAGAAGGTATTTTTCTTGGGGATTTTCAAACAAGTTCTTATACCAATTCGCTATGATGATGCACTTAATATTTATTTAATGAACCGCCTTCTCTTCGAGAGGCTTCCGCCAACGCGTAGCGTCTCGCAGAGAAGACGCCAAGTACGCCAAGAGAAAAGAATCAAAGTCCCCCTTTTTAAGGGGGATTTAGGGGGATCTAAAATATTTTGCTACCAACGACAGGACTTTTAAAACATCCTCTTAGGGAACTACAAAAAATGAATCAATTCAAAATTCAAAACTTGTACTGAGCTTGTCGAAGTATTCGCGCATTAAAGATAGCCACCAACGCTTGCGCGAATTGTGGGAGTATGTCACGGTTTCTACCGTTCGGCTGACGCTCTAGGCGTTGCCTACCTTGGAAAACAATGATTCTTTTGCCCACCATTCCACTCGGTTTTGAACCTAGCTTTTTCCGATAAATACGCAGCCTGCAAAAGCAGGCTTTGTTCGTCAATTTGTATGGTAAATGAACAAATTTCAACTAAAATCTATCCGTTTCTTGTGTTGGCGCAACTGCTCCTGGCTGAGACATAAAGAAGTTTTGCGCAGCTTCATTTTGATAAATACATCTAATATCAGGTTTATCAGTATCTAAGTTACCTGTGAAACCAAAAGTATTCAAACGATTCTTACATTCTCTTACTTGATCGGATGTTACTAGCTTACGTTGTTCTAAAAGTGCCCAGTTATTTTGACGGAGAACGCATCCAGGACGCATACTAGGTTGAGCAACGTAGACATTAAATGGGTTAAGAGTTACAAACAGTCTTGCATCCATCACCATTGCGCTGGCTCCGTATTGTACGCAAATTTCAGGGTTTGGTGCTTTGGTATCAATAAATTCACGGGAAGCCACATTAGATGGAGATAAAGTGGTTGTTGAGCTAAAAGCGATACCAATTCCAATTCCCAACACAAACACACCCCCCAAAATTGCTATGGTGGTGAAGTTAAATATTGAAGATTGGAATGAAGATGATCGAGAACTATTAGCCGATCTACTAGTGGTTGTACGTCTCATTGTCGCTGGGTTACCTTCACGCCTCAGATAGCAGAGAGTTGTTTATAGTCATCTCCCTCTTTAAGTATGCCGATTATTGGCGAAAATTGCCTGCACCTTCTCAAGTAAATTATTTCTTAGGTGGCTATATCATACTCAATGCAATCGTTGAATTAAGCGATCGCCAACTCGCGACGCATTGGCAATAATAGTTAAAGCCGGAATTACCTAGAATTATACGGAAAGAAACTACCATCTTCGACTTTGGACAAAAATCAACAATTATTTCTCAAATTGGTATTCCCTATTCTCCATAATGTGTACCTGCCACTTTCCCGCGAAACACAATGTAATTATAGATGTTGTAGAACAACATAATGGGAATCAGAAATCCAATGAAGATAATCATGAACACTAACGCGCTAGGTGCTGCGGCTGCTTGATAAATGGTAATACCTGGGGGGATGATATAGGGAAAAACAACTAATCCTAAGCCCACAAAGGTAAGTAAAAAAAGCAGCACTGTCCAAACCAGGGGACTAGTTTCTGCTTTGCGGTTCAGACTTTGAATCAATAACCCAATCAGCAGCACACCTAGCACGGGAATGAGTGAAAATAGATACACTTCTGGCTGATGAAATAACTTTGCCCTGGCATTTTCATACACAACAGGGGTGGCGATGGTAATTAAAATTGCACCTATCAGGGTTGTCCAAGCAGCGAGTTTTGCTGTGCGGTAATGGGATGTTTGCAGTTCTCCCTCAGTTTTTAAGATGAGATAGGTGGAGCCAATTAATACATAACCTTGGATCAATGTCAAGGAAACTAAGAGCGATCGCCAATCGAGCCAATCCCACATACTACCGATAAAGTGACCCGATTCATCCACCTTAATGCCTTCTAAAATGCTCCCCAAGGCAAATCCTTGAAACAGCGCCGCCATGAAACTCCCAACGCCAAAGGCGACATTCCAAAATACTTTGTTTGTCGAATGCTCTCGAAACTCAAAGGCCACAGCCCGAAAAATCAAGCCAAATATCATCCCAAAAATGGGAATGTAGAGCGCATTCAAAATGGTGCCATAAGCCAGAGGAAAAGCCCCAAATAATGCACCCCCCATCAACACCAACCAAGTTTCATTGGCATCCCAAATATTACCCAAACTCGTCATTAAAATGTCCCGTCGCTCCTCATTAGAACTGGTTAGGGACAGGATACCTACGCCTAGATCAAACCCGTCTAACATGACGTAGAGAAACAAAAACAGAGCCAAGATGACAAACCATACCTGGGCTAAAAAGTGTTCTAAATTCTCCATAAAATTACCTATTGCTGTGCTTCCACAGGACGTTGATCTCGAACAAATTCAGCCGGAGTAGTTTCTACGCCTGGTTTGGTGTCAATACCTGGAACCGGCAGATCTAGGTTGGGGCCTTGACGAATGATCCGACTACCAAAGAATAAAGCACAAATAAACAGGGCTGTATAAATTCCGGCAAAAATTAGCAAGGATGTTAAAACCTCAGTCGGCGGTAAGTGGGAAACGCCCTCGGCTGTGCGAATTTTGCCGTACACTACCCAAGGTTGTCGCCCGACACAGCGCACAATCCAGCCTGATTCTACAGCAATGTAGCCTAGTGGAGCCGCTAAAATCCAGATTCGCAGTAGCCATTTTTGCTGGGCGATCGCTTCTGGTGAGAGTTTACCTCGCAACCATTGAATCACACTGATACCCATCAAGCCAGCCAAGAAAAAGCCGATACCGCTCATGATGCGGAAGGCGTAATAAATCAAACCCACCATCCGGGGGCGATCTTCAGGTTTCCACTCTTTCAATCCCAGAACGGGTTTAGACAGATTTTTTTTGAATTCCAAAATGTAGCCTAAGCCGTTGGGAATTGAGATTTCCCAGTCATTTTGCTCAGTCTTGTTATTGGGTAATGCAACTACACTCCAGGGCGCAGGTTCTCCGGCTGGAGAGGTTTCCCACTTAGCTTCCATTGCGGCGAGTTTGGTAGGCTGATAGTCGGCTACCTGTTCAGCGCTGAGGTGTCCAACATAGATTTGTAATGGGGTGACAGCGATCGCTGTTGCTAAGACAATTTTTAGCGATCGCGCAAAGAAAGCCTGATGACGGTTGTTGAGAATATACCAGGCGCTAATTCCCCCAATCACAAACAGAGAAGTTTCCAGCGTCCCTAAAAACATATGGGAGACGCTGTTGACCATGAAGGGATTTAAAATTGCTTGAAAGTAATCATCAACAACAAACTTCCCGTTCACCATATCCCCGCCTGCTGGGGTCTGCAACCAAGAGTTTGCTGCTAAAATCCAGAAGGTAGATAAGTTTGCACCAAAGGCAACCATAATGGTGGCAAAATAGTGAATCACTGGGTTTACCCGTTCCCAGCCAAACAGCATAATCCCTAAAAATCCGGCTTCTAGCATGAATGCCATCGCACCCTCAAAGCCTAAAATGCTGCCAAAAAAGTCGCCTACCGCTTCAGAAAACGGGGCCCAGTTCGTACCAAATTGAAACTCCATTGGTAAGCCAGATGCTACACCAATACCGAAATTCAACACATATAGCTTGGCCCAGAAACGAGCATGGTGATAGTAATCAGGATTGCGTGTTTTTAGCCACATTCCTTCAACAATAACTAGATAAATTCCCATCCCAGTGGTGAGAACAGGCCATAGCATGTGAAAGATCGCCGTTAGTGCAAACTGCATCCGCGATAGAGCAACGGTATCCGATAGAAAATCCATCAACTAACCTCTGAATTTGTTTCAATCTTGACTTGCATACTATCTTGGGGTAATAGTTGCATGGTAACGGAAGATTTCTACCTTTTCATAATAGACTTCTTGCAAAAGTCCTTCTTTGCGTCTACCGAAAGCGGTTCCGCTTTAGCGGTATGGGTTTAGACAAACAAAAGTCCGTTAATGCAAGCGTGCAATCAAGCGATCGCCAACTCGCAACGCATTAGCAATAATAGTTAAAGCCGGACTCACTCCGGAGTTAGAAGGGAAGAAACTACCATCAACAACATAGAGATTATTCACATCATGAGTGCGACAATCAAGGTCAAGCACAGATGTGGTTGCATCTTCCCCAAACCGACAAGTACCGCACTGATTCGCCACCACTTGAATCGGGCTATCACTACGGGGATAAATCCCGCGACGAAACACCGGGTTTTCCGAAGTGCGATCTACAGCTTTGAGGATATTCGTCCAGCGATAAATCAGGCGATCGTGTGCCTCGATATTATTAGGCGTATAATCCAAATACAATTTATCACCCACTACCCGCACCCGATTTTTCGGATCAGGTAAATCTTCTGTTTGTAACCACCAACCAATAGAATGATTGGCTAACTGTCGCAACCCAAACCCAGGTACTAACCTCGACATTAGTGATAACAAAGGTGATGCTTCGGCGGGGATCATCTCTTGTAAAATACTACCTGTATTTTGAATATGACCCATTGGGAAAGGAAACTCTGATTCTCCCCAATAAAAATCATTCACAGCAATTGTTTTCTGAAAAACCGTTGGGTTTGGTGTGGGGCTAAGTTGTACCATCGCCGTCATCAGGTGTTTCATAAAATTACGTCCCACCAAATCAGAACTATTCGCAAGTCCTTTGGGGTGTTTGTCATTTGCAGAACGCAACAGCAACGCCGCCGAATTTACCGCACCACAAGCCAGCACCACAATATCAGCAAAAAATAGATAAGATTGTCCATCAATTTCCGCCTCCACAGCTTTTACTTCCACACCAGATGGATTAGTGTGTAAACGCACAACCTTAGCTGAGGTTTTTAAGGTGACGTTAGAATGTGACAAAGCTGGATTAATTCCCACAGTATGAGCATCAGCTTTCGCATCGATTTTACAAGGGAAACCATCACAAGTATGACATCGGATACAATCACTCTTGAGTGCTAAAGGTAAATATGTTGGATGTAAACCTTGTTGAGAAATAGCATCAGCAATTGTTTGCATCCGCGCTTCGTGGCTAACTTCAGGATAGGGATAAGTTTCGCTGCGGGGTGGTTCTGTGGGGTCATCCCCTGATTTACCGTGGACATGGTAGAGTTTTTCCGCTTCGGTG
Source organism: Calothrix sp. FACHB-168 (assembly GCF_963889195.1). Lineage (NCBI taxonomy): Bacteria > Bacillati > Cyanobacteriota > Cyanophyceae > Nostocales > Calotrichaceae > Calothrix > Calothrix sp. FACHB-168. The sequence continues at coordinate 168,129 of NZ_CAWPNJ010000030.1, forward strand.
TAGTAGGGTTCAAAATCTTGGTATTTCAAAGCCCACTCAATTGAAACCCCATCTTGATGTTTAACTTCTTGAAAATCTCTTTCCCGCATCCGCAATAGTGCTGCACCATATACTTTTGTATTCCCACCAACCCAATAGTTAATTTGGGGGCGAAATGGTTCGCCGGTGCTGTCGTACCATTGTTCTTGAGTGTGATAACGTTCTTTTTTGAAGACTTCAACAGCACTCCAATTTTCTTCTTCTTTAGGGAGAAAATTGCTGCGTTCTAGAATTAAGATTTTCTTGCCAGTTGGGGCGAGTTTATATGCTAATGTACCGCCACCTGCACCGGTGCCAACGATGATAATGTCGTAGTGTTGATCGTCGATAATCATAAGGGTTTTCTGTGAGAAGGAAAGGAAAAAGCAGGGGGGCAGGGGAGAGGAGGATTTTCAGATAAAATATTTATTGCCAGATATAAATGAGGAGAAATAAAATAATCCAAATTACATCAACAAAGTGCCAAAATAGGGAAGTAGCATCTACACCAAAATGACCTCGATCGTAATTACCGGGGATGAGCGATCGCACTAACATAATTAACTGCAACACCACACCAGTTAAAACGTGTAACCCATGAAATCCTGTTAGTAGATAAAACATTCCCCCGAATACGCCAGATGTGACACTAAAATGCAGGCTACTCCATTCAACTGCTTGACCATATAAAAAGTAGCTACCCATCGCCATTGTTGTTAACCAAAGTAGGCGAAATCCCCACATATTATGGCGTTTTAGAGCAAGTTCCGCGAAATAAATCACAAAACTACTAGAAACCAAAATCACCGTATTAATCGCCGGTTCCCTAATTTCTAGCCCCTCAACACCAGGCGGTAGCCAATCAGGAGTCGTGGTTTTATAAACAATATATCCCGCAAAAAAACTCAAAAAAATGATACTTTCCGAAAGCAAAAATACGATAAAGCCAAACATACTATTGGCGGCTTCATCATGAGTATGTTCAACAGCTATTGTATGTACAGGCTGCTGTAACTTTTCTGGACTAATAGAACTATTTGTAGTCATAACTCCCTCCTTCTCTCTGCGCCTCTGCGCTACGCCAGTTGCTACAACGCGGGGAACCCGCGCAACGCACTGGCTCCTCTGCGTGAGCTTTTCATCCAATAAATCAGCAGCTAATTCAAATCCTTAACTAACTCTTGCTTTTCCAGATTCGCCGTCAACGGTTCAGACTTCCCATACCCATAAGGTTCCGAAATCACCACAGGAATCTCCTCAAAATTCTCCACAGGGGGAGGAGAAGCAACCAGCCATTCCAACCCAATAGCCCGCCAAGGATTATCCGGTGCTTTCTCACCCTGTACCCAAGAACCAATCATGTTCAAAATAAAGGGCAATGTAGACATCCCCAACAAAAAGCCGCCGATACTAGCAATCACATTCCAAAAAGCATACTCTGGGTCGTAGGAAGATACCCGCCGCAACATCCCTTGTAAGCCTAATGGGTGCATCGGTAAAAAATTCAGGTTAGTCCCGATGAATGATAACCAAAAATGCAGCTTACCCAAGCCTTCGTAATACATCCGCCCAGTCATCTTGGGAAACCAATGATAAAAGGCTGCAAACATCCCCATTGTCACAGTTCCATAGAGGACATAATGAAAGTGACCGACGACGAAATATGTATTATTGACGTGAATATCAATCGGTACTGAAGACAGCATAATGCCTGTGATCCCAGCAAACACAAACATAATCAATCCACCCAAAGCAAACAGCATCGCTGTATCCAGACGCAGTTTACCTCCCCAAATTGTCGCCACCCAAGCAAACACCTTAATCCCTGTGGGGACGGAAACGAACATTGTGGAAATCATGAACACTATCCGCATCCAGGCTGGTGTACCACTGGCAAACATATGATGTACCCAGACAAAACCACTCACACCAGCAATTAATAGAGAGGAAACGGCGACTACTTTGTAGCCAAACAGAGGTTTACGGCTATAAACTGGGAAGATTTCCGAAAAAATGCCAAAAATAGGTAGTATAATTACGTAGACTGCTGGATGTGAATAAAACCAAAAGAAGTGTTGAAAGAGAACTGCATTACCACCCTTAGCAGGGTCAAAAAAGGCTGTACCAATAGTCAAGTCCAGTAACAGCATAACTGCGCCTGCTGTCAGTGCAGGCAATCCAAACAATTGGATAATTTGGGCGCTGAACACTGCCCAAACATAAGCCGGCATCCGAAAGAAGGTCATTCCTGGGGCGCGCATCTTGACAATTGTTGTCACAAAATTTACACCGCCCATAATCGAGGATACACCCGATATAGCTACAGCTATCAGCCAGAGGAATTGACCGTTAATGAGATTACCTGTAGGATTTTGCAGACTCACTGGGGGATAAGACCACCAACCTGCTTGGGCTGGGCCACCGGGTAAAAAGAAACTAGCCATGAGGATAATTCCAAATACTGGCACCATCCAGAAGGCTATGGCATTCAGGCGGGGAAATGCCATATCTCGCGCCCCAATCATTAGCGGGACAAGGTAGTTTGCTAGACCAACTAATACGGGAAAAGTCCACAGGAACAGCATGATTGTGCCGTGCATGGTGAACATGGCATTGTAAACGGTGCGGTCAACTAAGTCGGCTTCTGGGGTGATAAGTTCGCCGCGAATAATCATGGCGAAGATACCGCCGATGAGGAAGAAGAGAAAGGAGGTAACTATATATTGAATACCGATGACTTTGTGGTCGGTGCTGAAGGTGAAGTAGGTTTTCCAGGTGGTGGGGGGGTGGTGGTGTGTTTCTGCTATTTTGGGTTTTTCGATTTGGGTATTGGTCATAATTTTCACGCAGAGGCGCAGAGGCGCAGAGAAATTGAGTTTAAGAAGGGAAGTTGACTAGGGGGGGTGGTGCGGGTATGACTGTGGGATAGCCACTGGTGAATGCGCCTTTAATTTTTTGGGCGTATTCGTTGGCGGCTTGATTATTCGCGGGGACTGGTTTTTGGGTGGCGGCTGTTTTTAGCCAGTGGTTGTAATCTTCTATGGATTGGACTACTACGTCGGCTTGCATAGCTGCAAAGTAAGTACCGCTAAATTGAGAATCACGCAGTCTATATTTACCGGGGCGAATGGGGGTAAATTCAAAGTCGATGGTTTGTTTGGGTACTATGTCTTGTTTGAGTCGAAAGGCGGGAATGTAAAAGCCGTGGAGAACATCTGCTGATTGCAGTGCTAAACTAATGCGCCGATTAGCTGGTAAATGTAATTCGGTGCTGGTAACATTTTGGTTGGGGTAGCGAAATACCCAAGCCCATTGTTTGGCAAGGACTTCTATTTTTTCAACGGGTTCGGTTGTAGACTCCATTGTTGCTGCATGGGCTGATGCCATTGTATGTATGTGCATGGCTTCCATTGGCCCTTGAATTGCCATTTCTGCATAGATGTTGTAGCTGTAGGTAGCAATCCACAGCACCAGCACAATAGGAATTGTTGTCCAAACGACTTCTAAGGTGATATTGCCTTCAATTGGGGGGCCATCGCTGGTGTCATATTTACCTGCGCGATGGAAAATTATGGAATAGGTGACGGTTCCAGTAACGCCCAGGAAAATGAAGGTTCCTAAAGATACTAAAAAGCTAAATAGTTCATCTATAAGTTTGGATTCGGCGGCGGCTTGGGGGGGAAACCAGGAATAGGCTTGTTCTCCCATCCAGAGGCTGGCAGCTGTGAGGGCGACGCAAGAGCCAATTAAAATTAAGATATTCCGAATTTTCATTTCAATACCGCATTAATATCTTTACCCAATTTCAGTAATTGATCTGCCGTATTATGTACGCCAAACTCTGCCGCCAGTTGCGCTCCTAATGTGCCGTGAACGAACATAATAAACATGATGAAAAATCCAGCCGCTAGATAACTCCACTGCACTTGTTGACTGCTATCTTTTCGCCATACATAACGCTGAAATGCTCTCCATACGGTCATGCCAATAATTAGTGCTAAGAGGAGGACACCACCGACACCATGCCACAGCATTGTCTCCATCGCTGGTAATCCCCAAGCACTTTTTAAATTTGTTGGTGCTTGTGCCAACATGATTTCGTAAAAGCCTGCGGCCACGGTAAAAAAGGTGATAATTGCTGAAGCCAGCATATTGTACCAACCCACATCAAAGAAGCCGGTACGAGTCGCAGGTATTGCTAAAAATTTAAAGACTGGTTTTTCTAGAGGGAATAATACACCCACAACATCAAAAGCAATGGCGATGATAAATAAACCCAAGGTGAGATGGACTAAGTTGGGGTGAATGGGAATGGTGTAAGGTAGTCCGTTTGCGCCTAGTTGCCCTTGCAATTGTTCAATTAGTTGGGTATTCATCGCAAAATACCTGCCTTCACAGCTTCTACAACTGGTACTGTGTGTAGTCCATACACCCACACCAATTCATCTCCCAAATACACTTGGAAGAACACTAAACAAGTTAACAGTAGTCCTACTCCCAGATAGGGAACTGGTACTTTTTCTGGGTCACGTAACCGAATGACGTAACGCCACCCTGTAATCGCGGCAATAATTCCTGAAAGCGACCAGCCAATGAGGGTATGTAAATTTAGGACTGGTTCAACTGCGTTGTAAGGTTCGGCTAAACCCGCTTCAATCTGACCAAAGATGATAGCAATAAAAATGGCGATCGTGGCGAAAAACATATTCCACCAACTCACCTCAAAAAGACGGGAGTTACGGCTAAAATAACCCACTACATCACAAAATACGGCAAACAAGACCATTGCAATCACGAAGTGGACAACTATCGGATGGATTGTATCTGGATAAGGTAAATTGTGGTCGTTCAAAGGTGGGAGATATTCCAGCATGGTCTTTTCCTGTGCATATCTATTGCACTTAGTCAAACTTAACAAATATATTCTTCCAATAATGTCTTCAATAATGATTTATCTAGCTATTCTTTAACTTTTTTATAGATTTTTTGTTTGACATAATGTCGGATTTAAACATGACAATCTGTCTTTTGACATTGGTTAATTCTTTCTCATAAAATAACCAGATTACTGGATAGCTTTGATAAAAAATCTGGTAAAAGAGTAACGATTAAACCAGAAAATATTGAATATTCGGTAAGTTATATCGATGGAATTAGAGGAGCAGATAAGAATAAATTACATCAGAATATCCAATGGAAAAAATAATTAGCTTCAATATTTTGCCAAAAATACCATTTGACATTAAGTCAGTTAGGTTGAAATGTCAAAAGACAGTCTGTCAGACTTAAATATGACAATTTGTCAAAGTTATTTTTGATGTTATCTAGCAACCTAATTATCTAGAAATTATTAGTGAATTTAGTTTAAATACCCGGAAAAATGATGAATCCGCTACCAAATTACCGTCCCAAACAATTAAAATTAGGCCCTTTGGAAGCCGAGATTTTAAATATTATTTATTCTCTGGGAACTGCCACAGTTAAAGATATACATAAACGGATCGCTGCCGATCCTCAAAGAGAGTTAACTTATTCATCAGTGGCTACAGTACTCCATCGCCTTACCAAGAAGGGGTGGCTAGAATGTGAGAAACATCAACGCCAGTATCTTTGGCGACCTTTGATTACTCATTCTGAAGCCCAGACAATAAATGCTTATGAACAGTTGCAGAGATTTCTCGAATTGGGGAAGCCGGAGATTATCGCTGCTTTTGCTGACAGTCTGGATGCGGCTAGTGTGGCACAGTTTGAGGCGATCGCAAAAAAAATCCAAGCAGTTCGTAAACTCAGGGAGAAGAAATAATGCATCTATTGATGGTAGTAATGGCGTTAATCCTAGCTTGGTACTTGAGAAGTCAGTGGTCATCCCCGATAGGAAATTGGACGGAACGTTTTCCCCGCGCCTTGTTGCTATTTCTTTTACCGCCGTTACTGCTGTTAACTACAACATTTGCAGTATTTTGCATGGGCCCTCATGGACATATTATGGTTTGGGGATGGGAAGGTTGGGTTAGCTACGGATTAGCTATCAGTTTTTTAGGATTTGCAGGTGTCTTATGGCTAAAATTAGTATGGGAAGGAAGCCAGATAATAAAACAAATTCGCACTTATCCCATAGTTTATCTCTACGGGACAGCAGCACGTTTACTGAATGTACCTGTTGCTTATTGTGCTTTAGTTGGTTTTTGGAAACCTGAATTAATTATCAGTCAGGGATTGTTAGATACCTTAGATGTCCCCCATCTCAAAGCTGTATTAGCTCATGAAAATGGACATCGCCACTATCACGATACCGGTTGGTTTTTCTTTTTCGGGTGGCTACGTCAGTTAACCTCTTGGCTACCGAACACTGAATCATTATGGCAAGAATTATTACTTTTAAGGGAAATACGAGCTGATACTTGGGCTGCTAAACAAGTTGATAGTCTGTTATTAGCAGAGGCTTTACTTTTGGTTGTCAATACTCCATTTTTACAGTCAGTAAATTTTTGTGCAGCTTTTGCCGATCGTATTCCCTGTAATCATGTCACACAGAGAATAAATGCGCTTTTGGAGCAACCAGATTTTCAAGGACAGCCAAAAATATGGTTTTGGGTGTGGTTAATTTTGGCACTTGTACCATTACTGGTGATTCCATTTCATCATTAGAGAAATTATCCAAAGATCACAATCTTAAATTTAGTAATTATTTTTACCTTCATGCTGGGTTTTAATCCAGCGCGATCGCTGTTTTTGCAAGCACATTCTTAAAGTAACTACCATCATCACCGGCACCCAATGCACCATGTAGAGCGAACCTTGAATAGTTGCCCACAGCAAAGACAATCCGCGTAAATTTTGATATTGGTAAAGTCCTGCGATAAAAGCACTAGTTAAAATAATACTCAGTATAGTCTGTAGCGGCCACAGCACGGGGCGATCGCTATAAAATATTGACCATAGTAAATCTGGGATTAAGGCTATTGGTAAGAGAAATTGTAAGAGGAAAAATAATAATAAATCGATTTCTTTTTTCCAACCTAAAGTTAAAATTTGGGGAAAATAATCTAAGAAACGCTGATAGCCACCTTCTGCCCAACGACAATGTTGATGCCATAGTTGTTTCCAGGTGATGACTCCTTCTTCTTGAATGGCTAAAGATGTGACAAACTCAATTTCACTACCTACTAAATAAAGTTTAAAACAGAAATCTAAATCATCAGTAACAGTGTCTTCATTCCAGCCATGACAATTTTCTATTAATTCTCGCCGTAATAACATCCCATTCCCGCGTAACTCAGACATTCCGCCGACTGCAATGCGATGGGTTTGCAGAAAACTATCACAAATCATTTCCATTTGTTGACAGCGAGTTAAGAAATTAGTATTTACGTTACATATTGATTTTCTCACTTGCACTGCACCAGTAACTTGATTTTGAAATAGCGGTACTGTTCGCCGGAGAATATTTACAGGTAACTGGGCATCAGCATCACAAATTAATAGAATCTCGCCTTTAGTAACTGGAAAAACTGCGTTCAGCGCGGCTGATTTGCCATTTGTTGATTGGCGAGTATAAACTTGTAAATCGGGAAATTGAATTTGTAAATTGCTCAAAATCGCTGGCGTGTCATCAATACTACCATCATCAACAATCCAAATATCTAAGCGATCGCTAGGATAGTCTACATTAAATAAGCTGTGAACTAAATCCTCTAAAACTGCACTTTCATTTTTGGCGGGAACTACAATTGATACTAATGGTAGATAAGTATCATCCTCCATGACTGGATTTGCTGGTTTTGCCATCAGCATTCGGAACATTTGCACAGTTAGCACCAACGTTAATCCGACAAGTAGCCATTGCAAGATTGGTACTAAATGCAACAAACTCACCAAGATAAAAATCAGTATAACTACTAAACTCGCTTGGAAACTGCGATCGCGATGAATGCTGATATCCTTACCAGACTGATAGGTAGTTTTTGCCAATTTACACCAATTATCCCAATTAATGCCCAGATATAGTCTGAAAAACATGACTATTCTTAAAATACACGAGTAGGGGTGCAAAGCTTTGCACCCCTAAAGATGATTTTTTATTGGGCATGGGGCATTGGGCATTGGGCATGGGGCATTGGGCATGGGGCATTAGGGCAAAGACGCGATGAATCGCGTCTCTACAATTGTCATTCGTCTCCCTTGTCCCCCTTCCCTAGCCCCTATTTTCAAGCTAATCTTTTAGCCTCGATAGTCTGGGGTAAACGTAAGGGTTCTGCTAAATCTGGGATTGCTAATTCCCAACCATTTGCTAAGGTGAAAATTTTTCCTTCATCTCCTATTGTTTGACTAACTACTTCTTCTTCTAAGTCTTTTTTGGCAACATAAACTACTAACTTTCCAGTAGCATTTTGACGCAGCATTACTTTCATTTAATTTCCTCTACAGCTTCTAATTCTTTTTTGCGACAACCAACGATTAAACCCTTTTCAATAAAATGCACTGCATATATATAGGAGTTTTGCAAAAATGTACCAATACTGATGATGTAGCCAATATCTCCCTTTTTTGCTAATGTTGCCCCAATTTCTTGCCCTGGGTATGTGCCATCATTACGGATTAACTTACGAGTTTTGACTTTAGTACCAATTTCAAAGGCTGGTGGTAAATCTAGTTCTAATTCATCTAATTGCATATCAAGCTAGCTTATTTAGGTTGAATATTTAAGTATTTCTTCAGCAAACAAACAAATTAAACAATTTCTTTCCAGTCAACAGTCAACAGTCAACCGTCAACAGTCAACCGTCAACCGTCAACTGTTATCACTTTTGAGATGAAACTAAACTCAAAAGTTCTTCCATATCAAGGCTGCGTTTTTTCTCTACTGAATGTTGTCTGACTGCGTCTAAGATAGATTGAGTTTGTTCTGGATTTAAATCAATACCTTGTTGCTGGAGTAGATTTTTTACTAAGTGTCTACCTGAATGTTTACCCACAACTAAGCGCCTTTCCCAACCGACTTCTTCCGGTGCAAAGGGTTCGTAAGTCACGGGATTTTGCAATACGCCATGAGCGTGAATCCCTGATTCATGAGCGAAGGTATTTTCCCCAACAATCGCTTTCCAAGGCGGTACGTGACAACCTGATGCGGTGGCTACCATGCGAGATAGTTCTAACAAGCGGGTTGTATCAATTCCTAAATCAATACCTTGAATGCGTTTGAGCGCCATGACAACTTCTTCTAAGGCGGCGTTACCGGCTCTCTCCCCTAAGCCATTCACGGTGGTATTCACCGATAAAGCTCCCGCTTGTAATCCGGCTAAGGCGTTGGCTGTAGCTAATCCAAAATCATTATGGGTGTGCATTTCTAGGGGAATCGATAAATATGTCACCAATTGTTTAACTTTGGTATAGGTAGTAAAAGGATCGAGAATGCCGACAGTGTCACAAAAGCGAAATCTGGAAGCACCCCATTCTTGAGCATTTAAGGCGACTTCTAAAAGAAAACTGTCAGTGGCTCTGGAAGAATCTTCACCGCCTACTGCTACCCAAAGACCGCGATCGCGTGCAAAGCTAATAGCATCTTTGAGTTTTTCTAACATACAGCGCCACTGTCCATGAAACTTCGCAGCAATTTGAATTTCTGAGACAGGCACAGATATATGTACGCGCTGTAAACCACAGTTGATAGAAGCCTGAATATCGCTAATATTTGCCCGATTCCAGCCTAATAGCTCTGCTTTTAAACCTAAGTTAGCAATTGCAGCGATCGCTTTTGTTTCTACTTCTCCCATTGCTGGGATACCAATTTCTAATTCAGCAATACCAATAGCATCTAATAATTGCGCGATCGCAACTTTTTCTTGAATATTAAAAGCAACACCCGCCGCTTGTTCCCCATCCCTTAGTGTAGTGTCATTAATCACGATCGCATTCATAATACACAACCCCTTGAGTCGCAATTTAGATTTTCGCTGAGTTCCTGAGTTTAATCATAGGTGTGTTGCTGGGTATTGGGATAGTGAATTAATCACAATTTACTTTTTGGCTTTTACCAATAAATAGCCAAAATAAGTATTTACCATTGCGGGAATAACTATCAAACTTATACCTGCCATTAATATTGTCAGCATCGTAGTTTCCTCACAAGGGATAGGTGATGAAAAAGTCTCTGAGCGGGAAAATTAAAATTGCCAAACTGAAACATCTTTTAATTAGTTCTTAACTATCAACTGATACCAAAAATGTTTGATGAACAATTATGAATTACCATTGCATATTTGCAATAGTAGTTAACAAATCTAGATGCCGATATCATTTTGGGTGAAAGAGCGATCGTCAAGGCAACAGGAGGGAAGGGAAAGGGGGCACAGAAGAACAGAGGACAAGTAACTATTGATTATTGACAACTGACAGATTCCCAATGCCCATATTACTTATATCAGGTGCTTCTAACAACACCAGTACCTGTATTAGCCTGTACTCAATTCTTATAAATTCCGATAGCATCAGAATTTACACATTGAAAAAACTTTTTTCCATCTGAGGGTACTAGTATTTTCTAATTATGCGTACCGTATCTTAGAGGCGATAAATTGGTGGTGATTGACTCCAAACAAAGCTTTACACCAAGTGCTTTTTGCAGTTATCTCTGTCATGAGTTTTTGAATATTTTTATATGTACTCATCTGTACTCATTTGTAATTGCAGAGATTTTTTATGGAAAAGTTTTTGTCTGTATATCCAGCTACAATCTAATATTTTTTGGCTAAGTTTTGGCAAAAAAATCGCCTTCTCTGTGCTGATATGAAACTTCAATGCTCGTATATCAAGTTCTATCAGCTTCTATTTCCTGTCTTTGTCCTAATTTAGGGGTCAGACCCATCATTTAACCAAGCTAGCTCGTCTGTATATGGAAACACAATTTTCGATGAAGTTATTTTAAGGATAGTTTTTTCTAGGGAAAAAGTGTTATTTTAGATACGGAATTGAATTTCGCTTAGCCACTGGGGTAGTGTTTGCTTACTGCTCCAGTTATTTCTCTCAAAAGAACCTAAGTAAGTAGCTCTCAAAAGAGCGATCGCAGACAATCTGAGTACAGATTGAACAACAGCAAAAAACAACTAAGATTACACTCAAACTCAAGCTAGTATTGAGTTACAGGCGAGTACAAAAATACTTGAACCCCTTCGTTATAAATACTCGTACCCCAGGGAATAAATACTAGTACCTATACCTAAAAAGTTTTTTTAAAATCTACGTAAACCTTGCTAATTCTGCGTTACAGATTTTGAGTACAAGGGTAATAAATTTAATAAATTATAAAAAACACCAGCAATTTTCTCTTTTCAAGTGACTGGTATAAATAAGACATGTATCGCTCAACACTTAAAGCACTAACACAAATGTATTGCTCAAAACTTAAAAGCGATCGCTATCCAAGTTTGTAGCAATCATCTCTATGAATCAAAGTCGCCGCTTTAAACCCCAATTTACCCCAATCCCCCAGGCGGACAAACTAGCCGAAAGTCTAAGTTTATCCAACTAGAGTAGGCAATCGAGAGAGTACAACGCGACTTTAATTTCTGACTCAGAGCGAACAAAAGCATCTTGTATAACGCCAGTCCTTTATCCCCAAGGTAAGCGAAATTCAATGACACCACCACCTACAGGACTCCTAACATCAGCTCCCACGGAAACTAAAGCTAAATCTAGTAGTTGTGGTTGCAGTAGCAAAACTGATACCACAACTAGCTTAGATGAAAAAATGAAGGCGCGGATTGAGAAACATCCTTGCTATAGCGAAGAAGCACACCACCACTACGCTAGGATGCACGTTGCAGTTGCACCAGCTTGCAATATCCAATGCAACTATTGCAACCGCAAATATGATTGTGCTAACGAAAGCCGTCCTGGAGTGGTGAGCGAATTACTCACGCCAGAAGAAGCAGCGCACAAAGTTTTAGTAATTGCTGGGAAAATTCCCCAAATGACCGTTTTGGGAATTGCAGGCCCAGGAGATCCCCTAGCAAATCCAGAAAAAACCTTCCGTACCTTTGAGTTAATTGCTGAGAAAGCACCAGATATCAAACTTTGCTTGTCAACCAACGGATTAATGCTTCCCGATTATGTGGATCGGATTAAACAACTGAATATCGATCATGTCACCATCACTATTAATATGGTAGACCCAGAAATCGGCGCGAAAATTTATCCTTGGGTTCACTACAACCGCAAACGCTACAGAGGGATTGAAGGTGTCCGCATTCTGCATGAAAAGCAGATGGAAGGATTGCAAGCTCTCAAAGAAGCAGATATTCTCTGCAAAGTTAACTCGGTGATGATTCCGGGAGTTAACGATGAACATTTGGTAGAAGTCAACGAAGTCATTCGTTCCAAGGGTGCGTTTTTGCATAATATTATGCCCTTGATTTCTGCCCCAGAACACGGTACTCACTTTGGTTTGAATGGTCAACGCGGCCCCAATCCTAAAGAATTGAAAACAGTACAAGATAAATGTTCTGGTAATATGAAAATGATGCGCCATTGTCGTCAATGTCGCGCTGATGCGGTAGGATTATTGGGTGAAGACCGCAGTCAAGAATTTACCAAAGATAAATTCATGGAAATGGCTCCAGAATATAATTTGGAGCAACGCCAAGAAGTCCATGCACAGATAGAGAAATCGCAACAAGAAATCAAAGCTACCAAAGAAAAAGCTGTAGAGACGTTGCAAACAACAGATCTCAAGAACAGACCAAAAATATTAGTTGCAGTTGCTACCAAAGGCGGCGGTTTAGTTAACCAGCACTTCGGTCACGCAAAAGAGTTTATGGTTTACGAAGTAGATGGTAGCAGCGCTAAATTTGTCGGTCATCGCAAAATTGATCATTACTGCCAAAGCGGATACGGTGAGGAAGCGACTTTAGACAACATTATTCAAGCTATCTCCGATTGTAAAGCGGTTCTAGTTTCTAAAATCGGTCACTGTCCTCAGGAAGAATTGCAAAAAGCTGGTTTACAGACAGTTGAAGCTTACGACGTAATCGAAAAAGTGGCTTTGGAATTTTACGACCAGTATATCAAGGGGTTAGAGAAAACTGTTGACTGTTGACTGTTGACCGTTGACTGTTGACTGCTTAAAAAGAGAATCATCATGGTTTACAAGATTACTCGCCAATGTATTTCTTGCCATCGCTGTCGGTCTGTTTGTCCCACTGGTGCTATTAAAATTATCGCAGGCGATCGCTACTGGATTGACTCTAGCCTTTGTACAAACTGTGTTGGTGCTTATGGTGTAGCCCAATGTGCCGCCGAATGTCCGATACAAGATGGTTGCGTAAAAGCACTGACTGATTACTGGGAATCCTGGTTTGCTACTCACGACCGTTTAGTGGCGAAGTTAAAAGGAACTTACCAAGCAGATTACTGGGAACGCTGGTTTAATCTGTACTCTCAAAAACTTTCCGAGCAATTTTCTAAGCGTAAACAAGATGTGGTGAGTCTGGAAGCATGAATGTAATTTATTTAGATAATAATGCTACAACCAAGGTAGATGAACAAGTTATACAGGCAATGCTGCCCTATCTCACCGAGTTTTACGGTAATCCTTCTTCGATGCACAGCTTTGGCGGACAAGTAGGAAAAGCAGTCAGAGAAGCGAGAGCGCAAGTTGCAGCTTTGTTGGGTGCGGAAGATTCAGAAATTATCTTCACCAGTTGCGGTACTGAAGGCAATAATGCAGCTATCAAAGCCGCTTTAGCCGCCCAACCTGATAAGCGCCACATTATTACCACTCAAGTAGAACATGCAGCCATTCTCAATGTCTGCAAACAACTGGAAAAACAAGGTTACACAGTTACCTACCTCTCTGTAGACCGCAAGGGTCAAATTGACTTGATGGAACTAGAAGCCGCCTTAACTGGCAATACTGCTTTAGTTTCCACCATGTACGCCAATAATGAAACCGGTGTGGTGTTCCCAATTGAGCAGATAGGCTTGCGGGCGAAAGATGCAGGTGCTATATTCCATGTAGATGCAGTACAAGCTGTAGGTAAAATTCCCCTCAACCTCAAGACCAGCAGCATTGATATGCTCACCCTCTCCGGTCACAAATTCCATGCTCCCAAAGGGATGGGTGCGTTGTATGTCAGACGCGGTGTGAGGTTCCGTCCTCTGTTAATCGGCGGACATCAAGAACGGGGACGCAGAGCAGGTACAGAGAATGTTCCCGGTATTATTGGTTTAGGCAAAGCTGCGGAATTAGCTCAACTACATTTAAAAGATATACAACGGGAAAAAGCATTACGCGATCGCCTAGAAAAAGGTTTATTATCTGCAATTTATGATACCGAAGTTAACGGTGATATTACGCAAAGATTGCCCAATACCACCAGCATCGGTTTCAAATATATCGAAGGCGAAGCGATTTTATTATCCCTCAACCAATACGGTATCTGTGCGTCTTCTGGTTCCGCTTGTACTTCTGGTTCTTTGGAACCCTCCCATGTTTTGCGGGCAATGGGCTTACCATACACCACTTTACACGGTTCGATTCGCTTCAGTCTTTCACGTTACACCACTGAAGCCGAGATAGACCGAGTTTTAGAAGTAATGCCGCCAATTGTCGAACGTTTACGCGCTATTTCTCCCTTTAATAACGACCAAGCTGATTGGCTGCAAGGAAGGGAAGAGGCTTTGGCTCACTAAGAGAGCAGAGGAAGCAGAGGGGCAGAGGGGAAAGTTTTACTTTATACCTAATGTCGAATATTCAATAATTCATACACAATCTACAAGCGGTCATGTGGGATTATACAGATAAGGTACTAGAACTTTTTTACAACCCTAAAAACCAAGGCGCGATTGAAAATAGCGATGAGTCAGGTGTGGCGGTGGTTTTTGGTGAAGTGGGCAGTATTGCTTGCGGAGATGCTTTAAGACTGCACCTAAAGATAGAAGTAGACAGCGATAAGATTCTTGATGCTCGATTTCAAACTTTTGGCTGTACCAGTGCGATCGCATCTTCTTCGGCTTTGACTGAGTTAATCAAAGGTCTCACCTTAGATGCAGCGCTGAAAGTCACTAATAAAGAAATTGCTGAATACTTAGGTGGACTACCAGAAGCTAAAATGCACTGTTCTGTGATGGGACAAGAAGCCTTAGAAGCAGCGATTTTCAAATACCGGGGTATTCCTGTAGTTGCCCATGACGATGATGAAGGTGCTTTAGTTTGTAGTTGCTTTGGCATCAGCGAAGCCAAGGTTCGCCGTGCGATTCAAGAAAACAACCTCACCACTGCGGAACAGGTAACAAGCTATATCAAGGCTGGTGGCGGCTGCGGTTCTTGCCTTGCTAATATCGATGACCTAATCGCTACGGTGAAACAGGAATCGGCTGTTGGTACTAGCTATAAAATCAGCACCCAAATTGCAGCAAATATTGCCACCACTCAAGAGCAATCCCCAAAACCGCTAACCACAGTGCAAAAAATTGCCTTGATTCAAAAAATTCTCGATGAAGAAGTTAGACCACTACTAATTGCTGATGGCGGAGATATTGAACTTTACGATGTAGATGGCGATCGCGTGCAAGTAGTATTGCAAGGTGCTTGTGGTTCTTGTCCTAGCAGTACCGCTACCCTGAAAGTTGCCGTTGAAGCCAAGTTACAAGAGCGTGTCAGCCAAAGCTTACGAGTAGAAGCTGTTGATCCATTATTCAGCCTTGCCAAGGGTCGTTAGAAATTATGGCATTGCTGAATCCAGATATGAAAATCAAAAATTCCATTTCTTAAACTCTTACTCTCTGCGCCTCTGCGCCTCTGCGTGACACAAATTCATATTTTCACTCAGAAACGCCAAAATTATCACTTAACCAAATATATGCAATCTATCTCTATTCCCGAACCAAAGGTGTTAGAGCGAGCGCCACCAGCGACGTTCTTACAAGCGATCGCAACCAAACAACTAAGCGATCGCACTCTCAAACCCAGACCACCACAAAACCTCAACCACCAAACTTATTGCAGGAGAAACAACCATGACTGACAACAGCATTAGACAAATTGCATTCTACGGTAAAGGCGGTATTGGTAAATCCACAACATCTCAAAATACCCTTGCTGGTCTGGCTGAAATGGGCGAACGGATCATGATTGTAGGTTGTGACCCCAAAGCAGACTCCACCCGTCTCATGTTGCACAGTAAAGCCCAAACTACCATTCTGCACCTAGCTGCTGAACGCGGCGAAATTGAAGATATAGAACTCGAAGAAGTCTTGCTACCTGGTTACTTGGATGTTAAGTGTGTGGAGTCAGGTGGCCCTGAACCTGGTGTTGGTTGTGCTGGACGTGGCATCATTACCGCCATTAACTTCTTGGAAGAAAACGGCGCTTACGAAGACCTAGATTTTGTTTCCTACGACGTATTGGGCGACGTAGTTTGCGGTGGTTTCGCCATGCCAATTCGCGAAGGCAAAGCGCAAGAAATCTACATTGTTTGCTCTGGTGAAATGATGGCAATGTATGCTGCCAACAACATTGCACGGGGTATTCTCAAGTATGCTCACTCCGGTGGTGTGCGTTTAGGTGGTCTAATCTGCAATAGCCGTAACGTTGATGGCGAAATTGAATTAATTGAGGCATTGGCAGCAAGACTGAATACTCAGATGATTCACTTTGTACCTCGTGACAATATCGTACAACACGCAGAACTGCGACGGATGACGGTAATTGAATATGCTCCTGATAGTCAGCAAGCCGAGGAGTACCGTACTTTGGCGAGAAAGATTAAAGAGAACACCAAGCTGACTATTCCCACCCCCATCTCAATGGACGAACTCGAAGAACTGCTGGTTGAATTCGGACTCCTGGGCGGTGAAGAAGAATACCAAAAAGCGATCGCCCAAGACTCAGGCAAAGCAGCCGCAGTAGTCTAATTGCAGCTGCGATCGCAGTGTGATGGTGTCACGATGTCGCCAGAGTTCGTTAATGGAGTGTTCTCCACATTAATTAGCTAAAAAGCCACAGACTCTCACCCATTTAACCACCATCCTACTCCCCATGACTCCAGAAAACTCTTTACTCTGTGTTCTCTGTGCCCTCTGCGGTTAAAAATTATTTATTTGAACCACAGAGAACGCAGAGACACAGAGAGTAGAAGATGAGCATTTGGTGTTAGCAGCAAATAATTTAACCCTTTCCCTGCATTCATCCCCACTAAAGAGGCAGATATAGAATTATGTCACCTACCGAATCCCCAACTTTAACAGAAGCAACATCAGTTGCTGATAAAAAAGAACTTATAAAAGAGGTTCTAGAAGCCTACCCTGAAAAATCGCGCAAAAAGCGCGAAAAACACCTAAACGTTTACGAAGAAGGTAAATCTGATTGCGGCGTTAAGTCCAACATCAAATCCATTCCCGGTACAATGACCACCCGTGGTTGTGCCTATGCAGGTTCAAAAGGTGTGGTTTGGGGCCCCATCAAAGACATGGTTCATATCAGCCACGGCCCCGTTGGTTGCGGTTACTACTCCTGGTCAGGTCGTCGTAACTACTACATCGGTACTACTGGTATCGATACTTTCGGCACGATGCAGTTCACATCCGACTTCCAAGAACGGGACATCGTCTTTGGTGGAGACAAAAAGCTTGCTAAATTAATCGATGAGATTGAAGAACTGTTCCCCCTCAATCGTGGTATCTCCGTACAATCCGAATGTCCAATTGGTCTAATTGGTGACGACATCGAAGCCGTTGCCAAGAAGAAATCCAAAGAAACTGGTAAAACTGTTGTTCCTGTACGTTGCGAAGGCTTCCGGGGCGTATCCCAATCCCTTGGACACCACATCGCCAACGACACCATCCGCGATTGGGTATTCCCCAAAGCCGACAAAGCCAAGAAAGAAGGTACGCTCGGATTTGAACCCGGCCCCTACGATGTAGCAATTATCGGTGACTATAACATCGGTGGTGATGCTTGGTCTAGCCGTATCCTGTTAGAAGAAATCGGCTTGCGGGTTGTCGCTCAGTGGTCTGGAGACGGTACTCTACACGAGATGATGCTCACCCCCAGCGTGAAACTGAACTTAGTTCACTGCTACCGCTCCATGAACTACATCTCCCGCCACATGGAAGAAGCTTATGGTATTCCCTGGTTGGAATACAACTTCTTCGGCCCCACCAAGATTGCGGCATCTCTGCGAGAAATTGCTGCCAAGTTTGACGAGACAATTCAAGCGAAAGCAGAAGAAGTTATTGCCAAGTACGAAGCTCAAACCAAAGCTGTACTTGAAAAGTATCGCTCCCGCTTAGAAGGTAAAACAGTCGCCCTCATGGTCGGTGGTTTGCGTCCCCGTCACGTTGTTCCCGCCTTTGAAGACCTGGGTATGAAGCTGATTGGCACAGGTTACGAATTCGGTCACAACGACGACTACAAACGTACTTCTAACTATGTCGAGAACGGTACATTGATTTACGATGACGTATCTGCCTATGAATTTGAGCATTTCGTCAAAGCACTCAAGCCAGATTTAATCGCTTCCGGGATTAAAGAGAAGTATGTCTTCCAGAAAATGGCGCTTCCCTTCCGGCAAATGCACTCATGGGATTATTCTGGGCCGTACCACGGCTACGACGGATTCGCTATCTTTGCTCGTGACATGGATTTAGCGCTCAACAGCCCGACTTGGAGCTTAATCGGCGCACCTTGGAACAAGTAAAAGCTTTTTTTAACGCAAAGGTACGCAGAGGTTTACGCAAAGGTACGCAGAGTTTTTTGAAGGAGGATATCTATGGCTCAAAATGATGTCAACAAAATTAAGGATCACGCCGAACTTTTTCAACAGCAGGAATACCAAGAGCTATTTCAAGCCAAGAAAGAGTTTGAATGTGGGCATGAATCTGAACAAGTTTCCCAGATGGCTGAGTGGACAAAAACCTGGGAATACCGCGAAAAGAACTTTGCCCGTCAAGCGTTAACCGTTAACCCGGCGAAGGCTTGCCAACCTCTAGGCGCAATTTTAGCGGCTGTTGGTTTTGAAGGAACACTACCTTTTGTACATGGTTCTCAAGGTTGTGTTGCTTATTTCCGCAGCCACTTCACCCGCCACTTTAAAGAACCATTTTCTGCCGTATCATCCTCCATGACGGAAGATGCAGCCGTATTCGGTGGTTTGAAAAACCTGATTGAAGGCTTGGCAGTTTCTTACAACCTGTATAAACCCAAAATGATCGCTGTCTGTACCACCTGTATGGCAGAGGTAATTGGGGATGACTTGCAAGCTTTTATCAAAACCGCCAAAGAAAATGAGTCTGTTCCTGAAAACTTTCCTGTGCCTTATGCCCATACCCCTAGCTTTGTTGGGTCACACATCACAGGCTACGACAACATGATGAAGGGGATTCTGTCGAATTTGACAGCAGGTAAGAAGAAAGAAAGCACCAACGGTAAAATCAACTTTATTCCTGGGTTTGAAACATATATTGGCAACCTGCGAGAAATTAAGCGGATTGCTAATGTGATGGGAATTGAGTACACCCTGTTAGCAGATAACTCCGAATACTTGGATTCTCCAAATAACGGTACATATAATATGTATCCAGGTGGAACTAAGCTAGAAGATGCGGCTGATTCGATTAATGCTGAAGCGACGATCGCACTCCAAGCTTACGCCACCAGCAAAACTCGCGAATACATCGAACACGAATGGCATCAAAAAACCTACGTTAACCGTCCTGTGGGCATTCGCGGTACTGATGAATTCCTAATGAAACTGTCGGCGTTAACTGGTAAGCCAATTCCCCAAGAATTAGAAGACGAACGGGGACGCGCAGTGGATGCGTTAACCGATTCGCAAGCATGGTTGCATGGTAAACGGGTTGCTATGTATGGCGATCCCGATTTGGTGATTGGTTTGACACAATTCTTATTAGAAGTAGGTGCAGAACCAGTTCACATCCTTGTCAGCAATAGCAACGAACATTTTGAGGCAGAATTGCGAGCATTACTTGACTCTAGCCCATTTGGTCAAGGTGCAACAATTCACGGTGGACGCGACTTATGGCACATGCGATCGCTCCTCTTTACTGAACCTGTAGACTTGCTCATCGGTAATTCCTACGGTAAGTATCTCTGGCGCGACACCAAAACCCCATTCGTGCGGATTGGCTACCCCATATTTGACCGCCACCACCTGCACCGCTACGCCACCTACGGCTACCAAGGCACAATCAACCTACTCAACTGGATTGTTAACACCCTCCTAGATGAGTTGGATCGCAACACCATTATTCCATCTAAGACCGATATTTCCTACGACTTGATTCGATGATAACTGGGCATGGGGCATTGGAAACAATTTTGGATTTTGGATTTTAGATTTTAGATTGGAATCCAAAAGACGCTCGCGGACTCGCTAACGCAAATCTAAAATTCCTTGTCCCCCTTCCCTTGTCTCCCTTATACCAGCCGCTATGAGTACAATCATCCACAGCCGCGATCGCTTTTTTGATGTTCTCTCTCCGTTACGCCGATGGGTGGATCGATTTCAAATATGCGATCGCCGTACCGCCCATCTCATTTGTCAAGTTATTCCCTGTTGTTGCCCTTTTGAACGCGACGTTAAATTTTTCGGGCACACTTTCCACATTCCCCCACTCTGTAAATTAAATCCTCTCTACGACGAATTTGTAGCTTTACGCTTCCGTAGCCTCTCCTACCTCTGTGATGAATGTGGCGAAGATATCACCAAATACATCTGCTAACTCTCCGCGTACCTTTGCGTTTACCTTTGCGCCCCTTTGCGTTAAAAAATCTTTTTTAGAATGAACCGCCAAGACGCCAAGTACGCCAAGGAAGAGAGAAGGAAGAAAAACCAGAAATTTGATTGCCAATCACCCATCAAGTCATGAAAATCACCCAAGGCAAAATTAACGAGCTACTGAGTGAACCAGGATGCGAACACAATCATCACAAACATGGGCAGAAGAAAAACAAATCTTGTCACCAACAAGCCCAACCCGGTGCGGCTCAAGGAGGCTGTGCTTTCGATGGTGCATCCATCGCCCTAGTCCCGATTACCGATGCTGCTCATTTAGTCCACGGGCCGATCGCGTGCGCTGGTAATTCTTGGGGTGGTCGTGGTAGTCTTTCCTCTGATTCCCATCTCTACAAAATGGGTTTCACGACTGATTTAAGTGAGAATGATATCATCTTTGGTGGGGAAAAGAAGCTGTACAAAGCAATTTTGGAAGTACAGCAACGCTATCAACCTGCGGCGGTGTTTGTTTACTCCACTTGTGTGACGGCGCTGATTGGCGATGATTTGGATACAGTCTGTGAAGCGGCAGCTAAGAAAACAGGTATACCTGTTATCTCTGTAAATTCACCTGGTTTTATTGGCAGTAAAAATCTGGGTAATCGCGTCGGTGGGGAAGCTTTACTAGAATATGTTATCGGTACTGCTGAACCAGAATATACCACCCCCTATGATATTAATTTGATTGGTGAGTACAATATTGCTGGCGAATTGTGGGGAGTTCTGCCCTTATTTGCAAAATTAGGTATTCGTGTTCTCGCTAAAATTACGGGTGATGCTAAGTATAATGAAGTGCGTTATGCTCACCGTGCCAAGCTGAATGTAATGATTTGCTCCAAAGCCCTGATTAATGTGGCGCGAAAGATGGAGGAGCGTTATGGTATCCCTTATATTGAAGAATCTTTCTATGGTGTAGATGACATGAATCGCTGTTTGCGGAATATTGCCGCGAAGTTAGGCGACCAAGGTTTACAACAAAGAGTAGAAAAATTAATTACAGAAGAAACTACTGCGCTAGATATTGCTCTTGCTCGTTACCGCGATCGCCTCAAAGATAAGCGGGTTGTCCTTTATACCGGGGGTGTGAAAAGTTGGTCGATTATCTCGGCGGCGAAGGACTTAGGCATGGAAGTTGTCGCCACTAGCACTAAAAAAAGTACTGAAGAAGATAAAGCGAGGATCAAAGAATTACTAGGAAAAGATGGCATTGCTATGGAAAAAGGCAACGCCCAAGAATTACTCCGGGTGATTGCCCAGACAAAAGCGGATATGCTGATTGCGGGTGGTCGCAATCAATACACTGCCCTGAAAGCCCGCATCCCATTTTTAGATATTAATCAAGAACGCCATCATCCCTACGCTGGATATGTGGGTATGGTGGAAATGGCGCGAGAATTGGATGAGGCTTTGCACAGTCCTGTTTGGGCGCAGGTGCGGAAGCCGGCTTTGTGGGAGGAGGGAAGCAGAGAGGCAGAGGGAGCAGAGGAGCAGAGGGGGAAAACTGTAGTCAAAAATTCGCAAAAAGCGGTTGCGGTGAATCCTTTGAAGCAAAGTCAACCTTTAGGTGCAGCTTTAGCATTTTTAGGATTGAAGGGTGTAATGCCTTTGTTTCACGGTTCTCAGGGTTGTACTGCTTTTGCAAAAGTTATGTTAGTGCGGCATTTTCGGGAAGCTATTCCCCTATCCACCACTGCCATGACAGAAGTTAGCACTATTTTAGGTGGCGAAGATAATATCGAGCAAGCAATCCTGACGCTGGTAGAGAAATCCAAGCCGGAAATTATCGGTTTGTTAACTACCGGACTCACGGAAACTAGAGGGGATGACATGGAAGGAATCCTCAGAAGTATCCGCAAGCGTCACCCAGAATTATATGATTTGCCCATTGTCTTTGCTTCTACACCTGATTTTAAAGGTGCATTGCAAGATGGTTTTGCCGCCGCCGTGGAAAGTATAGTTAAGGAATTGCCGCAACCGGGAGAAACCAGATTAGACCAAATCAATATTTTGGTAAGTTCTGCGTTTACTCCTGGGGATGTCCAAGAAATTAAAGAAATTGTCTGTGCTTTTGGGTTAAAACCCATTGTAGTACCTGACCTTTCCGCCTCCCTTGACGGTCACTTGGACGATTCCTACAGTGCGGTGACAGGTGGTGGGACAACTTTACCAGAACTGAGAGAAATGGGTAGTTCGGTGTTTACCCTCGCATTAGGCGAGAGTATGCGCGGTGCAGCAGAGAGTTTGCAAACTCAGTTTGATATACCTTTTGAGGTGTTTCCCCAACTAACTGGGTTAGGCGCAGTCGATAATTTCTTGCAAGGACTGGTAGATATTAGCGGGAATGCAGTCCCAGAAAAATATTGCCATCAACGCCGCCAGTTACAAGATGCGATGCTGGATACTCACTTTTACTTTGGGTGTAAGCGGGTGTCGTTAGCGCTGGAACCTGATTTATTGTGGTCAACAGCTTGGTTTTTGCAATCGATGGGTGCGGAAATTCACGCCGCCGTCACAACTACAAAGTCGCCACTGTTAGAGAATTTGCCAGTAGAAAGCGTGACTATTGGGGATTTGGAAGATTTTGAGCGATTAGCAGTAGGTTCTGATTTGGTTATTGCTAATTCTCATGGTAAAGCGATCGCTCGCCGTCTGCATACTTCTCACTATCGTCTCGGTTTCCCTGTATTTGATCGCTTGGGTAATGGACAGCGTTGTACTGTCGGTTACCGAGGAACTATTCAACTTTTGTTTGACCTGGGCAATTTATTTCTAGAAGCCGAAGAAGAAAAAGCCAAGCATTAAAAAATTCCTAATTATTGGAGGATAAATTATGAAAATTGCCTTCACAACTAGCGACCAAGTTCATATTAATGCTCATTTTGGTTGGGCGAAAAAAATTGATGTTTATGAAGTTTCACCAGAGGGTTATCAGTTTCTCAATACTTTGAGATTTGATGGCGACCTTAAGGAAGATGGCAATGAGGATAAATTAGTTCCCAAAATTGAAGCTTTAGCTGATTGCACGATTGTTTATGTATCAGCTATTGGTGGTAGTGCGGCTGCTCGGTTAATTAAAAAACGCATTACGCCAATAAAAGTGAGGTCTGAAGATGATAAAATTACTGACCTTCTAGATCAGTTAGTCCAAACTTTAAAAGGCAGCCCTCCCCCTTGGTTGCGAAAAGCTTTACAACAAAAATCACCAAGTTTTGAAGAAGAGGAAGTAACTGTATGAGTTCCACAGAAATTGTCAATAAAACTACTAGCAGCGAAGCGTTAAATTCTCCTTTTGTGCAAGAGTTAGTTAGACAAATTCGCGCCCAAGATTCCTATGGATTTTATCGCAATTGGTCGGATGAATTAATTCTCAAACCTTATATTGTCAGCAAGCAAGCGAAACGCCAAATTTCTGTAGAGGGTGATGTGGAAGCGGCTACCAAAGCCAGAATTATGTCATTCTATCGCGCGATCGCATCTCAAATTGAACAAAAAACTGGTTCATTATCCCAGGTGGTAATTGATTTGAGTCATGAGGGTTTTGGCTGGGTGCTGGTGTTTTCCGGTCGTTTATTGCTAGTCGCCAGAACCTTACGCGATGCTCAACGTTTCGGCTTTGATTCTCTAGAAAAATTAGCCGATGAGGGCGATAAACTGACACAAAAGGGTATTGCGTTAGCAGAGAAATACACTGAAGTTGCCAAGTTGTAAAAATTCACAGGGTAAAATTATGGTGCCAGCAGCAGAAACAGATTGCGAAAATCAAAAAGCTATTGAAGATTTAAAACTACAAATAAAGCGGCTGAATAGTAAAGCTGGTCAAATGAAGATGGATCTGCATGATTTAGCAGAAGGCTTGCCAACAGATTATCAAAACTTGACAGCCTTAGCAGCCGAAACTTATGAAATTTACCGTCATTTAGATGAATTGAAATCTCAGTTAAAAAGTTTGGAGCAGAAATCATGACATGGGATGTTGAAAAGTTTAATCAAATTGTCGATGCGGAGGAATACTTTGGATTTTTTCAACTTGATTACGATCCTCAAGTTGTTTATGTTAATCGCTTACATATTTTGAAGCTGTTTTCTCAATATATTCGCGAGATTGATAGTAATAATTCCGCAGCCAGTCAAGCAGAAAAACTAGATTTATACTGCACGGCACTCAAACAAGCTTACGAAGTTTTTCTCAGTTCCACACCTCTACAACAAAAGCTGTTCAAGGTGTTTAAACAGAAGCCAAACAATATTGTCATGCTGACAGAAATTGCGACAAGCTAAATCTCTTTCTCTGTGTTCTCTGCGCTCTCTGCGGTTATATAAATTATTTTTTAACCGCAGAGTTCACAGAGGCGCAGAGTGAAGAAGTTAGGACTTATGCACACTCTACGCATTCTTGGCGTTCTTCTCTTCGAGACGCTAACGCTTTGGCGGAAGCCTCTCGCAGAGAAGGCGTCTTGGCGGTTCAATAAATTCAGCCTAGCCCCTTCAAAACAGGAGAAATCAACAGTGGTAAATCTCTCGCCTACTGAATTAGAACGTTACCGTCGCCAAATCATGCTCCCTGGTTTTGGCAAAGAAGCACAGCAGAGGCTTAAGTCAGCAACGGTGCTAGTTACAGGTGTGGGAGGATTGGGCGGTACAGCAGCCCTTTACTTGGCGGTAGCTGGTGTGGGGCGGCTGATTCTGGTTCGAGGCGGTGAGTTGCGGCTAGATGACATGAATCGCCAGATTCTCATGAGTGACGATTGGGTAGGTAAGCCGCGCGTATTTAAAGCGAAAGAACGGCTAGCGGATATCAACCCAGATGTGGAAGTCGAAGCCATATTTGATTACGTTACGCCAGATAATGTAGATTTTTTGGTTCAATCCGCCGATTTAGCGCTTGATTGCGCCCACAATTTTACCGAACGCGATTTATTAAATGCAGCTTGTGTGCGTTGGCGTAAACCAATGGTAGAAGCGGCGATGGATGGGATGGAAGCTTACTTAACCACAATTATCCCTGGTGTGACACCTTGCTTGTCTTGCTTATTTCCCGAAAAACCCGAATGGGATCGGCGTGGTTTTGGCGTACTGGGTGCGGTTTCGGGTACTCTGGCTTGTTTGACGGCGCTAGAAGCAATTAAGGTGATTACTGGATGTAGTCAACCATTGTTATCGCAACTATTAACGATGGATTTACACCAAATGAATTTTGCTAAACGGCGTTCATATCGCGATCGCAATTGTCCAGTCTGCGGTACTCATTCTCACCAATATTCTACCCCTCAACAGCTAAGTCGCGTTTTGGTCAATAGTCAATAGTCAACGGTCAAAAGGTATATTTTATGACGTTAACTTTAACAGAAGCAGCAGAATTCCGGCTGCGTACCTTCCTTTTAGCCTCAGCCAAAGATGAAAATACTACTCAAAAAGGTATCCGTGTTGCTGTTGAGGATGGTGGTTGCAGTGGCTATCAGTATTCCATCAAAGTTATTAACACTCCGCAAGCCGATGACATCATTTTGCAACAAGGAAAGTTACGGATATATGTTGATTCCCAAAGCGCGCCATTACTAGAAGGCGTGGTTGTGGATTTTGTCGATGGCTTGCTAGAAAGCGGATTTAAGTTTAGCAATCCCAACGCTACAGATACCTGTGGCTGCGGGAAATCATTCCAAGCAGGGAATTGCTCTCCTGCTGGCGTACCTTGTAGCTGATACTCAAAACCTGAATTTATTTTGGAGGACATGAAGATGACAACTTATCAAGTCAGACTAATCAATAAAAAGCGATCGCTCGATATCACCATCCCTGTTGATGAAAATACCAGTATTCTCGACGCCGCAGAACAACAAGATATAGAATTACCCTTTTCCTGTCAATCTGGCTCTTGCTCTAGTTGTGTCGCCAAAGTCGTTGAAGGACAAGTAGATCAAACTGAACAAGTATTTCTCGATGACGATCAGATGGCTAAAGGCTTTATTGTTCTTTGTGTCTCCTATCCCCGTTCCGACTGCACGATTCGCACTCACCAAGAACCTTATTTGGTTTAACTGTTGACGGTTGACGGTTGACTGTTGACTGTTGACTGTTGACAGAAAAATCATTCCCTAGCCCCTAACCTCATAATTCAAGAAAATTACACTATGGCGATACTCACTGGTTTAACTTTTGGGGGAGAAGTCTGGACACCCCAATTTGTGCAAGAAATTAACCAGGACAAATGCATTGGCTGTGGTAGATGCTTTAAAGCTTGTGGCCGCAATGTGCTAGTACTACGAGCATTAAATGAAGATGGCGAGTTTGTCGAAGATGAAGAGAATGAAGAAATAGAGCGTAAAGTTATGTCTATTATCCATCCAGAATACTGTATTGGTTGTCAGGCTTGCGCTCGGACTTGTCCCAAAAATTGTTACACCCATAGCCCACTCGAACAGAATTAGCACAATCGATTAGTCTCAACTCCCAGTAATCAAATCCTCTCTTTTGCCTGATTTAGGCATTACCGTTGTTAATGGTGATGCCTATTTTTGCGATCGCTGCTCAAGAATTAACTCGCGTCTGACTGCAAGCTTGTCGGGGTTAGCGGGCTTTGAGTCATCAGTTACCTTCATAGCAAAAATAAATAAATGAGGATTACTCACATTTTTGTTGACAAACATGAATGATGCTCATATTATCTAAATATGAGCTTCGCTCACATAAACCCGCAACTGAAATGGAGTCTCTGACAATGAGCCAAGATTTACAGACCCTACCCCATCCCAATCCTGTAACCGCTTTAGAAGAATACGGACGCGATCGCTTGGGATTTATGCAACGCTGTACCCAAGACTATGAAGGCATCGTACCTTTGAAATTTGGCGATGAATGGTTTTGTCTGTTGTCTAATCCTGACTACATCACTCAAGTGTTAAAAGACCGGATGTTGTTTATCAAAGCCAAAGAAACACAACAACTGAGCGGTATTTTAGGTAATGGCTTGTTGAACAGTGAAGGCGATTTTTGGTTGCGACAAAGACGACTTGCCCAACCCGTCTTTCATCAGCAGCAAATTAACAGTTATGCTGCCATGATGGTGGACTACACCCAACGAATGTTAGAAACTTGGCAGGATGGAGAAGTGCATGATGTCCATGAAGCCATGATGCGCTTGACGCTGAACATCGTGATGAAAACCATCTTTGACCAGGATGTACAGGATAATGCCGCCGGAAGCATTGCCCATACCCTAGATGTAGCCATGAACTGGGTTGAATATCAAGAAGCGAAGAATGTTATGGGGGCATTAACGGAAATTGGGGAACTGCGATCGCCCAGTGCAGATATGCCTTCTGAGGATATAGATCAACGCTTGCAAGAAGCGATCGCTCTATTAGATGAAACAGTGTATGCCATCATTCAGCAGCGTCGCACCAGTGGTAAAACAGGCAAAGATTTATTGGGAATGCTGATGCAGGTCGAAGATGCAGATGATGGTAGCCGCATGACCGATAAACAATTGCGAGATGAAGCTGCAACCTTAATTTTGGCAGGACACGAAACCACTGCTAACGCCCTTTCTTGGACATGGATGCTATTAGCCCAAAATCCTGATGTCCGGGAAAAACTCAATGCAGAACTCAAAACAGTTCTGAACGGACGGACACCAACCCTGGCTGATTTACCCCAGTTAACCTACACCAATTGGGTAATTAAAGAATCCATGCGGCTGTATCCCCCTGCCACCGATGTCTCACGGGAAGCAACCCAAGATTGCGAAATTGGTGGCTATTTGATTCCAAAAGGGACAACCTTAATTGCTAGTCAATGGGCTATGCACCGCAACCCGCGTTATTTTTCCGAACCAGAATTGTTTCAGCCAGAACGCTGGGCTAATGACCTAGAAAAACAGTTACCCCGTGGCGTGTATTTCCCCTTCGGTGATGGGCCTCGTGTTTGTATTGGCAAGAGTTTTGCGATGATGGAGGCGGTATTGTTACTCGTGGCGATCGCCCAAAAATTCGAGCTAGATCTTGTTGCTGATCAAAATATTGAACTCCAACCCTCGATTACACTTCGGGCTAGACATGGTATTCAAGTAACATTGAAAGCCATCTCATAATTGGTGGCTAGAAGGTTTTTGTTCGTTTCAACTCAACTTCCAGCACCACAGATCACGAGAGAACGTGCTGGAAAGCAGTGAAAGCAATACAGGAGGACATCATGAATCCAAGTAAAACATCAGAACAGACAACTTTCGACACGATTATTGTCGGTGCAGGATTATCCGGGCTATATGCGGCTCGCGTTCTTTCAAAGGCAGGACAGCGCGTTGCAGTGCTGGAGGCGCGCGATCGCGTCGGCGGTCTGACCTGCTCCCAATACAGCGAGTATCTCGGCGAGTACATTGATCTGGGGGGTGCTTGGCTCGCCGATAACCATACTCGGATGCACGAACTCGTTCAAGAATTCAATGTACCCCTGATTCGGCAGTTTAGGACGGGGCAAGAGGTGACGGTTGACGGAGAAACTCGCCATACTGGCGACGTGGGAAGTTTTCCCGGACGACAAGCGGCTCTACCGGAACTCCAAACCGCTATAGCCAAGCTGGAGAGTGCGTTGGCTGGCATCGATATCGACGCACCTTGGACTCACGCCAAAGCCGATGAATTTGATGCCATGACCTTTGCAGCTTGGATTGAGAAAAACATTGAGACACCTGCCACACGCGAATTCATCGCCATCAGCACGAATGCCTACTTTGGGGTCATGCCAGAAGAAGTCTCTTTCTTGGAAACCCTCCATTTGTTCAAAACTTGCGGTGACATTATTTTTATGGGCGATACCCATACGGGCGGACAAGCCGCCCATATGATGGGCAGCCAGTTAGTATCCGAGGGGCTAGCCGCAGCCGTCAACGGGGTCGTATCACTCAACTCTCCCGTGCGCCGTATCATACAAAACGATCAAAGCGTCATTGTGGAGTGCGACGAAACCACTTGGCAGGGCAAACAGGTTATCTGTGCGCTGCCGCCCGTGATGATCAATCGACTGGAGTTTGAGCCAATGCTACCTGCCTACCGTCGCGCCTTCCATCAACGCTGCCCCATAGGTCGATATACCAAGGCTATCCTCACCTACGAAACCCCTTTTTGGCGCGAGCAAGGGCTATCGGGCATCGCCTCCAGCCTCGATAACCGCATGACTGGCATTTTTGACCTTGGTGATACCGAGTCAAAGCATGGGGTAATTTCGATTCTGTTTGGCGGTGAGCCATCGATCCGATTAGATGATGCGAGCGAGGCCGAACGCAACCAAATTATTCTCGATCAGGTTGCCTATGCCCTGGGCGAACCCGGACGACATCCCGTAGAGATGGTGGTTCAGCAGTGGGTAAATGAACCTTGGTCGCAAGGTGGGGCCTGCTCCTATATGACGACCGGAACCCTGACGACGATCGGCGATCGCCTCTGGCAACCCTGTGGCCGGATTTATTGGGCTGGTACCCATTTATCGCGCGTCTGGCGAGGCTACATGGAAGGGGCTTGTGCGGCGGGCGAAGCAGCAGCGAATGCCGTGTTGGCCGCGTGGGCATGTAGCTAAATACTTGCCTAGCCTGGATTTGAGCTTTTCAGAACTAAATGTGAGTAAATCTCATATTTTTGCTTGATAAACATGAGCAGTCGTCATATTATAAAAACATGAGCAAAACTCAAATAATTTAACAAACACCTAATGGAGTCACCAATCATGCTTGAGAACCTTTTGAATACTGATGATTTGAACTTTTTATCTTACTTAGACTCCCTCGGAGACTTTGCATTATTTAGTACAGCCCTCCCGGCGATCGCGATTTACTTCCTGGTTACGGTTCCCTTCTTCCTAGTGTTCTGGGTGTGGTACAAAAAAGAATTTCAAGCCCGACGAATTCAGCAAAAGCAACGCAGTTATGAAAAACAATGGTGGAAAGAAATCCGCCAGTCTATTGTGTCTATTCTCATTTTCACCGTGATTGACGCGGGTGTTTACATCGCTCAACAGCATGGTCTGACCAGTATTTATCAGGACATTGGGCAGTATGGAATTCCCTACCTGTTATTCAGTGTGGTGCTGATGATATTTTTACAAGATACATATTTCTACTGGGCGCATCGGTTAATGCACTGGAAACCGCTTTACAAGTTTACGCACAAAGTTCACCACGATAGTATTGATGTCAGCCCGTTCACAGCCTATTCTTTCCATCCTGTTGAAACGATCGTCGAAGGCTTACCCAGTGCAATTTTCTCCTTCCTCTTGCCAGTGCATTTCTCGGCTTTGATTGGCTTCCAAGCAGTATCACTGGTGTTGAATGTAATCGATCATTTAGGCTATGAAATTATTCCTCAAAGCTGGACAACGCATTGGCTCTTGAAATGGAAAACGCCTTCGACTCACCACAATATGCATCACACCCATGTGAACGGTAACTACGGGCTATACTTCCGCCATTGGGATGTGTGGATGGGGACTGAGTTTAAGGAATATCCTCAGACACTGGAAGCCGTTTATGCTCGTATGAACGACAGCAAGCAAGAGTCTACTGCTGGTCAAGAATCTGTAAAGGCGGGAAGTGTATAGCGTTAAAAATAAATAAACGAGGATTACTCATATTTTGGGTTGACAAATATGAGTAATCCTCATAATATACAAATATGAGCTTAACTCACATAAATAGCCAACTTCAAGAAGTCGGGGATCTATTGATTCTGAAGTTTGAATTGGTATGAAATATGATTCCTCTAATGTTGTGAAGGAGATGAAATTATGAAGGAATTAATAGAGCAAGATAAGATTATTCAAAGCAATCAAAATAATTCCGAAAACATTTTGTCTTTAGCACGTTTGAGTGATTCTATTTTTGCCTTTGCAATGGCTTTAATGGTGATTGCCTTTGATTTACCAGAAGATGCTAAAGCAATGACGGATGGTGATATCAATGCCTTTTTGTTTAGTCAATTAAAGCCTTTAGTAACATACACTATCACCTTTATTTTAGTGGCGAATTATTGGATTTCCCATTCCCGCCAGTTCAAATATCTGCGAAGAACTGATGAAACCCATATGTGGATTTCTGTAGGGTACTTAATGGGCTTGTTTTTAGTGCCTTTATCTAATGATTTAGTCATCACATTTCCAGATAATTTTCTGGTCAAAGTTTGGTTTAGTTTAAATATTGCCGTCATTGGGTTTGTTTCTTGGATAAATTGGTCTTATGCGACAGGCGATCGCAAATTAGTAGATAGTGATTTGGATGATGGGACAATTCGCTCAATGAAAATCAAAGCTTTAATTGAACCGATAGGTGCATTGATTTCCATTGGCGTGGCATATCTTAATCAAGAGTTATGGGACTATTTTTGGGTTTTGCTCTTCTTTGCCTATTCTCCCTTAGAAAAATACTTCAATAAATCGGCTGAATTAGTGTGATAAATCTGTCAGATTGAGGCAATCATCACCACATCAATAGACAATTCTCATCAAGATAGAATTACGTAAGTCAAGCATTAAGTGAATTTTGTAGGAGTTTTTTATGACAACTCACAGAAATACATCTCAAGATTTTTCAACCATCAACAACAATCTGCCAGACGATACCATAATTAAACTCAATCAAAATCAGATCCAAGATAGCGCACGAGTATTAGGTCAAGCATTTATTCAAGACCCATTTTTATCATACTTTCTCCCAGAAAAACATCAGCAAAGAATAGATGCAGTTGAGTGGATTTCGCGCACAGTATTATGTTATTATCAACGCTCCGAAGAAATTTATATAACCAATAATTGCATTAAAGGAGTTGCAGTTTGGACACCACCAGAACACTCCAGCGATAGTATATTACATTGGTTGCAAGCTGGGCTAATTGCTCTACCACAAAAAATCGGGGTTCGCAAAATGGTAGAGTTTTTATCCGCCAATCAAAAAGTAGATGAATACCATCGAAAAATTATGAAAAAACCACATTGGTATTTGAAGATGCTTGGTGTTTCTCCAGATTTTCAAAATCAAGGTGTGGGACAAAAGCTGCTGCAACCGGTACTCAATCGAGCAGATAAAGAAGGTTTTCCTTGTTATTTAGAAACTTCCACACCATCAGGAGTACGTTTTTATCAAAGACAGGGATTTGTCGTTGTGGATAGTGACAAACTATTACAAGATAGTCGGCAATTATGGTTCATGAAGCGCGAACCACAATCAGACTATAGCAATCCTAAATGATTTGTGAAATCTGATCTCAAGGATTGTTGACTGTTAACAGTTGACAGTCAACAATCAACAGCCAAAACCGATATTTTTCACAACCTTTTCGCGTGATAAAATAGCAATAATGCGGGAATTATTGCAAAAACGCATCAAAATCAGCCATGTGAAAGTTTCACGCTTCCTCTATTCTTCTGTAGGTAAATTATCGTTCAATTACTTGGGTGAATATATTCAAAGATAAAACAAGTCAATTTTTTCTCCCCGAATTCTCATCTGGTAAGTTGCTAGATGAGAAGTGACTTTGCAGGTAACTTAAGCTGAAACGCTTCATTTCTGCTACTAGTCGCTGCCGAAACTGTTGCTCTTGATTGAGGGAAAGCCACATTAAGGTACTAATTGTTTTTACCAACACAAAGGCGATCGCTTCGTAGTCTACTGTCTCTAACTCTGCTTCCCTTTGCGCGAGTAAGGTAGCGAAATCTCTAATCAGTTCAGCATCAGCAGCATCTCCAACTGCTTGCACTTCAGGTATAACACTCTGAACTTCCATAAAAATTGCAAAGTAGCCGGGATTCTCAGAGAAATGCTGCTCGGTGATATCAATCAACTGCTCAACCAGGACAGATAAAGGCAATTTTACCAAATCGGGATTATTGAGTATTGCCAATTTTTGATGCAGACGTTCCTCATACCGCAAGGCTAAAGCCTGCATAATCGCTGTCTTGTCGGGAAAAAATTGGTATAGTGAGCCGATGGGTATCTTTGCACCAGCCGCGATCGCATTGGTTGTGGTTGCAGCATAGCCCTGAGAAATAAACAGTTCTTCTGCTACATCAATAATGCGGTTAACTCGCTCCTGACTGCGGGCTTGGCGTGGTTTGCGGCGCATTCCGCCTGCGCTTGATGGGCTTTCTGTCATAGTTACCTCCCTGGCTTGAGGGAATAAATGAGGATTACTCACATTTATCTTGACATAACATGAGTAATTGTCATATTTTAAAAAGTGAGCTTTACTCGTATTTTAACCTAGTTCTTAATGGAGAATCTATCAATGAGTCAGAATTTAATATCTAAATCTCGTCGCGAAAAGGCGATCGCCCTGCTTGACGCAACAATACAGGCCATGCTCGCCCATCAGCCCTTGATTGGACAGCAAAAAAGGCATTTCTGTAAATTCAGAAATACCTTTTAAAGCTGATTATTTTCACATTTCGCGGCAATCTAGAACAAAGTTAAGATATACAGCAGCGAAAATAGGATAATCCAGATAATGTCTACAAAGTGCCAGTAGATTTCCGCCATTTCAATGCCAGTGTGTTTAGTAGCAGAGTAATGACCGAGACGGCGCGATCGCCACAGTACGCCAAGTATTAACAATAACCCTATAAATACGTGTAAACCATGGAATCCGGTCATCAAGTAAAAGCAGTTAGCAAACACGTTGGTAGTTAAGCCATATCCCAGTGTCAAATATTCATATACTTGACCGCCTAAGAAAATGGCTCCCATTAGCGCCGTAATTCCATACCACAAGCGCATTCCGGCGACATTGTTCTTTTTAATCGCGGTATCGCCTAAGTGAATGACAAAGCTGCTAGAAACCAGGATGATTGTGTTAATCGTGGGTACGAGTAATTCTACTTCTGTACCTTCTGGCGGCCAGACTTCAGCACCACCACGCAAAATCAGGTACGTGGCAAAAAAGCCAGCAAACATTAAAGACTCGGAAACCAGAAACGTCAGCAACCCAAACACCCGCAAGTCTGGATGGTGTTCGTGAGAAGCGGTGGAAGCTAAGGCTATTTCTGGGGCGTTCAAAGTTGAATCCTGCATAAATTCCAATTTTTAGATAAATAATTGGACGGTGTACCCTTAAGGCTTTTTTTCTCTCTGCGTCCTCTGCGTTCTCTGCGGTTAAATAATAAAACCACAGAGACACAGAGAACACAGAGTCAAGAAGTTACTTTGAAAACAGATGGTAGGGGCATGGCATTGCCATGCCCTCTAGAATATATTGATGTACCGCAAAGACTTTTTAAATCTAAGCTGCGGTTTGGGCTGTTTCTGCAACTTCAATATTGCGCCCGTAATCATAGGGGCCATGAGTGACTACAGGTAATACTTCCCAATTTTCAATCGCTGGTGGGGAAGCGGTTGTCCATTCTAAAGTCAGCGCCTCCCAAGGATTATCTGTGGCTTTGGTACCATACATCCAACTCCAAATGGCGTTGAAGAAAAAGGGTAATACAGATATGCCAAGAATCATAGCGCCAATGGTACAAATATGATTGATTCCGGCAAATTGCGGGTCATACATGGCGACTCTACGCGGCATTCCTTGTAATCCCAACTGGTGCATGGGTAGGAAGGTGAGGTGAGTACCCACAAAGGTGAGGGCGAAATGAACTCTTCCCCAAGTTTCATTCATCATTCTGCCGGTAATTTTGGGAAACCAATGATAGATTCCGGCATAGATACCAAATACGGAACCGCCAAATAATACGTAATGAAAGTGACCGACGACATAATAGGTATCGTGAACGTGGATATCAAAGGGTGCTGTGCCTAAAGTTACACCACCCAATCCACCAACAACGAACATAGATAACAAGCCAATAGCAAATAACATGGCGCTGGTGAAGCGAATTTTACCACCCCATAGAGTTGCTACCCAACCAAAAATTTTCACGCCTGTGGGAACGGCGACAATTAAGGTAGAGATGGTAAAGAACATCCGCATCCAAGGAGGCGTACCACTGGTAAACATGTGGTGTACCCAAACGAATAAACCGATAATGCAAATTGCCAAGCTAGAATAAGCGATCGCTTTATAGCCAAATATCGGTTTACGGGCGTGAACGGGAATCACCTCGGACATGATGCCGAAGATGGGCAAAATCATTAAATATACGGCAGGATGGGAATAAAACCAGAATAAATGCTGATACAGCACTACGTTTCCGCCTGCATCTGGCTTAAAGAAAGAAGTGCCAAAGTTAATATCAAATAATAACAGCACCAATCCTGCTGCTAGCACTGGGGTAGACAGCAGGGCTAAAACGGAAGTTGCTAAAATTGCCCAGCAAAATAATGGCATTTGCGTCCATTGCATACTGGGTACTTTCATTTTCAAGATGGTGACGACAAAGTTTAACGCCCCCAAAATTGAGGAAGTTCCCACCAAAACGATCGCTAAAATCCACATTGTTTGGGCAGTATTAGCGGTGATTAAACTCAATGGTGGGTAAGCAGTCCAACCGCTTTGGGAACCACCAAAAAAGAAACTACCTAAAAGTAATGCGCCGGCTGGGGGATTCAACCAAAAGGCGATCGCATTTAATTTCGGAAACGCCATATCCCGCGCCCCCACCATCAACGGAATCAGGAAGTTACCAAATCCACCAATGGCGGCTGGTACAATCCACATAAAAATCATCAATGTGCCGTGATTCGTCATGAAGGCGTTATACAGATTGGGGTCGAGAAAATCTGCATCTGGCGTATTTAATTCGATGCGGATAGCCATAGCCATCAATCCCCCAATCAGGTAAAAGATAAAGGCTGTTACCAGATATTGAATGCCAATGACTTTGTGGTCGATATTAAACGTAAAGTAGTCGTACCATTTCCAACTATGGGGTAATTCGTGGGCGGTAACAACTGCTGTAGTTTGCGAATTTTGTAACTGTGTCATAGAAAAACTAAGGATTTACGGCAACGGTTCTATCTATTTCTGGTTGCTGGGCTACTTGGTTTTCTGCTAACCAGCGATCGTATTCTTCGGGGGTGTGGACAACTACGGAACTACGCATACTACCGTGATAGCCACCACAAAGTTCGGCGCAAACTATGGGGTAGGTTCCGGTTTTGGTGGCGGTAAAGCGTAATTGTGTGGCTTGTCCGGGAATTGCATCTTGTTTCAAGCGAAACTGGGGTACCCAAAATGAGTGAATCACATCATTTGCAGAGATGTTTAACAATACATCTTGACCGATGGGAACGTGCAATTCGCCAGTATCAACATTTTTATCGGGATAGTTGAACAGCCAAGCATACTGCATTCCCGTGACGTTGACTACTAAAGCGGGTGGCTTTCCTTCGTTTACAGGTGTGGAACCAATACCAATCGGGTTAGATTTTGCTTCTGTCATCATCGATTCGTGACTCATTCCATGATGAGATATGGCATCCATCCCGCCCATTTCTGTGTAAACATCTACACTGTAGATTCCTAAGCCAATAACGATGATTCCGGGAATGATAGTCCACAAAATTTCTAAGGGAAAGCTACCTTCCATTGGTTCGCCATCGCTGTTATCGCCACGACGGCGGCGAAACTTAATTACAGCAATGAGTATCGCCCCTTGTACTACTAAAAATAAAGCAGTCCCAATGGCTACCATTACGTTAAAAAAATTGTCTACTAAAGGCGCTTGCAAAGAAGCTTGTTCTGGAAGTAGATGATTATTTTGTCCTACCCACAAGCTAATGAGAGTAATTAAAATACCTGCAATTAAAGTTACGATGCCAACGGGTATTTGTTTCATAAAATAATTTCCTCTGGATAAGGATTCTGCTGCCACATTCTTTGCAATATTTTGATTTTTCTTTGTCTCATCGCCGCCCGATAAGCAACATAGCTATTATGTAAATTAACTCCTAAACAAAAACCTATAGGAGCTAAAATTATCACCCATAATAATCCATAAATTCGGGGATTTATTCCATAATTCATTAATTGCTGACTGTCTTTTATGTCTGACAATAAATTTTGTCTTGCCAGAAAATTTAGATGTTCTTGCCAAACTACTATTATGGCTACTAAAGCTGGAGAAAGCACTACTAAGGTTAATAAAATTACGGAGATAATTTTTAATGTCTTCGGTTGCATAGGCATCACGGTAAAACCGCATATTCTCGTGAATGCGGCGGTATAAGTACTGCATTTTCAATCCGGTTAATTCCATGTGTAAATGTCAATAATCTTGACAAATTACAGCGAATCTCTTTGATATATGAAAATCTGCTTTAACCTGCTTCTGAGCAATTGGGATATGAAGATGAAAAAGTAAAGTCAGCCAATACCGAGACAATCTCACAACCAAGGAATAAAAATCTTTCTTCCTTTGTTACTTATATTTTGTTACCTATATTTTGTTGTATATATCACGAAAAAAGATTATATGGGTAAAATCCCCTCAGTTCGGCAGCATTTTTTAGGATTTCTTAATAGTTGAGAATGCCTAAATATTTTAGATTTTCTTAACTATTGACAGGAAAATTTTTCAACTATCGCCAATAGGTCTTCGCCCAATCCTCCTGATGCTTTTTGTGTATTTATTGGTTCATATATCAAAAGGGAACTGCTAGAGAATACTAAGGACACTCCTATTCGACCTGTATATCAGAAGTGTTATATCAGCTACTTGATTTCTTCATCGCGGATAATTAAGAATGTACTCAACTGTGTAAATCCTTGCACCATAAGAGCTTCAAAGTATTTTTCTGTTGGGGTACTAGTATTTTTCTAATGTTAAGAATATTTACTGAGGGACTTCCAAATAAAAAAATATACAACTATTTATTGTGGGGTGGGCGTCTCGCCCGCCCATAGTCAAAGGCGGGCAAGACTTCGGCGTGAGCGCTCAGTCGAACGCTGCCCACCCCACAAGATTGGATAATTTATCACACCTTCATGAATCAAATTATTTAAAAAATTAATGAGATAAACAGCGTCTATTCTTACAGCTACGAGCTAAATTTATCTCGCGAACATAATGTCAAGATTTCATGATTTTATGGTTGATAAACTCTTGTCAAGCTGAAATTTTGCCGCTTTGGTTTAATTCTTAAAAAACTCATGTTTTTATAGCAGTTAATTAGATTTTGTGCTGTTACTCAAATCCCATAAGCATCAGGGGTAATTTTGTTACACTCATGTTAAAATTGCTAACTAAAGTTGAGATTTAACGAATCTAGATAATAATTTTTTGGGAAATATGAAGATTCATATAATGGTTCAAGACGAACAAAAATCCCATGAGTTTTTGGTTAAAAAAGTTACTAATGTGAAGCTGGAGGAATGCGGATATTCCCAGAATTATTGAATCCTGCGCAATCAGTTTTAATTAATAGAAATTTTTAGCGATCGCTTATTAACAAAGTCTAGTAAATAGGACTTACGCACCGAACATAAAAACCCTCACACGGGTGGTCAAAAGTCAAAAGTCAATGGTCAAAATTCAGGTTTTTGGACTATGGACTATTGACCATTGACAAAAAGCATGAAAAATATCTGACACTGCGTAAGTCCTAGTAAATTCGGCATCTTTGCCAGCAAGAGTAATCAATAGAAGCTGTAATTAGGAGATATTTACAGCTTTATTTAGTATTTCCATCTAAAAACAACTCTGACAAAACCATGCCCTATGCCATTACTAAGCGCTGTATTCAGTGCGATAATTGCCTTCCTCATTGTCCTCAAGGCGCTATCCAAGTGATAGATGGTGATTACTGGATTGACCCAACTGTATGTAATGACTGTGAAGGTTATATGACACCACAGTGCGTGCTTTCCTGTCCGGTTGATTCACCTATACCTTATCAGGCGAAAAAGGGCAGATGCAAGGTTGACGCCAAAACTGTTGCGAGTCCGAAGCTGTTTACTAACGGAAACAGCCATCCTTTTGCTTCAGCGATTGTGATTTGGGAATTGTGCAACGTTTTAGCGCAACGCCAATCTCTTGTGTGGGATATGGATGCAGAGGGAGAGTTATATTATCAACGACAAATTAATGGTGGTAAAGGTGCGATCGCGTTTCGTGTGACAGATAGTGTTGATTCTACCGCAGCAGTAGCGCTTAAAGGTGCAGAAGCTGTTTCTAGAATTGAGAAATTCGATTTGAGATCTGCTTGTTTGCATTTAATCTATGCTGCTTATGCGACTAATTTAGAGCAGCCTTGGGCAGAAGAATTTATTATTAATGACAAACAAATTGAAGATTATTTAGGCTTAGATAAGCGCAAAGATTTAAATAAATCTACCAAACTGGCTTTAATTAAAGAATTAGTACAGCAACCATGTCAACTGATAGCTTCAATTAATTTACCTGCAAAAGGTAAAATTCAGGAAGTGAAATTAGAAAACAGCCGAGTCTGGCATTTATTAGAAATTCAACATCATTTTCAAGAAGATGATTTAGGCTGTAAACATCTAGTAGGATTAACTTTTAAAATTCAAGCTGGGGATTGGGCACAGTATTTTTTAAATCGTCAAGCTTGCAAAGAAAGGAAAGCTTTTTATCAATATGGTACTTTACCCAAAGTTTTACTGAATACAGTCATGAGTATTTGGCAACAGCATGAAGGTGCAGCCAGGATGATGCTGTGGTTATTATTTAAAACCAAAATGGGTAAAGAACAGCGCGTAACCATTCCTACTTTGATGAGAGTAGCTTATGGTGAGGGAAAATTAAGCCATGTAGCCTTGCAACCAGAACATCGCCAACGTTTATTAAGAATATTTGAAAGCGATTTAGAAGTACTTCATCATTATGGACTAAAACCAATATTCGATCCCGTTACTTACCCTGAAGAAATTCAACCTTTATGGGCGAAATTAGTAAATATTCCCGAAGATGCAGAAGCAGCATTAGAATTTTGGATTGATGATGGTAGTAATAGTACGCGATTAACTGATGCAGCGCCGCGTGGTAAATGGACTAGATTAATGAATGCGCGGATTTTAGATTTTGAAATGCCTTCAGATTGGAAAAAACAATTGAGTAAATCAAAGCAGAAAAAATCGCGAACTACTAAAAGTAAGACTCAGATGAAACAGCAAATAGTTCTTTCTACCGAATATATTCTTGAGGCGAGGAAAAAACTCGGATTAAGTCAAAGAGATTTGGCACAGCTAACAGGTAAAAGTCAGAGTTGGATTCGGGATATTGAAAATGGGCGATTTCAAGCTAAGTTAGAAGACCAAATATTATTAAGAAAAGCATTAGGGATCAATTCTAATTCTGTGGGTGGAAGTTAGGGAATTTGTCATTTGTCATTGGTTATGCGTTTTTCATAAGATGGGTATGATCTATCTCGTTTCCAGCCTCCGGCTGGAAATGCGTATTGCGAGGCTCCGCCTCGGAAGCTGATAAATTGAGGCGGAGCGTCAGGATCATCGCTCCCACGCAGAGCATGGGAGCCAGTGAGGATCTATCTCGTTTCCAGCCTCCGGCTGGAAATGCGTATTGCGAGGCTCCGCCTCGGAAGCTGATAAATTGAGGCGGCAGCCCACAGATCATCGCTCCCACGCAGAGCATGGGAGCCAGTGACAAGAAAATGACAAATGACAAATGACAAATGACAAATGACCAATGACCAGTTATCTTTAATACAAA
Organism: Calothrix sp. FACHB-168; assembly: GCF_963889195.1. Taxonomy (NCBI): domain Bacteria; kingdom Bacillati; phylum Cyanobacteriota; class Cyanophyceae; order Nostocales; family Calotrichaceae; genus Calothrix; species Calothrix sp. FACHB-168. The sequence continues at coordinate 209,549 of NZ_CAWPNJ010000030.1, forward strand.
GCAGAGGGTATAAATACTCCTGTTGGCTCGTTATACAAGCCGATACTCATCAAGGTTTCGGGTTGGATAAAACGCAAGCCACGATCTAAACACCAACGGAACAAGTCTCCGTTACGCATGGGAACGTAAAAGCCTGAACCTGCAAAGGCTGGTGCTGCGCCAATTAGTGCTTTTAAGTCTTCATTATTTTCGCCTACGGCATGACCAAAAAAGCCAATTTCTGTGGCGTAACCGGAGATACGTCCATCATACTCAACTAGGGTGGCTGTACCGCGCTCAAAGGCGGTTTTGAGTTCGCCTGCGCGGTTGTGTCCGTGAATGCGATCGCATAGTTGATTACAGCTAGCAATGTCGGCTGCTGTTACCGGACGCACAATTCGCCCTGGTATTGTAACAAAAAATGGCTGTCCTTGCAAGTTCGCTAGGGGTTCGCGGACATTAAAGCCGAGTTTGGTATACAAAGAAAGGGAACGGCTGTTATATGCAGCTTGCACGAGACGCACGCCAGGATAGCCTTTTTCCTGGGTTCGCTGTAATACATGTTCCATCAACCGACGACCTACAGACAAGTTTTGGGCGGCTGGATCGACTGTAGTGGGGCCGATTCCGGCGATCGCATCGCCTTCCCATAAAAAGTTACTACCGACAACGCGCCCATCAGCTGTTTCTGCGACGACTGAGTAAATATTGGGATCTGCTAATAGTTCGCTCAACATCTCCGCCCCAAACTCCGCAGAAGGAAAGTCTGGTGTATAACCATACTGTTCCGCAATTGCACTGAAAGCTTGATACACAATAGTGCCACAATGTAGCGCGTCTTCTGGGCGTCCCGCACGCAGTGTCACCGAAGATGTTTTTTCTAATACTTTATCCATAATAAAAAACCTGCTGATTTATCGGGAAAGGCAGAGGGCAGGAGGCAGAAGGCAGAAGGGAATTCTGGTTCCTGTTCTCTGCCCCGTACCGACAGTACAGGCTAAACACCGCACTGAACTCTACATTCTTCTCTCAAGCACGCCCAACTAAGCTAGCAACAACTGTGGCTAATTCTGCTGGTTCAATGGGTTTGGGTAAATGTAACTGATAACCTTCTTGAATAGCGCGCATTCTGTCTTCTGCTCTAGCATAAGCTGTCAGGGCGGCGGCGGGAATATCTCCCCCTTGTTCTGGTGGAAGCGATCGCACTTTGCGAATGAATGAGTAACCGTCTTCGACTGGCATACCGATGTCGCTGACAATGACATCTGGTTTCCACTGTGGAATTATTTCTAAGGCTTCTTTAACTGATGCGGCGGCTTGTACTTCGGCTTGGGCTTGTTGCAGTACAGTGGCGATAAAGTCTCGGCTGTCGGCTTCATCGTCCACAACTAGCACCCTTGTACCTAATAAGGAAGGCAATAAAACTGGGGCGGAATCTTCTTCTTGAGGGACTTGGGGAATATTTGCCTGGGTGGGTGACAACAAAGGTAGGTTGACTGTAAATGTTGAGCCTTGTTCCTCGCCGGGGCTATCGACTTGCACCGTACCGCCATGTAATTCGACTAAATGACGGACAATTGCTAAACCTAAGCCGAGTCCGCCATGTTTTCTGGTACTAGAACTATCTGCTTGGCGAAAGCGGTCGAAAACGTAGGGAAGAAACTCGGCACTAATGCCGATACCGGTGTCAGTTACTTGAATTTGAGCGTAGCTAGTAAGATTACCTTTGAATTTTTCGACGGTTTTAGCCAGTCTAATTTCTATTCTCCCACGAGGTGAGGTAAATTTGATGGCATTGGATAATAAATTCCAAATAATTTGTTGCAAGCGTTCGGCATCGCCAGAAACTAAAAAGTCAGAGTTATGATCTGGCAGATGAAATTGCATCTCAATTTCTTTGACTTGGGCGGCGAGATGGACGGTTTCTAAGGCTGAGTTAATAATGGAAATCAAATTGCAGGTAGCGACATTTAAACGCAACTTTCCTCGGATCATCCGCGAGATATCGAGTAAGTCTTCAATCAATTGGGTTTGGATTCGGGCGTTGCGTTCGATGGTTTCTAAACCCTTACTAGCTTGAGCTTCGCTAAGATTGCGCGATCGCAGTAATTGTGCCCAACCTAAGATAGCGTTGAGGGGCGATCGCAATTCATGGGACAATATCGCCAAGAATTCATCTTTCATCCGGTTGGCTTCTTGCAATTGCTCGGTTTGTTGCTGCAAAGAGTTAATTAACTGTGCGCGTTCCATGGCGATCGCAATTTGATCGCAAACTGCTTGCATCATTCCTTTTTGATTGTCAGTAAACCGCGTGCGGGTGCGACTGCCAAAGGAAAGTGTACCTAAAAGCTGTCCTTGGGTGATTAACGGGTAACTATAATAAGCTGTAATCCCTATTGAGCGAATTAAGGCTGTTTTGGGATCTGTTGATTGCTGGACATTATCTACAGTAATCTGACATTTGGTTTGGGCTGTTGTTCCGCATACCGCCGTACCCACAGCTAGATACTCAATTTCTTTGGCTAGTTCTGCGGAAATACCTGTAGATGAGGCGAGATGCATTACTTGAGAGTTATCCTCAACCAAGTAATTTAGATACATGTCTAGCCCAATCTGTTCAGCAAGTTTACGGTATAAGCTATCAACTAAAGCCACAGGATTTTGACTGGATAATAATTCGCTAGCCGTATCAAATAATAGTTTTAGCCGCTTGTAACCTAAGGAAAGGGCTTTTTCTACTTCTTTGATATTGCTAATGTCTTGAAAAACTAATACACAGGTAGCCGGATAACCATGCATTGCTGGTAAGGTATCGGCGAAGATTAAAAGCGATCGCACGCCTTGATTTGTATGCCAATCTACCTCTAAGCCATCCAAACGTTCGCCACGAGCTACCCTAACTGCGGGGATTTGGTGATTTGCTAGGCGATCGCCATTGGCATCGGTGAAATAATAAAATTTATTGTAATCCTCTATTGCTATGCCTTTGGGAAATTCCCCTCCCGCCGCTTCATTAGCAGCGCGATTCGCAAAAGTTACCTTTGCTGTTCCCGGTTCAATAAATAATAGTGGCTTGGGCATTAAATTGAGGACATCTTCTAGCCATTTTTGCTGATTGCGCAGTAATTCCTCAGCTTGCTTGCGTTCTGTAATATTCAAAAATACGCCGATACAACCTCTAGTATTACCTTCCTCATCAAATAGCGGTGCTACATATTCCAGCAGTTTGACGATGTTGCCATTATCTTGCACAACATCTACTTCAAAATCCATAACTTCCACACCATGCGCCGCAGCATACTGCATGGGAAGTTCTTCTCCAGATATTTCTCTACCTTCACGGTAGACTTTAAAATTCGGTTTTTCCTGAATTGGCGCAGTTAGGGAAGCATTATGATTCGGAGAAATTCCTAAATGTTTAGCAAAAGCTGGGTTAACGCGGATTGTTTGACATTCGGGATCTTCTGCGATTCCAATTCCAACGGGGATAACATCAAGCAAAGTTTGTAACTCAGTAACGCGCCGTTGCAAATCCTTGTTGAGTTGGATAATTTGCTGTTTTGCCTGTTGGCGTTCGCTTAAATTGATAATAAATGCTACTGACTCTTGGCGTTGTTCCCCTAATAATACATAACCTACTAAAACCGGGATGCGGCTACCATCTTTGCGGATATATTCTTTTTCATAGGGCGTACAAGCACCATTATCACTGGCTTGGGCTTCGGCAATTCCTTTCTCATCTAAATATAGGTATTCTGGGGGTGTGATTTCACTCCAACTAATTCTTCCCGCTAATAAATCTTCTCGCGTGTAGCCAATTAAAGATAAAAATTCGTTATTAGCTTGTTGGATACCGCCATAGATATCACCAAACAAAATGCCGATTAAATTCGCATCTACAAGACTTCTGAGTTTGGCTTCATAGGCTTTGAGTTCATCTTGCACGCGATCGCGCTGTTTGCTGAGACGTTCGACTACACTGGTACTTTGCCATATAATTGTGGCAAAAATCACCATAACGATAATCGCAAATAATGATATAGCAAACGCCGTATCATAACCACCGATTTTTTGACCGAGAACAATTAACCATCCCACAACAAACGGAACTGCGATCGCCGCTAATAATAATCTGCGAGACAACAAACCGCTATCGGTATTGCTAGTAATTATTCGCATTAATCCCTGGCTTGGATTTGTCCACATAATTCCTATACACAACACTATAAAAGTAATAGCTGTGTGTAACGCCATTGAAGTTGAATAAGGTTGTGCGCCATAGAGAGTACTTACGTGATAGGTATAACCAATTAAGGCTTGAATAGCAATTAAACCAGCAATCAGGGCGAGAATTTGGGAATACCAATAACTGCGGGAGGTTTTTTGAAACACTGCTAATTCTAAGGATCTACCAACTAGCATAAAATCAAGTGCAGTGTTCAATCCCATGCGCCCTGGCTGCGCTGTCAATATAGCATTTGGGGAGTCGGGGAATAATAACTCGTCAATACCGAAATTAGTCCGAAATATATATTGAATGACTGTCAATAACCCCAGTATCAAGACTGCGATCGCCAAAATACGAGAACCCCACAGATAACGGGGATAATTTTGTATAGCAGCACCTTTTTCTTTGTTGAGATGTTGAGCTAACAAAAGTGACACCCCAGAAAATATAAAACCCAAGGCTGTATTCGCCTTCATGGTTACTAAACCCCTAGAGCAGGCACATTTGAGCCATTCAATCTCGAAAACCCAGCCTATCAGTACAAATACACCAATGAAAATGGCGATCGCACTAGTGATTTGTACTATTAACGCTTGTGTGGAGACGCGAACAAGAACTGGCAAACGCCTGCGGTTTCTGTTTAACATCCAGGTTTTTGTAACCCCATCTAAACATGCCAATCGTAGATTATTTTGTGTGTGAGTCTAGTGGGTTATATTCTGGTAGTTAATGATACCTACATTCAATTTATAATTTCATCTATCTATGTGCAGATTTTATTGGGCATTGGGCATTGGGCATTGGGCATTGGGCATTGGGCATTGGGCATTGGGCATAAAAAGTCAACAGTCAACAGTCAACAGTCAACAGTCAACAGTATTTCTGAATTTTGAATTTTGAATTGATTTTGTCCCCCTTCCCTTATCCTCCTTGTCCTCCTTGTCTTCCTTGTCCTCCTTCCAAAAATCTATCCTTATGTAGATGTTAAAATCTGAAAATATACGCGCTGCCATCATCAGTAAAGCGTTGTTCGCCAATACCAACGACTTCAACAATTACTTCTCTCTCTGGTGGTATCCATTCCCCTACTCTACGCACAATATCAACGACAATTTGATTTTCTTGCGTATATACTCTGATTTCTCTTAAAGAATAGTTTTGATTTTGACCAGAATTACTAATACCATCATCTTCAAAAAATAAGTATTGATTGTCACCAGGCCAAATACGCCAACGCAGTGAATTTTGTGGCGATTCACCGACATATTGCTGTACAGGCTGCATAGGGATAATCGCACCACCACGGACATACAGTGGCATTTTTTCTAATGGTGCATGACTCAGAATATGGGTAGGGCCTGTGTATTGTTCTCCCGTCCACCAGTCATACCAAGTACCTGCGGGTAAATAGACAGCGCGGTACTCAACCCCAGGACGGTAAATTGGTGCAGCCATTAGGGAAGCGCCCAAAAATACCTGATCGTAAATTGTATAGGTTTGGCGATCGCGCGGATAATGGTAAAATAAAGGTCTTAAAATCGGAGCGCCTGTTTGTGCCGCTTCCCAAAATAGGTTGTATATATAAGGTAATAGCTGATAGCGTAGGTTAATATATTCTCGACAGATATTTTCAGTGCGATCGCCAAATACCCAAGGTTCATGACGCGCCGTAGACATCGCCGAATGTCCCCGCATCAAAGGGTAAAGCATTCCTACCTGCATCCATCGGGCAAATAATTCCGCCGTCGCGTTACCAGCAAACCCGCCAATATCGCAACCCACAAACGCCACACCCGAAAGCCCCATATTACACAACATGGGTAAGGACATTTCCAAATGTTCCCACAAAGATTGATTATCCCCCATCCACACCGCAGACCAACGCTGCACCCCCGCATACCCAGAACGAGTCAACACAAACGATCTCTCTGTTTGCCGATAACGCTTTAACCCCTCAGCACAAGCCTTAGCCATCATCAACCCATATAAATTATGTACCTCCAAATGCGTCGTACTTGATGCAGATAAATTCCCCCCTGCTCCCTGCTCCCTGCTCCCCTGCTTTTCCTCATCCCCCTGCGGCGCATCCAAGGGAAACCAAATCTTCTCCCCCCCATCCCCAAAGGGACGATTATCTATAGCGGGTTCATTCATATCATTCCAAATTCCCGCCACACCGATATCGGTAAGACTTTTGTGCAAATCACCCCACCACTGACGCACATCAGAACGTAAAAAATCGGGAAAAACCGCTTTTTCCGGCCAAACATAGCCGTGAAATAAGGCACCATCAGCTTTACGTACAAAATAATCGTTTGCTAATCCTGTATCAAATACGTGATAATTAGCTTCCGGTTCATATTTCACACCCGGATCGATAATTGTCACCGTCTTAAAACCAGCTTGTGCTAAATCGCCGATTAATTTTCCTGGTTCCGGGAAACGTTGTGGACTCCAGGTAAACACGCGATAACCCCGCATATAATCAATATCTAAGTGGATCACATCGCAGGGAATGCGACGCTGACGAAATTCTTGCGCCAGTTCCCGCACCACATCTTCTGATTCGTAACTCCAGCGACATTGATGATAACCTAACGCCCATTTTGGCGGTAGCGGCATTTTCCCAGTTAATTGCGTGTATATACGCAAAATATCTGCTGGTTCGGGGCCGTAGATAATGTAATAATCTAGCTCTGTGCCTCGTGTTTCCATCTTCCACACACCAGGCTGGGCTGCGCCAATATCAAATTGACTCCAAAAGGTTGTGTTAAAAAAGATGCCATAACTCAACTCTGGACGCAAAGCCATAAAAAAGGGAATGGCTTGGTACATTTCATCAGTCAATGCATCATAATCTAAAGCATCAACCGTCCAGTTAGTTTTAACTTGGCTGAGTTTATCTAAAAAACCTGTGCGTTCGCCAAAGCCGTAAAAATGCTCATCAGCGTAGATTTTCTTCCAACCAGCAACCGCACCCTGACGCCAACCTATCCCCAAATCCACATCTTCCGCAAAGGGATGATTGTCTTTGTCAAAGCAAACTAGGCGAGAATTTTGCTTTTCCACACACAAGCGAATTTTTCCCGTAGTAATTTCTACCGCAGTCTCATTATCTTGCACTTCAAAAGGTAATTGCGTCCATTCTGAATCATCCACCGTCACCGCCCAAGAACGCCGGGGGGTAAATTCCCCTGTTGGTGAAAACCTGACTCTGATTAAGTTGGGAGAAAGTATAGTCACCTGTAACCGCGAGTTACCACAATCAAAATTAACAGTGCTATCGCTCCAATTTACAGCCTGTACGCTACCGATATGATTCCAAGGTTGGTTGGTTGTCGGTAATTTACCAAAATATTGCGGCATGATAACTGATGACTGATGACGGTTGACGGTTGACTGATGACTATTGACTATTGACTATTGACTATTGACAATCCTTTAATTCAAGACTACACCTACAACTTCCTGTAAATCTTCCTCCTTCCAGGGTTTGCGGATACAAGCATAAAGATTAGCTTGTTGTCTAGCACGCTCAATTGCGGCTTCGTCGGCTTGTCCTGTTAACATTACAGTAATCACTTCCGGGAAGCGTTGATGAACTTGAGTTAAAAACTCATCTCCTCTGACATTAGGCATCAACCAGTCAGAGACAATGATGAGAATTTTAATTCCTTCCTGTTCTAATTCATCAATCACAATCCAGGCTTCTTCTGCACTTTCGGCAACTTCATAAATATACTTATTGCCAAATAACCTTTTGAGTTGTTCCTTCAGTGCCTTTAAAATTGCAACTTCGTCATCTACACAAAGAATAGCAGCATCAGACATCATAAATTTCCTTTACCTATTTAAATAGACTCGATGGGCAAGTACACAATAAATTGAGTATGCCCTGGTTTTGTATTTAATGTTATGCGTCCTTGATGTTTATCAATAATTCTCCGGGAAATATGTAATCCTAAACCACTTCCTTCACCAGCCGGTTTGGTGGTAAAAAAAGCATCAAAGATTTTTTGCTGTATGTCTTCGGGAATGCCAGATCCTGTATCTGTAATGCTTACCTGAATTTCTTGTGCTTGCTGACGGGTGGCGATAGTCAGCGTTCCCCCTGATGGCATTGCTTGTATAGCATTAAAAATTAAGTTTGTCCATACTTGAATTAGTTCGTCGGGGTAACCCCAAATGTCTGGTAAATCTTGATAATCACGAATTAATTTAATATTGCGTTTGATTTGATTGTGATAAAGAGCGAGCGTAGTTTCCAAGCCTTCAGTTACTTTTAATAACTGTTTTTTTCCACTTTGATCGAAATGTGAATAGCTTTTGAGTGCAAACACAATTTTGGCGGAGCGATCCACAGCATTGCTAATCATCTGATTGTTGATAAAACAGGAAGTGAGGTTATAGGCAAACTGTATAGCCCATTCTCCTGAATCACCTTTTAGCAGAGGTAACAAAAATTCCATATCTTCAGTTATACCCATATCCATCAAGAGATCGGCAATATATCTAGCATTGTCAATATCATTCTCTTGAAGTGTATTGGTAATTTTGCGTTTTAGCACCCGGTCTTTTTGCGAACCTAGGGACGGTTGATTTTGCAGCGCCCTATTAACGATATCAAACAAAATTTCTTGTTCTTTACTGTCCAAGTGCTGATGTAGATAAGCAATTTCTGCGAGTGCTTCTTGTAGTGCCTTATCTGTATTACTTGCCGATGCTTTAATAATCCCTAAAGGATTATTAATTTCATGAGCTATCCCCGCAATCAGTTGACCTAAAGATGCCATTTTTTCTTTTTGAATCAACTGATCCTGGGTTTGGTGTAGTTCTGTCAAGGTAGCTTTCAATTCTTGGTTTTTATTCCACAATCTCTGATTAAAACTATATGATAAGCCCCCAATGATAGCGGCTGATAATATTAAAGAAACTGTAGTACCAATATCTGCTATTTTTCTCGCATCTACTTTCTGTTGTACATAATATTTTTCTAAGGTAAAAACTTCAGCATATAACTCATCATATATTTGATCGATACCATCAGCATCAACTTGAATTGCTTCCTTGACGTTACCTTCGCTGATTAGCTTCAGAACCCCATCAATTTGTGTTCTATAAAGGCGATGTAGTCCAAACAATTTTTTTAAATCATCTTTTCGCTCAATTTGCCCTAGCTCATTTAATATAATGCTTGTAGTTTCTTTATTTTCTGCTAGTTCTTCTGTTAAATCTTCATCAATTGTACCTTTAGAAATACCCTCCCATTCTAAAGCATTGAGCCTACTGACTTGCTCTTTGACACGAGTTAAAAGTAGTCTGGTGTTATTGCTCTCCTCTGCCATCTGATTAAGTGTATAAATTGCTCCTGCTGTGGCGATCGCAACTATAATAGACAGCAATAATATGGGCCATGTTGAATATTGAGACTTGAGCTTGACTGGAGCCTGAGCCAACTGCGCTTTTAAGACCAGAGAGAGGTGATTGAACATAGATCCTAAATAATAGAGAGTACGAAGCAATAATTACGGCGATGACAATAAACAAATTTGTCAATAGTAGTCGAAATACTGACACTCAGGAAATAATAGCAACCTCTTTAGTGATTGTAATACAGAAAAAACACTAACCTTAGGATTATTGTTCCCTATATATCGAAAAAATCACCAGGGTTTATTGGCATATATATTGCTAAAAATACCGATATTGATCGCGATCGCATCCATGAAAAATGAGACAATTCATGGCATTTGCAAAAAGAATGCAACAGATGCTAGAGACATACCTGTGTCAACTTAACTCGAAACCCAGTTACCGTAAAGAAATTCAATTCCTTGTTCATAGCAAAAGTCATTTACTGGGTTGCTAAATCTCCCTGGGGATCTAACCACCAGCTACTTCTCACAACTAATAAGATGAACCACTAAATATGCTCAAAATTTTTAGTCTACTTTGAGTATATTTGGACTTGGTTTCTGGTCATTAATTCCAAAGCAAGCGAGAAAGCTTACAGTCAAGGGATTTCTCGCTGAAGTTGACACCAATGATCAAAACTTGCACCCCTACATAATTGCAATAAGCTTCAGTGGAGACAGCAAAATCTGCTTTTGTTAACTAAATATACCAAAATGAGTCAGTGAAATAGCTTGTAACTTGCGGAAAACACCAAAATGAGTAAGTAAAATGGCTTATGACTTGCGGAAAACACTAAAATGAGTAAGTCGAACGCCATTTCTAGTAAGTCGAATGGCTTATGACTTGCGGAAAACACTAAAATGAGTAAGTCGAACGCCATTTCTAGTAAGTAAAATGGCTTATGACTTGCGGAAAACACCAAAATGAGTAGGTAGAACGCCATTTCTAGTAAGCAGAATGCCATTTTGAGAAGGTAGAATGGCATTTTGAGAAAGCGATCGCGGATTTTGCTGACTAATTTTAGTCTAAATCTCAAGTTTAGATGAAGTTGTTATGTATGACTTATCTGTATACAAAGGATTGCCTGAAACCACACTTGTTAAAACTAATACATAGCCTATCTCAAACACAGTCCTGAAAAAACTTTCTTAAGAGTCAACAGTCAACAGTCAACAGTCAACAGTCAACCGCCAACAGTCAACAGTCAACAGTCAACACTTCGGGACTTCCAATTAAAAAAATACCCACGGGGGTAGGGGCACGGCACCGATAAAATATCGGTAATACCGAAAGTTTGTATATGCCGTGCCCCTACAAGTTGGATAATTTATTTTTTGGAGTTCCCTTCGACAGAGCTTCAGTGCAGCGCAGTCAACAGTCAACAGTCAACAGTATTTTATTCAGCTTCATCAATACTTCACAGAGTTTTTTCTCTGACAATTAGCTATTCTTTGAGAGAAAAACTTGCAGATAATTCAGCAAATTTTAGCATAATTATTTCTAATTACACTGAAAAATTATGCTAGTAGTGGCATCACATCCTCCAGGCATTTTTGTCACCAAAGGACTATATACTAGACTAGACTTTAGGCGATTTGAGCCTTTTGTTAATTGTGATACCTTAGACTATTAATTTTTAGAGGAAAAACTAGCTAAAAAACAGTTCTTAATGTTTAGTAAAAATTAGATCAAGTATCATCGAAAAACTGAAAACTTCATGTGGTGTGACAATCAAGAGAGGAGTGAAAACATGGATTTACGTAGAGATGCACTGCAAATCCTGAAAGAAACGAGTCGAACTTTTTACATCCCAATTAGCATTTTACCGTCAGGGTTACAAGAGGCAGTTGCATCAGCATACTTGTGTATGCGCGCTATTGATGAAATTGAAGATCATCCAGAACTGGATAACCCAACTAAAGCACAGTTATTGCGCACAATTAGCTTGACATTACAAGCAGGGGTTGATGGTTTTGCCGTTGATGCTTTTTCCTCAGGATTCAATGGTTATGAGAATACTTTACCAGAAGTTACCCTTGGCATTAGGGAATGGTCAATTTTAGCACCGGAAGCGATCGCCCCGCGAATTTGGGATGCCACCGCCGCAATGGCAGACAGAATGGCATATTGGGCAGAAATCAACTGGAAAATCACCACAGAATCAGATTTAGATCGTTATACATTTGGGGTTGCAGGCGCGGTGGGGTTGTTGTTATCTGATTTATGGGCTTGGTATGATGGTACCCAAACAAACCGTACCCAAGCCATCGGCTTTGGCAGAGGTTTACAAGCAGTGAATATTTTACGTAACCATACTGAAGACTTAAAACGGGGTGTAGACTTTTATCCCCAAGGCTGGACTGCTGCCAACATGCACGAATATGCAAGGCGCAACCTAGCCCTAGCAGACGCTTACACTCAAAGTCTAGGTGCGGGGCCAGCCTTAGACTTTTGCCAAATTCCCCTCACCTTGGCACATGGAACCCTAGACGCCCTAGCCAACGGCAAAGAAAAACTCAGCCGCAACGATGTTTTGGCACTGCTCAAGCAATTTATTGATGTGAACATTAAAGCTAGTTAGTTTGAAAAGGCAGAGGGGCAGGGGGCAGGGGGGCAGGGAGCAGGGAGCAGGGGGAAAGAAATGCCCCATGCCCAATGCCCCATGCCCAATTACTATTGACCATTGACTATTGACTTTGGACATTTTAAGGAGAGCTATCAATGAAGAAAACTTTGTTCCTCAGTCCTCCTTCCTTTGATGGATTTGACGGTGGTGCAGGTTCTAGATATCAAGCCAAGCGGGAAATTACTTCTTTTTGGTATCCCACATGGCTAGCCCAACCTGCTGCACTTGTGCCAGGGAGTAAACTGGTGGATGCGCCGCCACACAGTCAAACTGTGGAAGATGTACTGAAAATTGCTAGGGATTACGAATTGGTAATTATGCACACCAGTACACCATCATTAGCTAATGATGTGAAATGTGCAGAAGCGATAAAATCCCAAAATCCAGACGTAAAGATAGGCTTTGTCGGTGCCCATGTGGCAGTATTACCAGAGGAAACACTGCGGGATCACTCAGTCATCGACTTTGTATGTCGTAACGAATTTGACTACACTTGTAAGGAATTAGCCGAAGGCGTAGCTTGGGAAGATATTAAAGGTTTGAGCTATCGTGACCAGTTTTCTAACGTGCGTCACAATGAAGAGCGCCCCTTAATTCACGATTGGGATGCTATGCCCAGCGTTTTGCCTACCTATGCCCGCGATTTAGATATTAATAAATACTTCATCGGCTACCTGCTGCATCCCTACATTTCTTTTTATACTGGGCGCGGTTGTCCGGCGAAATGTACCTTTTGCCTATGGCCGCAAACAATAGGCGGACATTTATATCGCCATAAAAGCCCAGAAGTTGTTGGAAAAGAGATGGCAGAAGCCAAAGCTATCTTTGGTGACAAAGTACGGGAGTATATGTTTGATGATGATACCTTTACCATCGACAAACATCGCGCGATCGCAATTAGCGAACACATGAAGCGTCTCAAACTCACCTGGAGTTGTAACGCCCGCGCTAACCTAGACTACGACACCCTCAAAACCCTGCGCGACAACGGCTTACGCTTGCTACTTGTCGGTTTTGAATCTGGTAACCAAGATATTCTCAACCGGATTAAAAAAGGCATCAAGCTAGAAGTAGCGCGGGAATTCATGAAAAACTGCCACAAATTAGGCATCACAGTTCACGGTACTTTTATTATTGGTCTACCAATTGAAACTCAAGAAACCGTAGAAGAGACAATTCGCTTCGCCTGCGAACTCAGTCCCCATACAATTCAAGTTTCCATTGCTGCACCATACCCCGGCACAGAACTTTACGAACAAGCCAAAGCCAACGGCTGGTTTACCAACCAATCCCTAGTAGCAAACTCCGGTATTCAAACCTCAACCCTGCAATATCCCACCCTTTCCAGCGCGGAAATTGAGGATGCAGTTGAGCGCATGTACCGGAAATTCTACTTCCGTCCCAAAGCCATCATCCCCATTGTCAAAGAAATGCTAACAGACAGACAAATGATGGTACGCCGCCTACGCGAAGGCGGAGAGTTCTTCACCTACCTCAAAGAACGCCGCAATCAGCAAACTGCCGCACACGCAGGAAACTAGGCAGAGGGGACGATTGTAGAGACGCGATTCATCGCGTCTCTGAGCAATGCCCAATGCCCCATGCCCAATGCCCACTCGCCTTGAGCGAAGTCGAAAGGATGCCCCATGCCCCATGCCCAATACCAAACCCCGCTTTGCCATCATTAATGGTGATGACTTTGGCTTTTCTGCTGGAGTCAATCAGGCAATTATCCAAGCTCACGAACAGGGTGTATTAACTAGTACCAGTTTAATGGTAACAGGAGATGCTGCCGCAGATGCGATCGCCTGGGCACGCGATCGCCCTAGTTTAGCAGTTGGTCTACATTTGGTATTGGTTTGCGGTCGTTCTGTCCTGCCTCCCTCCCAAATTCCCCATTTAGTAGACTCCCAAGGCAATTTTTCTGATAGTCCTCTGGTAGCTGGCTTACGTTATCAATTTTACCCAGCCGCCCGTGAGGAATTACGCCAAGAAATCCGCGCCCAGTTGGAAAAATTTCGCCAATCTGGGCTGCCCCTTTCTCATGTCGATGGGCATTTACATTTACATGTACATCCTGTAATATTACGTATATTAGTAGAATTAGCTCCAGAATTTAACATCCAAGTAATCCGTCTGCCATCGGAAGAATTGCAAATGAGCCTCAAACTTGACCGGAGTGCTTTACTAACTAAATTAGTTTGGTCAGGAGTATTTGGAAGACTGCGCAGTTATGGCGAAAGCTTACTTACCGCTCACGGTATAAAGTTTGCACAGCGAGTATATGGATTGCTGCAAACTGGGAATATGAGCGAACAATACTTACTTGGTCTTATACCCCAAATTCAAGCAGAATTAGTGGAAATTTATTCCCATCCCGCCTTAGTTCAACCAGGAGAACCGCTTAATGGGTTACCCGGCGCTGGCGAAATAGAACTTGCTGCTTTATTAAGCGAACAAGTCCGTCAGGTTTTAACTATCAATGGATTTGAATTAACTAATTATCACCAGCTTGAATAGTCAACAGTCAACAGTCAACCGTCAACCGTCAACCGTCAACCGTCAATGCGTATTTTTTCAAATCCTCCAAATTACACACTTCCAACGCTCTTGCATGGGTAGCTTCTAATACAACTGGGGGAGCAAAACCAGCTTCTAGAGCTTCTTGCCAACGAGCTGCACATAAACACCAGCGATCGCCTTCTCTCAATCCAGGAAAATTATACTCAGGGACAGGTGTACTTAAATCATTTCCGCGCGATTTGGTAAATTGCAGGAATTCTGCTGTCATTTGCGCACATACAACATGCATACCAAAATCTTGACCACCAGTATTGCAGAATCCATCACGATAATAACCAGTCATCGGAGCAGTACAGCAACTCTCCAAAGTAGTACCAAGTACGTTTTTAGCTTCTGCCATAAACACCTTACCTTAAGTTCACCCGTATTGTTGTACAGCTAATAACTAGATAACTAAAGTGAACTTTATCATTTTTCTCGAAGCTTCAGAGTAGTTTACACATTACACTTCTAACAAAATTGCTAATTTTCGCGTTCTTCTTTGCAACTTTGTGACACAATTCACCACAACGGTGGCAATCCTGCAACGCGCTATCTTTTGTTTGTGCGAGCTTTTCAGACTATTATTCAACAACGCCACAATATTTATCTAATAATTGTCTTGAAATTAGAAAAAGTGAACAGTTTTCTTATGAAGATTTCTTGACAACCAATCTAAGTTTTTTTAAGGAAAAATCTTACAATAATAAATTACTAATACAGTACCTATGAATTCCGTAATTCTACCGTAGCAGAAAGCTCTAATCCCCGTGTAATCTGGAGCGCAACGTCTTTTCATAAGCTCAGTAGTTGTGAAATCTATTCTTCAGACCTATTTAGAACAAGAAATCTGGATATTAATAAGAGATAAGTGGTATTTCGCCACAGTAATCGGAGTTTGGGATGATTTGTTATGGTTTAAACACAGAACTTATAACAAAGAAACAGAAGAAGATACTCTCTGGGAAATGATTGTCAAAATCAGTGAAGTAATAGCCATTGATAAAGTCAAGTCTGTTGTCAGTAGAAAACCAGACGTATTTATTTCCCGGCTACAAGAAAGTGAGACAAGTACAAGTCATCACCCAGAGCAAGAAAATTAACTAACTTCATCAAAATATTGGCTGTTTTTATCAGTCAATATTTTTATTTTGGTAGAGAAAGAGTAATAAAAATCTGACTCAAAATACAGCCGATTTTGAGTCAATTAAAACTATGGATACAACATATTGCGCCCCTAAACTTAAGTAGTTAGGTATCAATACACCAAACTATATTACGAAACCTAATACCAATTCAAAATTCAAAATTCTCTCTTGGAAAGTCTGAGCGCCGGAAGTCGGCGCTCAGACTTTTCGCAAAATTCAAAATTAAGAATAAAGACAGGACAAGCGTTTGGGGCTTTATTTATGTCGCATTCTTTTTTCAAATTGGTATAAATATACTTATATCCCTGACAAATGACTATTGACTATTGACTATTGACTAATAGCAAGTAATATTTATTACTTTACAATTTCTTTAACTATATAAATTTTCGACAGTACCGCCGAAATTGTTTAGAATTTCTGGGGGTGCTTAGTAAGTTTTCACACTTACTACCCTATTTTGTAATATCCTGTTCGTTGACAAAATTGGTTGAATAAAAATTAAGACTTTGACAATCAGGAGGATTGAAATGGGATTAAGCGACGAACTATTGAATTCCGATAAAAAAGACAAGATTGTCGTTGACTGTTGCACGGTGCTGGAAAAGCAGGTTGAATCCAAGTCCGGACTCAGTGGTATGGCTTTAAAAACAGCCTTCGCTGCATTAAAGGGAGTAAAACCAGGATATATCCCTTACGTTGTCGAGCAGCTCCTACCACAGTGTTTTACAGCCATCGATCCAATCTGGAATGAAGGTGTACAGAAAGGCGATCCTGTAGAATATATGACTACAAGTAGCGATCGCACTGCTGATGCACTACTAAGCGTCACCGATGAACGAGTCAAAAAAACCAAGCGTCAAATTGTTCGCGGAACATACGAAAGATTTCGAGGTTCAGCTAAACAGCATGTAGAAGAAGCAGTACCAGAATTAGCTAAGGTCATCAGTAAATACACTAACTAATAAACAAACAGGCAACCTCTAGGCAACAGTTTTTCTAACTCTGTTGCCTATTGCCTATTCATAGCGATAAAAAATAAAAAAAAGAATGCGACAAATGGTAGGGGCATGGCATTGCCATGCCCTCTAGAATATATTCACGTGCCGCCAACATTATTTAAATTGGTATAAGGAAATAGCGCTGAGGACGTTAATCTGCAACCTCACAGAGATTTAGCCTCAATCACAAAATTTCCATAGACTACACATATCTGCAATTCATCGCCTGTAATTAGGACTTTATACTAACTTTCTATGAAGATGCAAATTAGCCTGCCTTTGCAGGCTTTGTGTGTTTAGCCCCACCCTTCTAGGGTGAGGGCGCTAATGTGCAGCCTCGCTTCAATCCTGAGTATAAATCAGCTATTCACAAAAAAATCCCACAACTAATACCGCTTCACTTTAAAAATGATACACATAGGCAAGCAGAGGGGCAGAGGAAGCAGAGGGGCAGAGGAAGTGATTTGTATCAGTAATTTCGTGAATTGGTATAAGCATAAAAATCTATCTTTCCCATGCCCCATGACGCCAGTTGCTACAACGGGGGGAACCCCCGCAACGCACTGGCTCCCCCATGCCCCATGCCCATTTTTAATAAAATTTTCAGTAGCAAATGTAACGATAGAGGTAACAACACTTGTATCAACCCCGATTCTAGTAGTTAAACTAGTAACCAAAGGATAACAATCAAGGAATACTATGATGAGTGACCGTGACTATACATTAATTATCGATAAAAGCGGCAGCATGTCTACCCCTGACCAAGCAGGAGGGAGAAGTAGATGGGATATAGCTCAAGAATCCACACTAGCCTTAGCCAGGAAATGTGAGCAGTATGACCCAGATGGGATTACAGTCTACGTATTTTCCGGTAGATTTAAACGCTACGATGATGTTACCTCCGCCAAAGTTGCGCAAATTTTCCAAGAAAACGATCCAGCAGGGACAACAAATTTAGCAGGCGTACTTCAAGACGCACTCAATAATTACTTTAAGCGGAAAGCATCAGGTCAAACTAAACCCAATGGCGAGACAATCTTAGTGATTACTGATGGCGAACCAGACGATCGCAAAGCCGTATTTGAAGTCATTATTAGTGCTACCCGCCAGATGGATCGGGATGAAGAATTAGGAATTTCCATTGTGCAAGTTGGTACAGATCCCCAGGCTACAAAGTTTCTTAAAGCCTTAGACGATCAATTACAAAGTGTAGGTGCTAAATTTGACATTTGTGATACCGTGACTTTAGACGACTTAGAAGAAATGAGTCTTGCAGATGTGTTAATGAGTGCAATTACAGACTAAGTTTAACTAACCAAATCTGTAAGCTTTATCTATAGCTGTAGCCAGATAGATTAGGACATCCAGCTAAGATAAAACCCTGACAATAAAAGGCTTTTAAGTCTGTCAACAGTCAACAGTCATCCGTCAACAGTCATCAGTCAACAGTCATCAGTCAACAGTCATCAGCTATAACTAATTATCAACAAATTTTGGGGGACATCAGCCATGCTAGAAAACCGTGACTACACCTTAATTATTGACCAGAGTGCCAGCATGGCTACTACAGATCAAAAAAATGGTAAAAGTCGCTGGACAGCACTACAAGAATCAACATACGCTTTAGCTGCTAGATGCGAAGAATTTGACCTTGATGGTCTCACCATTTATATATTTTCTAAAGAATTTAAGCGTTACGATTATGTTACCGCCGCCAAAATCAAGCAAATTTTTACAGAAAATATTCCTGGGGATAGCACCAACTTAGTAGGGGTGCTACAAGACGCCATTAATAGCTACTTTAAACGCAAAGCCGATGGCAAAACCAAGCCAGCAGGAGAAGTAATTTTAGTTGTGACTGATGGGACACCAGGCGATCGCCAAGCCGTCTATGAAATAATTATCAATGCAACTCAGCGCTTGGACAATCCCCAAGAGTTAAGAATTGCTGTCATTCAAGTAGGTGCTGATACCAAGGCTACCAAATTTCTTCACGCCATAGATGATGAATTGCAAAGCGTTGGCGCTAAATTTGATATTTGTGACACCATCACTTTAGATGAATTAGAAGAAATGACCCTCACCGACGTATTAAAAGCGATCGCTGGTTAATCCATCGGTGCAAATGTTTTAAATAATACTTGGAGACATTAGAAATGCTAGATAATCGTGACTATACCTTAATTATCGACAAAAGCGGCAGCATGGCTACCCCAGATCAAAAAGGTGGTAGAAACAGATGGGTAACCGCGCAAGAATCAACCTTTGCTTTAGCGAGTAAGTGTGAACAATTAGATCCCGATGGTATCACTATTTACGTATTTTCCGGCAAATTCAAACGCTATGAAAACGTCACCTCCGCGAAAGTAGCGCAAATCTTTCAAGAAAACGATCCCTCAGGAACCACAGACTTAGCCGGAGTCCTCAAACACGCCACAGATGATTACTTTAAACGCAAAGCAGCTAAACAAACTAAGCCTAATGGTGAGACAATTTTAGTAGTTACCGATGGCGAACCAGACGATCGCAAAGCCGTGATGAAAGTCATTATCGAAGCTTCCCGACAAATGGATCGCGATGAAGAACTAGCCATTTCCTTTATTCAAGTCGGTACAGATGCGCAAGCTACCCGCTTTCTCAAAGTCCTAGATGACGATCTCCAAGGCGCTGGAGCCAAGTTTGATATATGCGACACTATTACAATGGAAGATATGGAGGATATGAGTTTATCAGAAGTGTTGCTGAATGCGATTAAGGACTAATGGTCAATAGTCAATAGTCAATAGTCAATGGTCATTAGTCATTAGTCATTAGTCCTCCTTGTCTTCCTTGTCCCCCTTGTCCCCCTTCCCTTGTCTCCCTTGTCCCCCTTCCCTTGCTCCCTTGTCCCCCTTCCCTGATTCCTGCAATGGATAATATTGATAAGCTATTAGCTGAACTCCAAACTGAATACAAAGAAGGGAAAACTCCGCCACCCCAACCACAACCTCAGTCAAAACCTCAGCTAAACATTACCCAACCATTTATTCCCGTATCACCAAAAGCAGCTTCTCTCATCGATAATCTTTTGGAGGAAGTGAAAGCTGATTTTGTCGAACGAGACAAAGCCGAAGATTTGAGACGACAGGAAGAATTAGAACAAGAAAGAATTCGCCAAGAACAACTTAAAGTAAAACAAAGAGAAGCATTAAAAACTCAGGCGAAAGAATGGTTAGCTAAATTAGATCCCTTCTCGCCTGAAGGACTTTGGTTTGAAAGATTCGCCGAAGGATATTCTTCCAAATTAGAAGCTGCTATTGAATATTTACAAAACAACTATTAACCCATTGTTTATTTTATTAAAAATAACCCCCTCTGACAATTGTACAGACGCGATTCATCGCGTCTCTCATTTAAATTGCTCCACAATAAGCAGGAGAATTTTTAGCCGATTCAGGAAGAATCTTCGGAGAATTAGCTAATAATTCAGCTTCACCGCGACTATTAATTATCAAACCTTGAGCCTCAATAATTGCAGAAGGCTCATTATTTTTTGGCGCTACTTGAGAAGTATTTGAAACTCTTGCTTCCACACCCTTTGGCTGTAATCCTACTTTAGCAGACAAATCACGGACATCATGCCAAATTGTATGACCCATAATCATATCAGTAGGATTTTGTGGTAATCCACCTCGTCCAGTCACAACAAAATTATTAGCGCGATCGCCTCGACAACTAGCAGCAATTTGTTGACTAGGATCTATAATATTTGTGGGTAATTCAGTATTAGCAAGATTCTTACTCGTTTCTAGGTTATTAATTGTCACAACCCCATCAACTCCGAATTTTGAACTCGCATCAATATGACTATCTGGAGAGATAAAAATACCTTGAGTTTGGATTTGAATATTACCACCAGGGCCAAAAACAGCATTAGCTCGAATATCGCTGCTATTATGAGCTAAAACAAAATTGGCATTAATGTTAATATTACCACCGCCACCAGTACTATCTAAAACGCTAGTACTAATTAAACTCTGGTTATTGAGGAAGAGTAAATCAGTAGTCAAATTGAGATTACCGCCACCTGTTTGCGTGGATGTGGCTACTATATTACCGCGATCGCTTTGGATTTGCTGGGCATTGATAATAATATTACCAGCTTGACCTAATCCCAAACTATTAGTAGAAATGCGAGCTTGATTTATTACCTTTAATAAATTACTTGTAACTTGAATATTGCCGCCATTACCTTGCGATCCGGCTTTAGCTTCGCTGAAAGCACCAGTAAATAAAGTATCAAGATAACCATCAAACAAAACAGAATTAGCAGCAATTTTAATTAATCCCGCATTGCCTGTACTTACTGTACTGGTATTCAAAGAAGCTCCAGTATTAAATGTCAGAGAATCAGCATTGATATTAATGCTACCGCCATCACCACTACCTTTAGTATCAGCAGATATTTGGCTACCATTGCGAGCAGTTAATGATGTTTGCACATTCAAAAAGATATTACCACCACCACCAGAAACTGTAGATGCGCTAATGCTGGCTAGATTTTCTGAGGAAGTATTATCAAGTAAAATCGCTCCTGCATCAATCTGAATATTGCCTGCTTTTCCTTGCCCTGGTGGTATATTTGTGTTGCGGCTATGGAAATTACTAGCACTGATAATACCTCCATTTTGAATAGTTAAATTATCAGTAGTAATATTTAAGTTTCCCCCATCACCATTGCCTTGGATTGCACTAGCAAATAAACCACTGCGTCCTGCTGCATTTACACCAATAACTTCTATATTATTGCCTGTTACTACTAAATTACCCGCCTTGCCAGAGCCAGCAGTACTAGTAGAAATTTGACCGCCATCTATCAGCCGCAATGTATCGGTATCTATTGTCAAATTTCCTCCCTTACCCGTGGCATTAGAGAGAACTGTGGTAAATAATAAACTCTGACCGCTAGTAGAACCACCAATGAGTTCTATATTATTTGCCTGAATATTTAAATCTCCAGCATTTCCAGAGCTAAAAGTACCCGTACCAATTTGCGCACCATTAATTAACCGTAAACTTTGAGTATCAATGCTTAAACTACCACCATTACCCGTTGCACCCGATTCCACATTCGCAAGTATCCCGCTAGGGAAACCTCCGGGTGAAGTACCGCTCATTTCTATTTGATTGGCTTGCAAATTGACAATTCCCGCATTTCCTGAACCAAAAGTTAATGCTGCTATTTGTGCGCCATCAGCAATACGTAAATTTTCGGTTTCAATCAACAATTTGCCACCATTACCTGCGGCTTTAGATTCTACATTTGCATATAATCCACTGGAACCAACACCAGCTGCACCCCGCAGTAGCTCTATATCTTTTGCCTTGACTGTTAAAATTCCTCCATCTTTGGCATTAAAGGTACTAACTGCTATCCTGGCACCATTAGCAACCTGTAAATTTTCCGTATTAATAGCGATATTCCCGCCGCTACCTTGGGCAATAGATTCGGCATTGGCAAAAATGCCGCTAGAAACCCCGCCTCGTGAAGTACCGGTTAATTGTACATTTGTGGCGTTTAATTCTATACTGCCAGCATTGCCCATACCAAAGGTGTTAGCAACTACCTGTGCGCCGTTAGTAACTAACAAGTTATCTGTTTGAATTACTAACTTACCACCATTACCAGTGGCTCCAGGAGCCACTGGTGTAAATAAACCGCTAGAACCAGATACACCTGAACCACCAGTCAATTCAATTTGTTGAGCGTTAACTGTTAGACTACCAGCCTTACCAGCACCAAAGGTACCACTAGAAATTTGAGCGCCACCAGCAACAAGCAAGCTTTTTGTATCAATTAATAAATTACCACCATTACCGGTTGCGCCAGGTGCGACATCGGTTGATAAATAAGTTACAAAGGGAAGACCCAATACAGAAGTACCACTGACTGCTACCGCTTCTGTTGCCTTAATTATCAGACTTCCTGGCAAACCATTACCTAAGGTATCTGCCAACATAGCAGAACCATCTTTGGCTTGGATGTTACGCCCCTGTACTTGGATAGTACCGCCATTACCGCTCACTTCTAAAGAAGCTGCTTGAGATAAGTTAATATCGCGAAAGCTATTGACATTTTCATAACTCAATTGCCAACCTGAGGTAATGGGGTTAAGGGTGACAAAACTGTCTGTACCTACACTTCCTAACTCAATTCGTCCCCCGTTTGCGGTGAGATTACCTCCTGTAACTTCAATATTCCCGCCTACCAAAGCCAAAGTTTTCTGTGGCTTTACCATAAGACCGGTGGGACGAGAATCTTTAATAACGGAAAAGTTATTTTTATTGAAACGGAGATTGTTTCCTGTGCCGTTGACATTGATTACGCCTGTATTATTGGGCCCGTATTGTAATCCTAGAGGAACGCTCACTGTTAATAAAGATGTGGTTTGCGGACTGCTAGCACTG
Organism: Calothrix sp. FACHB-168; assembly: GCF_963889195.1. Classification (NCBI taxonomy): domain Bacteria; kingdom Bacillati; phylum Cyanobacteriota; class Cyanophyceae; order Nostocales; family Calotrichaceae; genus Calothrix; species Calothrix sp. FACHB-168. The sequence continues at coordinate 232,955 of NZ_CAWPNJ010000030.1, forward strand.
AACTCACTACCATCAGCAAATCGGATATTATTGGCAGTGGAACCAATAAAAGAACCACCAATATCGAGAGCAGCATTAGCACCAAAAACAATCCCATTGGGATTAATGAGAAATAAATTAGCTGCGCCTTGGGCACGAATTAAACCATCAATTTCGGAGATAGAACTACCAGTAACACGGCTGATGATGTTTTGAATATCTGTAGGATTATTAAAAGCGGCTATTTGGTCTTTTAGCAGAGAAAACTGTTGAAAACTATGAAATAAGTTATTACCAGATCTAGTGCCACCATCAATAGTAAAAGTCCCAGCGTTAGGAGTGACAGTTGTATTATTTGGCAGGGTATTATCGGGAATAATTTGTGCTGAAGCGCTCAGTTTTGTATTTGCCAGCGACCAAAAAATAAGCGGTAAGCCCAGTAATATTTTCAGGTAGGAAATTTTGCCCTTTCTTTTCGTCACTGACATAGTTTTGCCATTCTCTTGCTAGAAGCTACTATCTTAGCTACTGAATAACTGAAATGTCTTCCCCGAACGCAAATATGAATAGTTGATTTATCAAAAATTTAATTGCTATTATCTTGCAATAAGCTCAGTAAAAGAAGCACTCCGATTTCTTCACGAAATTGGAGTGCGATAAAATGTGTTCAACTGATGTCGAACAAGGTATTTACTAGCTCTTTGTGTAACTACATTCTCAATCTCTACTAGCAGTACTATTACTATAATCTCAAGTAATGACTACTAATTTAGATTCCTGAATGCTTAATTCAATCAAATCTGACAGCTAATCTTTGTGCTGTTATGTTGATGCTTTTAACTATGATGGCTGGGGATTTTTTCGCTAATTTTGATTCTCCGTTAGCTCACTAATTTGAGTAGCTTATAATTCGGGAAATAGTATTTGGTCTATAAAATTTGGGAATATTATGGGTTACCATAAATTTCCGCATTAACAGTGCTAGTCACGTTAGAATCAGTGCAATTTTCACCCTGATAACCCTTCCAACCACCTCCTCCAGAGCCACCACCACCACCACCACTTCCATCACCCCAAGCACCTACTACTAATTCAGTTTCTCGATCGGTTAATTCAGTCAACTCTAATAGGGGGTTAATTTTAATATCTTGCTGAATTTTTTTGTGATTGTTTTTTGGAAATTTTATCTGCATATCTTGTAAAATTATTCAACGTCAATAGCTATTTTTTAACACAATTTCTGTGATGGCAAGAGTTGCTGAGATTTTTTGTGATAATTTTATGAAATTTTAACATTCATATATTCTTGTTTAATCTCTAACAAGTATTTTGTTTGCATTTGTTACTTATTCAAATCAAAGATTATCGTATGGGTATCAAGTGGAAGGAGCATAGATTAGGAAAGAAAATTACATTCTCTATACCCCAAAAGCTTGATATTTTACGTAGCAAGATTAGTTTATTTAAGATTCCAACCACCACCACCACTACCACCGCTACCACCACCACCGCTACCCCAAAACCTGGGTGGATGAGAAACACCACCTGTTACTATTTCTGCTTCAGAATTAGTAATGTCATTCACTAGTAATAGCTGGATATTATCTCTAGATTGTTGATGATTTTTAGGAGTTTTTTGGGTTAATTTTATCAGCATGTTTTGTTTTTGTAAGACTAAAAACTTAATAGTTATTGTTTACCACATTTTCTATTATGGCAATAGTCACGGAGATTATTTGTGGTAATTTTAATATTGCCAGTCATTTTGATAAAAATATATATTTTAACCGTACAATTACTTATTTTGCTAATTGTCGATAAGCATTATATTTTATAATGACCAAAATAGATTGATATTTATTAACAGTATTTTTTCGTAAGTATTAATATGAGCATGAGTTATCTATGAGTAACTGTATTAATTTAAGTAGGGCGGTGCGATTAAACATAACTGGCGATGGCTGTCATTCTTACAAAGTTCTGATTGCCGGAAGCCGGCGATCAGACTTTGCGCTTTGTCATTTGTGAGCCACTGCGTTGGACGGGTTCCCCGGCTTGAAGCAAGTGGCGTCATTGGTAAAGGTTTCAAGCCGGTTTACGTTTCGTAACATAGTTTTTTTCCACCGACTTACTTAAATTAGTAAATCTAATAAATATTTAAGAGGCATAATCAATTAATCTTCAGAGGATGTATGCAATATGTTATGCATTTCCCATGAATCAGGCTTTGATTTGAGGCGATGCTATTACCGAAGCGATGAGATAGTGATTATTCTAAGGTCACAGGTAATACAGGAGCGATCGCACTCTGGGGACACAACATGGTAAACTAAGGCTTATGTTTCCTAGTTTTCTACCTACAGCCGTTGGGCAACTCCAAGAACCAGCTGCGATCGCACTAGCGCAGAGTATCCAATCTCAAGCGATTGCTACTCCTTTAGCTACTCAACCAATCAATACTACCTATGTTCATCAAGGTAGCGGTGGTGTACCCATTCTCTTAATTCACGGCTTTGATAGTTCTGTTTTAGAATTCCGCCGATTACTACCGCTATTAGCCGCCAAAAATGAAACTTGGGCGGTGGATTTATTAGGCTTTGGTTTTACAGAAAGATTGGCTGATATTGAATATAGCCCTACTGCCATTAAAACCCATCTTTATTATTTTTGGAAAACTCTAATTAACCAACCTGTAATTTTGCTTGGCGCATCAATGGGGGGTGCTGCGGCGATTGATTTTACCCTGACTTATCCCGAAGCGGTGCAAAAACTTGTGTTAATGGATAGTGCAGGTTTACAGGGAGGTTCACCACTGAGTAAATTCATGCTTCCCCCTTTGGATTATTATGCCACAGAGTTTTTACGCAGTCCCAAAGTTCGCGATCGCGTTTCTCGCGCTGCTTATAAAGCCACACATCTAGCATCGAATGATAGTGTCGCTTGTGGCGCATTACATCTACAAATGCCAAGTTGGAGTCAAGCTTTAATTGCTTTTACTAAAAGCGGTGGTTATCGAGCTTTTAAAATACAAAAATTAGCAGAAATTAACCAACCTACATTAATTTTATGGGGTGACTCCGATAAAATTTTAGGTACTAAAGGCGCAAATAAATTTCACAGTGCCATACCTAATAGTAAGCTTTCATGGATTAAAGATTGCGGTCATATTCCCCACTTAGAACAGCCAGAACTCACTGCTGAATATATTTTAGAATTTTGCAGCCATCAATAATCAATTATTTAATCAGTTGAGAATGCCAAATTCAAAAACTTAAAATGTTGCAATATAATTTTATTGTGGGGTGGACATCTTGTCCGCCCAGGACGGGCGAGACGCCCATCCCACAAGAGTTTTACAAGAAACACAGGCTGAAAGCCCTTGAGTATGTGTATCGGAGCGTGGCGTAGATACACATACGTACTTTAGGCAAGGGATGAAAGCCGTTCAAGCCCTTTAGGGCTGAGTGCTGTTAGATTTTTGTGGTTCTGGAAGTGTATCAATCAAATCTTCAATGATTTGAGTAATGGTTTTATCTTTTTCTACAGCAAAGGCGCGTATTTTATCTAATCTACGTTGACTTATCCGAATATGTAATCCTTTTTTCACCATAGTAAATACACAATAGATACACATTCATGTTACTTTAAGTCTAGATAAATAAACAAGGAGGTGATTAAATTTGCTAACAAACTATGTATACAAACTCAGACCAAATATAACACAATCAACAAAAATGGGTAATTGGGTAGATATGCTCAGAAGTCACTATAATTGGTGTCTTAATGACAGATTAACCCAATACGCTCAACAATTCATCGTGGGTGAATATTGTGACATTAGAACGGCATCTGAGACTTGTCCGTTGACTTGTTTTGTTAGCAAAAATGGAGCAACAGGTGAACCCTGGAAAAAATCAGGAGATAACAAACGTCGCAGTGCTGGCATGATTCAGGATGCTGCATTACCAGAGTTAAAAAAAGCTAGGCCCTGGTATGCTAGTATCGATTCAACGGTATTGCAACAAAATGTAAAACGCTTAGATATTGCATACAAGAATTTCTTTGAGGGTAGAGGATTTCCGAAATTCAAAAATCGCTCTAACTTCACATCTTTTACTTACCAGATGGGTATTAAGGTGCAGAAAAATAAAATCTACCTACCCAAATTAGGATGGATGAGATTTCATAATTCTCGCTCAATACCCGATGGATTTACTATCAAAGCAGTCACAATCCGTAAGCGTCAGGATGGTTGGTATGCATCCATCAGAATAGAAGATAAAGCAGTACCAGACCACATTACTAGACCTATAACTGAAGTTAGCAAGATAATTGGTTGTGACTTAGGCATAACCAAGCTAGTGCATCTATCTGATGGCTACCAGATTGAGAATCCAAAATTTGCAACTAACAAGAAAACTAAGCGTAACCTGAAAATTAGACAAAGAAAAATAAATCGAAAAGTTCAAGGTAGCAATAATCGTCAAAAAGCCGCTAAAAAAGTAGGTAAAATTCACAAAAAAATTGCTGATAAACGTCAAGCCTATCAATGGTACGTAGCTAACAAAATTGTTTCTAGAAATGTTGATGCTATTGCCGTTGAAAATTTGAATGTTTCAGCAATGAAGAAAAGATGTCAACCAAAAATCGATGAGCAAACGGGAAGATTTTTAAATAACGGACAGTCAAGAAAGAAAGGTTTAAATCGAGCTATTTCTGATGCTAGCTGGAATGATTTGGTATTAAAAATCGAGTATCTTGCTGCGAAGCATGGAAAGGTTGTTATCAAAATCAATCCCAAACACACCAGCCAAAAATGTCAAAACTGTGGACATATTGACTCATTCAATCGTGATAGTGAAAAATTCATTTGTACGAATTGCGGATTTTTTGCACACGCTGACATTAACGCTGCTAAAAACATCAGAGATAGAGCTTTGAGCATAGTACTCAAGGACTTTGAGGAACTTGAGCCGAAAGGTTCTAAACGCCCGAAAAATCGTAAGGAGACGAGCCAGTGCCTTGCCGGGGTTCCCCCGGTTGAAGCAACTGGCGTATCAACACGCTCATCAGAGCAAACGTGTTGAGCCTGGGAACCCTAGTGATAGGGATATTAAGATAGAAATGTCTTAAGAATCCCCTCGCCTTTAGGCAGGGGAGTGTCAATAATACAGTATTTTAGCCTTACCACGCCAGTATAGTGCGTTGTATTGTGCTACAACGCACTATTCTAATACAAATTAGCTCACCTAAAAACAACGTAATTACGAATTACGTAGACGCGAAGCGGCTTCCCGAAGGGTATTACGAATTACGAATTAATCAAGCAACCACATTTGAGAAGAATTATCTTCTGGTTCGGCTGGTTGTGTAATAGCTAAATGTTCAGAAGTGCGGTAAGATTTTCTGTAATAGTCTTGACCATGGGTTTGTTTGACTGGTTTATAACTTTCCTTTGGTTGTTTTAAGGCATTAAGTTCTTCTGTAAGCTGAGAATTAGAGGCGCTAAGAGTTTCCTTTTCTTGCTTTAAAGTATTAATTTCTTCTATGAGCTTAGAATTAGACTCAGCTAAATGCAACGCGGCTTTTTTCGCTTCATCAAGCTCTTTAGAGAGGCGTTTTGCTGCTGTTTTTTGTTCCGATACAGATGATTGTAAATCTGCAACTTGTTTTTGCAGGGTAGTTTCCTGCTGCTGAGATTTTTCTAGAGATTCTTTTAACTCTTGGATAGTTGTTTCTAAATCAGCCTTGGTAGGAGTTGTGCGCCTAGCTGCTGTTCCTGTTTCTGGTGTTGGCGTAGGTGCTTCTTCGGCTGTAACATCTTCTTCTGTCACTGCTTGTGCAGTTACTTCAATCACTGATTCACCTTCAGGTGGTGTAAATTTTTGTGCTTCTTCTTGTAATAAATCGGAGACAGAGACACGTTTCTTAACCATTATTCCCTCCAATCGAGCTGTAATTCATTAGCTACACGGCGATAATCAGATTCTGCTTCCCGTGCGTTGTTTCCCCGCCATTGAGTAATTGGTACACCCTCAAGTGCAGCTCTTTCGTGAGCTTTATAAGTACGGATTAAGTTTTTACATACAGGAATTCCTAATCCCATGAGAGTTTTTTGCGCCTCAATGGCTTCCCCCAAACTCCGCGTATCAACTTTGGTTAGCAACACCTTATGGGGAACTCCCACAGGGATGACGGCTTTTCTAACAGTCTCAATCAAGACAGCGAGATCCATTGCTGCTGGGGGTGTAGGTAAAACCAGATAATCTGCGATCGCTACTACCGTCGCCAATGCTTCAGAGCGCAGCGCCGGAGGCGTATCCACTACTACTAAATCGTAACCTGTTAGCTTTGTTAAATTACTTAAAAGTTTTGGATTAGTTTCTTGAGCTAGATCAAACCCCATCCCATCCTGATTGCGCCCAAACCACCAGCTAGCAGATCCTTGAATATCTGCGTCAACCAGAATCACGTTTTGTTTGCGGGCAAAGTTTGCAGCTAGATTGACTGCGGTTGTCGTTTTACCGACACCTCCCTTGCCATTAAGTATAACGATAATTTTTGGCACTTCACATTCCCGACGCTGCTGTCATACCAGAATATAATGCTTTGTGCCTCAAAGACTCACTTTGCTCACACTTACTTACAATCGCCTAGGGAATGAGCAAGGGAAAGCAGGGAAAGAATAGCGATCGCTCCTCACCAATCAACAGACTTACACCGAAAAAATCTTACTTGTCAGAATTTTACTTATCTATCCAACTCAAGATTATACCAATTTTAAATAGTGTTTGCGGCACATCAGCACATTAATAATATTTTAGAGGACATAGCATTGCCATGCCTCTACCATCTGTCGCATTCTTTGTTCAAATCGGTATTAAATAGACTTGGAATAATTGCGAGGAAACTTTTTCAATTTCAATCCAGCAAAACCCAATAAACTCATTAATCCAAAAGTTACAGCAGGTTCAGGAACGGAAGTAACATCTGCTTGCTCAACGGAACTGATATCGGTAGGTATACTATCCCAAAGCATACCTTGTTGAAAAAATCCTTGTTGGGCTAGATAATTTGCTAAGTCTTGTGTTTGGTTTAAGCTAGTAGTGGTGGTAGTACCGCCCCAACGACTTTGATTCAACATATTGTTAATATCAGCATTACGATTAATACTGACTGCTGACTGTGCTTTAGTTATGGCTTGGGCTAGCATCTCACTATGGGATAAACTCACATTTTTTGTTTGCCAACCAATCACATCAAAAACTGTTTTATCTCGCACATCAATGTCACGATATGTACCCATACGTAAAGCAGGAGTCATCACGCCAATAGTGGTATCGTAATTCTTCCAATGGCTACCCTGAAATCCATCACCTTTTAAGTTATTTTTGTCGGTTCCAGTAGATAAATATCCGATGCTACTTGCACCACGATCAAGAGAAAAATATGTATCGTAACCATTACTAAGATCCGATACTTTGCTATTAGCACTGTAACTAGAATACCGGAACAAATCAAAGGGAGTAAATATTTTTTTGCGATTATTCATATCCCAGTAGTTGTTAGCATTAACACCATCTAAGCTACTGACAAAACCGAGAATATGACCAATTTCGTGGATAGCCACACTAGTCATGTCAAATTGTTGATTACCTACAGTGTTAATAACTTCACTAGCCGTCCAAGCATAGTTAGTGTTATCTAACTTATTCAACATAATTACGCCATCCAAAGCACTGTTATTTTTACTCATTAAACCTAATGCTTTGGCATTGGCTGTTGTTAAACTGAGCGTGCTATTAGAAATTGAACTAATATTTGTCGATAATGGATCTCGCACAACTGCATTCCAAGAGGTACCAGCAGATAAGTTATTTACAGCAGTATTATCGGAGGTTGAAGTCTTGTCATTATTCAGTGCATTCCGCAAGCTACTATAGCTGACATTATTCATAAAAGCTGGAAGAGCGCCACCTAGTACCCCACTAGGCAGTTGCGCAGAATTAGCAAAATCTATATGAATATTGATAGCAGCATCATCAGCTAAGTTTTGAGACCAGTAAATTCCAGCGAATTCAAAAGCCTTTTTTTGCTCTTGTGTCACATCATCATTATATGTGAAGTTAAATGTGACTGCTTGTGCAGGTAAAGTCAGGGAAATTAAGGCATTTGCAGCAATTACCAGAGACAGCATCTTAGATAAATGTGTATTTGCTGTCATATTTTTGAGATTATTTTTCACGGAAATGTTTGATTTTGTGCTAAGTTACTATGATGAGAAATAATATAGCTTCTACATTTATTATTTATATTTTATTTGAATAAGATACTGATAAAATCTTAGTCTTTTTATTGTTAAAATAGCTTCAAATATCACCATAAATAAATGAAATTACTTATAAAGAAATATTTATGCATAATATAGTATTTATATGAAAATACGGAGTTATGTTGAAAAAATAAACTAAGTCCATGGAATTATGACAGCAAACGCTCTTTAAACCCTAAGATTGAGAATAGACTGCAAATTCACTGCAAAAGTAGATTAGCCGCTAGGGTTGACTGTCAATTTACTAGGACTTACGCACCGAACACAAAAACCCTCACAAGGGTGGTCAAAAGTCAAAAGTCAATGGTCAAAATTCAGGTTTTTGGACTATGGACTATTGACCATTGACAAAAAGCATGAAAAATATCTGACACTGCGTAAGTCCTATTTACTAAAAACTTGTCACAATAAAATCCGACACTCACATTCTGTGTTGATATGACAATCACTAACAGCTTACCTGACGGGCCTAGAGTATCGCGGTTTCTGCGGCTGGTTAAATTTATTACTCAGCCAGTAAAATATGTAGAAGACTTTGCCAAAGTTTATGGCGATCGCTTTACTATTTGGGGTAGGAAAGATGTGCATATTATCTACTTCAGCGATCCGGAAGCCTTGGAACAGATTTTTACTGCCGATCCCAAGTATTTTAAGTCTGGGGAAGGCAACGGAGCTTTAAGGTTTTTACTAGGCGAGAACTCGTTAATTTTACTAGATGGCGATCGCCATCAGCGCCAACGTCAATTATTAACCCCGCCTTTTCATGGCGATAGAATGCGGGCTTACGGGCAAGATATTCGTACAATTACTGAGCAAGTAAGTAGCCAATGGCTAATTGATAAACCTTTCAATATCCGCAATTCAATGCAAGAAATCACCTTAAACGTGATTTTACGAGTAGTATTTGGCTTAGAAGAAGGAAAGCAATTTCAAGAACTTCAGCATTTACTCTCTGCTGTTTTAGATTTTCTCGGTTCTCCTTTATTATCTGGCGCTTTATTTTTCAGCTTCTTACGCAAAGATTTAGGTGCTTGGAGTCCTTGGGGTAAAGTATTGCGTTTATTAGCGCAAATCGATGAATTTATTTATGCTCTCATTGCGGAAAGACGCAATGATAATCAAGAAAATCGCCAAGATATCCTCAGTTTAATGATGGCTGCTCGTGATGCAGATGGGCAACCAATGTCTGATAGAGAATTACGTGATGAATTAATGACATTGTTAGTTACTGGACATGAAACTACAGCTTCTGTATTAACATGGGCTTTTTACTGGATTGACCGATTACCAGAAGTTCAAGAAAAGTTACTACGAGAACTAGATACTATTGATGTTAATGCAGATCCGAGTAGCATTGCTAAGTTACCCTATTTGACAGCCTTTTGTCAGGAAACGTTGCGGCTTTACCCTATTGTGATCAATGCTTCACCCAGAATTGTGAAATCCCCAATTGAAATTAAAGGTTATACAATTCCTGAAAAACATGTAATTATGCCTAGTATTTACTTAGCGCATCATCGCCCGGAAGTTTACCCCAATCCCAAACAATTCCAACCGGAACGCTTTTTAGAAAGACAATTTTCTCAATATGAATACTTACCTTTTGGTGGTGGTAATCGTCGCTGTATTGGTTTAACATTTGCCCAATATGAAATGAAAATTGTCTTAGCAACAATTCTGTCAAAATTTCAACTTTCGCTGGTGAATAAACGCCCTATAGAACCTGTACGGCGTGGTTTTACTATTGCTCCACCATCAGGAATGCGGATGATTGCAAAACTTCAAGTTAAGCTTGTAAATAAGCCAGTAGGGGTTTAATTCGTAATTCGTAATTCGTAATTCGTAATTCGTAATGAAAAATAAGGGTGCGTTAATCACTAATAACGCACCTTCAATGTTTTCATAATTACTTATTATTATTGAAATGAAAACTAGCGCCGAGAAAATCCTGCTTATTACTCAATACAGTTCATTTAGCGCCAAAAACTATAAACTGCGTAGGTTGGATTGAGGAACGTAGACGCGGAGCGGCTTCCCGCAGGGTAACCCAACATTTCCAGAGGTTTGTTGGGTTTTACTTCGTTTAACCCAACCTACAATTATCCTTAACTGAACCGTATTGACTTATTCCTCTGCGCATACTTTTGCGTTAAATGACAATCTCTTCCCGCATCCGTTGTTCCAACAATTCCAATAACCCATCAACATCCTTACCAACTTGCTCAAAACAAACAGGTGGTGAGGGTTCTGGCGCAAACTGAATTAACTTAATTTCCCCCTTACCAATACCAATCATAACCACTTCTACTTCTGGTTTATGATTCTCAACAATTCCTATAATTTCTTGCAGTCGATTCTCAACCCGACTATTTAATTTTTCTACCTCATCTTGAGGACAATATACAAAATGCGGCGTAGGTTGTAAATCAATCCCGATAGTACCTTGACTATTACCATTTTCTAACCACAATCCCCAAAACAGCGCCGCTAATTCTGGTTGATTTGCTTTCACAAATCTATCCAATTCTTTACGCCATTTACTATCGCCTGATTCCGCTTGGCTACTACCAAAAAACATATATAATTCGTTATTCGTAATTAATTAGCTTAGAGTCTGTTGACTGTTGACTATTGACTATTGACTATTGACTTACCGCAACCCACTTTGTACGCGCCAGAGACTAGCGTAAACGCTATCTTGCTGTAGCAGTTCGTCATGGGTTCCAGATTCTACTAGTTTTCCATGTTCCATGACATAAATGCAATTGGCATCGCGGATAGTAGAAAGACGATGAGCGATCGCAATTGTGGTTCTATTTACTGTAATCCGTTCGAGCGATCGCTGAATTGCGGCTTCTGTTTCATTATCTACCGCCGAGGTCGCCTCATCTAAAATCAAAATTGGGGGATTTTTTAACACTGCACGCGCGATCGCAATTCTCTGACGTTGTCCACCAGATAACTTTTGTCCTCTTTCCCCAACAATTGTCTCATAACCTTGAGGCAGGTGCATAATAAAGTCGTGAGCTTCTGCTACCTTCGCCGCCATAATAATTTCTTCTTCTGACGCTTCAAAGGTACCGTAAGCAATATTCTCGGCTACCGTGCCATGAAATAAAAATACATCTTGACTAACTAAACCAATACAACGGCGTAAATCTCGCAAGTTCAAATCTTGTAAGTCAATGCCATCTAGGGTAATGTTGCCAGTTTTGATTTCATACAGCCGTAACAAAAGTTTAACTAAAGTACTTTTACCCGAACCTGTAGAACCAACAATTGCGATCGTTTGTCCGGCGGGAATCTGCAAAGATAGATGTTTAATGACTGCTAATCTATCTTTGTAAGCAAAAGTCACATTTTTAAATTCCACCTCACCGCGCACCGTCTCCACAGGTAAAGCCATATTCCCCGGATGAATGGCGATTGGTGTATCTAGTAAATCCATGACGCGATTAGTAGAAGCCATTGCCCGTTGATATTGGTCAAAGGTTTCCCCTAATCTAGTTAAAGGCCATAGCAAGCGCTGAATTAAAAACACCAACACGCTGTAAGTACCTACAGACATAGTACCCGCCGCCGCCGCCATGCCACCATACAATAGTAAGGCTGTAAAACCTACCAAAATCAGCATCCGAATTAAAGGTACAAACGCCGCAGATAGTTGAATAGCTTTGGCGTTACTTTGCCTATAAGCATTACTGTCTTGTGCTACCCTAGAACTTTCATAATCTTCGGCGGTGAAACTTTTAATCGTCGTAATTCCGCTTAAATTATTCACCAATCGCCCATTCAGGTAACCCACCTTTTCCCGGATATTAGCGTAGCGTGGTGCTAGCAACTTTTGAAACGCAAATGAACCCCAGAGAATAAATGGCATCGGTGACATCGCCATCCAAGCTACACTAGGAGCCAAAACAAAAAAAGCACCACCAATAATTACAACTGTTGTGGCTACTTGGATAATGTCATTAGCTCCCACATCGAGAAACCGCTCTAGTTGGTTGATATCATCACTGAGGATTGACATCAAACCGCCAGTACTGCGTTCCTCAAAATAAGCCAATTCCAAATCTTGCAAATGTTTATATGCATCCAGACGTAGGTTATGCTGAATATTTTGTGCTAAATTGCGCCAAAGTCGAGCGTATGCGTATTCAAAAACCGATTCTAAGATCCAAATGATAACCGTCAGCAGGGAGATAATTAAAAATTGTCCAAAAACATCTTTTACTCCCCATTGAGCAATAATAGAATCCTGTTGCTTAACTACTACATCCACCGCCACCCCAATTAATGCCGGTGGTGCTAAATCAAAAAACTTATTGAGGATAGAACAAGCAATAGCCAGCCAAATTTGTTTACGATACTGATGCCCATAGTCTAATAGACGCTGGAGGGGATGCACAGAATGTCTACGCCTTCTTGATACCTGATGAGATTTAGATGCTGTAGCCACAATTACTCTCAGTCGCGTGCAATTGATATTACCACGATTTATACAAGGTGATGAGGGAGATTAGGCAAGGGGGACAATTGTACAGACGCGATGAATCGCGTCTCTTCTTGCTCAATGCCCAATGCCCAATGCCCAATGCCCCATGCCCAATATCATAAGGAGATAACAATTTGAGAAATCAGCAATTTGCGAATTGGCAAACTACAATTTTAGGAGTGGTGTTAGCCATACTGGTGAGTATCAGTCTAAATTCCTTTATCATTATTAACCCAGGGCAAGCAGGAGTAATTAGTATCTTGGGTAAAGCTAAAGATGGAGCCTTACTGGAGGGTATCCACCTAAAACCGCCGTTTATCTCGGCAATTGATGTATACGATTTAACAGTACAAAAATTTGAAGTCCCCGCCGAGAGTTCTACTAAGGATTTGCAAAATTTATCGGCACGATTTGCCATTAACTTTCGTCTAGATCCTACCCAAGTAGTAGAGGTAAGAAGAAAACAAGGTACCCTAGAAAATATTGTCTCCAAAATTATTGCACCCCAAACCCAAGAAGCATTTAAAATTGCAGCTGCAAAAAGAACCGTAGAAGAGGCAATTACCAAACGTAGCGAATTGAAGGAAGACTTTGACAACGCCTTAGGCGATCGCTTAGATAAATATGGGATAATCGTACTGGATACTAGTGTAGTTGACTTGACTTTTTCCCCAGAATTTGCCAGAGCAGTGGAAGAAAAACAAATAGCTGAACAAAGGGCACAACGAGCAGTGTACATAGCGCGAGAAGCAGAACAAGAAGCACAAGCAGAAATTAATCGGGCTAAAGGTAAAGCAGAGGCGCAAAGGCTGTTGGCAGAAACCCTTAAAGCCCAAGGTGGGCAATTAGTGCTACAAAAAGAAGCGATAGAAGCTTGGAAAACTGGCGGTGCTAGAATGCCAAATGTTTTAGTTATGGGTAACGATGCAAAAAGCAGTGTACCTTTTATTTTTAACCTGGGTAATAATCAAAATCAGCCTTAAGTTTGTCAGTAGAGACGCGATGAATCGCGTCTGTATTCACAAATAGCATGGAGCATCAAACCAAAATAAAAATGACAAGCCAAAAGCAGTACATCCTCTTAGGATAGTAAACAATCTCAACCGCAAATTCTCAATCGTCATCCAGAACTCCAACCAACTACATTCATGTCAACTCCTAATCATCCCAATCTCACAGTTGAAGACGCTAGAAAGGTTCTCAATAAATTTACTTGTCTCGATATTGCTCCCATCCTCAAGCCATCAGAAAAAGCTTCCGTGAGGCGAGCTTTAATTTTGATCGCCAAACTTTCCGATTACCAAATTTTGGGTATTTGTGCTGATACCGCCGAAGCAGGTAAGCTAGCGATGAAAACCTATACCCACGCTTTAGGTTATGAAGTCCCCAGCAACTTACCCGACATTGAAGGGCCAGTTTATATTAAATTAAATGGTAAGAATGGCTTGTGTTATATCGATTCCTATTCCGGACATCATCGCGGCGTCTTAGTTTCTTGCCAATCTCACAATCCCGGAGGAATTAACGAAATGTATGGACATTTACCTCTGGATTTGTTTCTCTAAAATTTGCGCTTCTAGGTAGGGTAGATACCTTACCTAGAACATCAATTTTCAAGACCAATTACTAACTTTTATGAGCGTTATTACCCTACAATCAGTTAAAAAAGACTTTGGCATCAAAGAAATTCTCAAAGATGCCAACTTTAGTTTAGATGCAACTGATAAAGTTGGTTTAATTGGTACTAATGGTTCTGGTAAATCAACTTTATTAAAAATGATTGCGGGACTAGAAACAGTTGATAGCGGACAAATTTTAGTTAACTCTGGTTCTAAAGTTATCTATCTCCCCCAGCAGCCAGATTTAGACGAAAATCGCACAGTATTAGAGCAGATTTTTGCTGATAGTGGCGAACACATGGCTTTAGTGCGGGAATATGAAGAACTTTCTGATAAATTAGCTCATTATCCCGAAGATAGTCAGTTAATGTCTCGGCTTTCGGCGGTAATGCAAAAAATGGATGCAACTGGCTCATGGGAATTAGAAACCAATGCCAAAATTATCCTCACAAAATTAGGAATTTCTGACTTTGATACTGTAATTGGCACATTATCAGGAGGCTATAGAAAGCGGATTGCTTTAGCTACAGCTTTGCTATCCGAACCTGATGTTTTACTCATGGATGAGCCAACAAATCATCTGGATGCGCTTTCTGTGGAGTGGTTACAAAGTTATTTAAATCGTTATCGTGGTGCTTTATTTTTAATTACTCACGATCGCTATTTTTTAGATCGTGTCACCAATCGAATTATTGAAATTGACCGAGGTGATATTTACACCTACTCAGGTAACTATTCATATTACCTGGAAAAGAAAGCTTTAGCTGAAGAATCTGCTGTTAGCAGTCAACGCAAACACCAAGGCGTATTAAGGCGAGAATTAGAATGGCTTAAACGCGGCCCTAAAGCGCGGAGTACCAAACAAAAAGCGCGAATTGAGCGCATTCACGCCATGCGCCAAACTGAGTTTAAACAAGCTCAGGGTAAAGTAGATATTTCCACAGCTAGTAGGCGCATTGGTAAAAAAGTTATTGAGATAAATAACATTTCCAAAGCCTATAATGGACGCACCTTAATTAAAGATTTTACCTACGAATTTAGTCCCGAAGACCGCATTGGTATTATTGGTGGTAATGGTGCCGGAAAATCTACATTAATGGATATGATAACTGGCAGAGTGCAGCCAGATTCAGGTAATGTAGATATTGGCTCAACAATTCATATCGGTTATTTTGACCAACATTCCGAAGAATTGCTCACAGCTTTAAACGAAAATCAGCGCGTGATTGACTACATCAAAGAAGAAGGCGAATTTGTGCAAATAGCCGATGGAACAAAAATTACAGCTTCGCAAATGTTGGAGCGATTTTTATTTCCTGGTAATCAACAATATGCGCCAATTCATAAATTATCTGGTGGTGAAAAACGGCGATTATTTTTGTTGCGCGTCCTCATGAGCGTACCGAATGTCTTAATTTTAGACGAACCGACTAACGATTTAGATGTGCAAACATTAGCCGTACTCGAAGATTATTTAGAAGACTTTTCTGGTTCTGTAATTGTAGTTTCCCACGATCGCTATTTTTTAGACAGAACTGTAGATACGATTTTCGCCTTTGAAGAAGGTGGAATTATGCGTCAATATCCTGGTAATTACTCAGTTTACCTTGATTATAAAAAAGCTGAAGAAGCCGCACAGCAAGAAGCTGCGAATAAGGAAAAGTCTAACAAGGTAGAGGCGGAAAAACCTGCATCTAAACCGCAAGATTCCGAACCGAAAAAGCGACGCAGAATGTCAAATTGGGAAAGGAAAGAATTTGAACAGTTAGAAGGTAAAATTGCTCAGTTAGAGGATGAGAAATCCGAAGCTGAGAAAGCTTTATTAAATGTGTCACCGGGTAATTATAGCCAAGTACAAAAATTATACGAGCAGGTGGAAGCACTCAAGCAAGCAATTGATACGGCGACTGAGCGGTGGCTAGAATTAGCTGAGATGGATTCTTAAGTTATGAAAATTTTCTGCTAACTTAAACAAGTTTGTTTGCTGCAATCATTAAATATATCAAATTTGATATATTTTATAAATGGACGCAAGCGACAAACCTTTAGTCTGGTTACATGGCGAGATTAAAACTCCTCCCTTTAGCCAAGAAGCACGCATAGAAGCAGGAGTATTACTCAGGCGCTTACAGCAAGGTGAAAATCTGGGATTGCCACATTCAAGACCAATGCCTAGTATTGGAACTCATTGTCACGAACTGCGGATTCGGGATACAGGTAAAAATTGGCGAATTATTTATCGCGTTGATGACGATGCAATTTTAATTATTGAGGTCTTTAATAAAACAACTAGAACTACACCCAATAGCGTAATCGATAACAGCAAAAAAAGACTGAGCCAGTACGAGCAGGATATACAGGATTAATATTATGGATGAAGCTAAAAGAAAACGTTTAGAAGAAAAAGGCTGGAAAGTTGGAAATGTTTCCGAATTTTTGGAACTAACACAAGAAGAAGCTGCACTTATTGAGATTAAACTTGCACTTAGCCGTAATTTGAAAGAGCGACGACAAAAATTAATGACTCAAACAGAATTAGCCCAGAAATTGCACTCAAGCCAGCCTCGTATTGCTAAAGCTGAAAATTGTGACTCTTCTGTTTCCATTGAACTTTTGATTCGCGCAATGTTAGCGACAGGTGCAACCCCTCAAGAAATTGGCAAAGTTATTGCACAGGTAGGATAGTTTTAATTTTAGATAGATCGGCATGTTTACAGGGATCTCGATTATCCTGCAGATCGAGAAATTTAAAAACTACTTTCTTTGTTGGAAAATTCTGCGATCGCTTTTTGTTTTCTGTTTCACGAGGTGAGAATCCCAGCACAAACAATCGGCAGTATACTCAATGTATAAACATTAGATAATATTGCTCAACAATGGCATAATGCTCAATATCCCAACTCAAGAGTTACGCGATCGCGCTATTTATTTTTTAGAACAAACTCCACAACAAAGACTGGAAATTCTCCAGCAATTAGGTATATCTCGGTATAATTTTTTAATTCAAATCAAGCTCAATGCAGCGAATATCACCTGTATTAGCAGATTTTTAAATAATCCCAGCAGTCTGAAATTTCCTAATTTAAGCGGCGCAGATTTATCTGGTTTAAACTTAGAATCAGTTAATTTTATTCGTGGTAATTTATTAGAGGCAAACTTACAAGGTTGCAGTTTAGTCAATGCAGACCTGTTATTTGCCAATTTTACCAGAGCCGATTTACGAAATGCAAATTTAAGCGGCGCAACCTTAAATGAGACGATTTGGTTGAGTGCGCTTGTAGATGAATGTCAGTTTGGTAATGGTACGGGTTTAACCCCTCAGCAACGTAAAGATTTACAAATACGTGGCGCTAGGTTTATAACTTCGGCCGATGATAATTAAACGTAAAATAAGCAAAGCAGATTGATGAATAATTCGATTAAATTACCTAAAAAAATAATGCTATTGGGTGCGGGAGAATTAGGCAAGGAGTTTGTCATTGCTGCTCAACGCTTGGGTAATTATGTAATTGCTGTTGACCGCTATCCCAATGCACCAGCGATGCAAGTTGCTGACTGCTCGGAAGTGATTTCTATGCTCAGTGGTGATGATTTAGAAGCGATAGTCACTAAGCATGAACCAGATTTAATTATACCAGAAATTGAAGCAATTAGAACCGAAAAACTTTTAGAATTTGAGCAGCGAGGAATTACAGTTATTCCCACGGCAGCAGCTACAAATTACACCATGAATCGGGATAGAATACGCGATTTAGCCAATCAAGAATTAGCCATTAGAACAGCTAGATATGGTTATGCTAACTCCTTAGAAGAATTGAGCATTGCTGCTGATTTAATTGGCTTTCCAAATGTGTTGAAACCAGTGATGTCATCTTCAGGAAAAGGTCAGTCGGTAATCCAGAATAAAGATGAAGTAGAACAGGCTTGGAATTATGCGATCGCTAATTCTCGTGGCGATACTCAAAAGGTAATTGTCGAAGAATTTATTGACTTTGAAATTGAGATTACCTTATTGACAATTAAACAGTGGAATGCACCGACTATTTTCTGTTCTCCTATTGGTCATCGTCAAGAAAGAGGTGATTATCAAGAATCTTGGCAACCAGCAGGTATATCTGAAGAGAAAATATTAAAAGCTCAAGAAATTGCCACCAAAGTTACCGATGCTTTGGGTGGTGCGGGAATTTTTGGTGTAGAGTTTTTCATTACTAAAGATGAAGTAATTTTTTCTGAACTTTCTCCCAGACCTCATGATACGGGAATGGTAACTTTAATTTCTCAAAATCTCAATGAATTTGAACTACATTTAAGAGCAGTTTTAGGCTTACCAATTCCCAATATCACACAATTTGGACCTTCAGCTAGTGCGGTGATTTTAGCTTCTGAAAAATCAGATTCAATCGCCTATATAGGTGTTGCAGATGCTTTATCAGAAACAGATGTAGATATCCGCTTATTTGGTAAACCCACATCCCATCCCTATCGCCGTATGGGAGTAGCTTTAGCGAAAGGTGCGGATGTCCAACAAGCAAGAGAAAAAGCCACCAGCGCCGCCAGTAAAATTAAATTAGTTAGCTGATATAGTCTCTAGTTAAAAGTAGAGGACAAGGGAGACAAGGGAGACAAGGGGGACAAGGAGGAAAAATAACTATTGACTATTGACTATTGACTATTGACTATTGACTAAATCCTTAAGATGTAGAAAGCGCAATCAATAAACAAATAAACAGTAACCCGATTAATAATAGTAACGCTTGATTGCGTTGAATCCAAATTTTCACAGTTACACCGAAACTTTGATTAGGAAGTTGCGGTTGTGACTGTAATTTACTCTCCGCAATATTTTGGTAAAGGGTGCAATCTTTTGCGTGGGGACGTTGGGGAAAATTGCAAGTATCATCAGCATGATAAGTACAACTATCACAAAGATACTCATTACCAACAGCACGGTGCAAGGGAATACCCGGATGACCATAAGCTTTGAGAGTTACGCGACAATAAGGACAAGTAACCGCCTGATTATCTACGAGTTGATGACAGCGAGGACAAGATACAGTAGCCACAACTTCAGCGTCAACTAAGTAAACATTCTGATTGTAGCGATTTATGAGATAAAGTTTAGTAAGAATTTTTGCGTAAATGTATAGTTTTTCTACTACTCAATAATATAAAAAGCTTGGTCTAGTCTCTGATTATTAATAAGATTATTTCTCCGGATGAGTCAATATAAAAACCGAAGAAGATTTTATAATGAGTTTATCTGTGAAAATTTATGGAAATGCCCCAGCGCGTATCAATTCGCTACAAAGATGCGTCTTATAATACTAGTGAAATTCGTTTGAAAACTTTTAGGTTAGCTTTTCAATTGTGGGAAGAAGAAACTAAACCCAGAAAAACAGAGTTGTATGAATTTATCACATCTTGTTTAAAACAAATCGATCGTCAAGACCGATTTATGATTTCTCTATTATTTATAGAATTAGCAGATATGATCCGCGATTCGGCTTTAGAAAGGGGAATGAAAGAAGTATTAATCAAAACCTCTTTTCGAGAATTTGCTTGTGCGTTAGCAGATTTTGAAGAGAAGTCAAAATAAAATGTAGGTTGTTTGATTTGGTGAATATACAGCAGTCAAAATAGCAAGAAAAAATAAAAGCTGACAATTAGTCAAACTGGTTTGAATTTTAAATTATCTGGGAACGACTGCAATAATTTAATAATTTTTTATCATGTTTAAAAATTAGCTATCGCTATCTTTGTAGGGACATTCCACAAAATCGCATGGCTCCTTTTTATCTCGTTTCAAACTTTCTTCTAAAGCTTGAATTTGTTCGCGACGGGCTTCTAATTCTAAAGAACGTCTGGCTAAATCTTGATTTTGTAAAGTCAAGGTTTGTCGCCAATGTTCTGCTCTTTCTGCTTCTTGTTGTAAAAAATCTGGGCTAACACCTGTAGATAGGTAGGCTTGGACTAAATGTAGTACCCAGTTGGTAGCATCTTCTAATTTTTCGATGTCTCCGGTAGCGGAAAGTTCTACTAACACCAGCAATCTTTCGCTCATGGTGTTACCTTTACCTAAAAGAATGACCGCATCTTCTGGGATAATTGACCAAATATGCTCGGCTTCCTCTCGCGCTAATAAGCGCAATTGGTACTGTTTTAAAAATTCGTTTTTGTGTACTTGGGCTAAATATCGCATGGCTGTCGCTACTTTTCTTTAACTGCTTTGCAGAAAGCTTCAATGTCTTCCAATCTTCAGGATTTTCAAGAAGTAATGGGTAACTATGTTTAATTTACCCATTACTGCTTGCATTTATACTAAACCACGCAGGCGATCGCGTAAAATTTCCGCTTGTTTTTGCGCCTCTGCTAAAGCATCTCGCGCAGTTTGAACTACATCTTTTGGTGCTTTATCAACAAAGTTAGGGTTGCTTAATCTGCTAGTGAGAGATTGCGCTTCGGCTTCAGCTTTGCTGAGGCTTTTTTCTAGCTTGGCGCGCACTGCTTCAATATCCACTACACCCTTGAGGGGAATGACAACTTGGATTGTACCGACAACACCAGCAATGGAATTATCTGCTGATTCAGGCTGCGGTGTTGCTTGTGGCGCTTGTTCTGTTGTGGGTGGGAATAACTTTGTCCACAACTGTTTTCTCGCTGACGCTGAAAGTAAATAGCGACTAGCAAACCAAGCTGTGTAACCCAAACCGACAATTTCAAAGAAGGTTCCAAAGATAGGAACTTCATCAATTGCATAACCAACAGTGTAAGCCAACCGAGTAAACACAATCGCCACAATAATTAAGCCTATGGTTTTTAAACCCCTAACAGATTCTTTAGGAGTAACTGTAGCTTGATTAGACTTATCCGCAATGGTTAAAGTCTCCACCTTAGCCAAATCTTTAATATAGGCTTGTCCCAAAGTCAAGATTTGACGTTCTGTTGGGTTTTCACTTTGGAAGTTTACCGTGACTTTCGCCCCTGGCTTAATTTCGGCTTCGGCGCGTAAATTGCGAATAGTGCGGATAGTATCAATCAAAAGCTCAAACTGAGTCTCAATTTCTGGCGCTATCTGCTGCGTATTCAGTTGGGGATAGGTTTGTAAAGATATAGTTTGAGGGGTAGTTGCTGGTTGTTGGGTGAGAGTTTGCCAAATTTCCTCGGTAATATGAGGCATAAAAGGATGAAGCAGTTTTAAAATTCCTTCTAAAACATGAGCGAGGATTTGTTGTGCTACTCGTCGCGATGCGGGATTTGCATCTTTTTGCAGGCGAGATTTCACTAGTTCAATATACCAGTCGCAAAAGTCACCCCAAATAAATTCATACAATCCTTTTGCTGCTTCACCTAAACCATAATTATCGATGTAATTACTGGTTTGTTTAATTACTTGATGGTAGCGTGAAAGAATCCAGCGATCGCATAATTCGGTGGCGATGGGTTCACCTAATTGCTGCGGTGTTTGTCCGTCCAGATTCATCATCACAAACCGCGCCGCATTCCACAACTTATTGGCAAAGTTGCGGGAAGCTTCCACCGATGGCGATTCATCTTTTTTCCGGTCATATTCCAAGCGGATATCTTGACCTGCACCGACGACTTCCTTAACTAAGGTATAACGTAGGGCATCAGTGCCATATTTATCTATTAATAATAGGGGGTCAATGCCATTACCTTTGGTCTTAGACATTTTTTGACCTTTTTCATCCAAGACTAAGCCGTGGATGTAAACGTCTTTAAATGGCATTTGTCCGGTAAAATGACCCGCCATCATCGTCATTCTGGCTACCCAGAAAAAGATAATGTCAAAACCTGTAACTAAGGTAGTCGTAGGGTAATAAGTTGCTAAATCTTGGGTTTGTTGCGGCCAGCCTAATGTGGAAAACGGCCACAGTCCTGAAGAAAACCAAGTATCTAATACATCTGGGTCTTGCTCAATCTGGACATTTTCACCAAATTGTGCTTTGGCTTTTTCCCATGCCTCCTCGGCGTTTTTGGCAACGACAAAGGGAGTATTATCAGCGATTTGTCCGTTTGTTTCACTAACAGCATACCAAGCAGGGATTTGGTGACCCCACCACAATTGACGAGAAATACACCAATCTTTGAGCTTGACTAACCAATCGCGATAAACCTTAGTCCAGCGTTGGGGGACAAAATCGGGAGAATTTTTCTGGTCGATGAATTCCAGCGCCCGGTCAGCTAAGGGGCGAATTTTCACAAACCACTGAGTAGATAGTAAAGGTTCGATGGGGACTTTTCCGCGATCGCTATAAGGAACAGTATGCTTATAATCTTCTACTTTGACTAAAAAGCCATCTGCCTCTAGGCGGGCAATCACATTCTTTCGCGCGACAAAGCGGTCTTGTCCTTGAAACTCACCCGCATTTGCGTTGAGAGTACCATCTTTATTTAGGATATTAATAAACGGCAAATTGTGACGCTTACCCATTTCAAAATCGTTCGGGTCATGGGCGGGAGTCACCTTAACGCAACCAGTACCGAAAGTCGGATCGACAAATTCATCGCCAATAATCGGGATTTCCCGTTGTGTAATTGGCAGAGTTACCGTCTTGCCAATTAAATGCTTGTATCTCTCATCACTGGGGTTAACAGCCACCCCAGTATCGCCCAACATTGTTTCTGGTCGAGTCGTCCCTACTTCCACATAACCAGACCCATCGCTGAGGGGATAGCGGAAGTGCCAGAGATTACCATTTACCTCTTGGTTTTCTACTTCCACATCCGACACCGCCGACTGAGAAGCAGGACACCAGTTAACCAAATATTCACCGCGATAAATTAAGCCTTCCTCATACAGACGAGTAAACGCTTCCACCACAGCTTGCGATAAACCCTCATCCAGGGTAAATCTTTCCCGCGACCAGTCCACCGACACACCCAAGCGGCGCAGTTGATTGACAATAAATCCGCCGGATTCCGCCTTCCACTGTTTAGCGCGTTCTAAAAATTGTTCGCGTCCCAACTCGTAGCGAGTTTTACCCTCAGTTTTGAGTTGCTTTTCCAGCATGGTATGTACAGCGATGCTGGCGTGGTCGGTTCCGGGTAGCCATAAAGTGTTGCGTCCCTGCATCCGGTGGTAACGCACCAGCACATCAATTAACGCGCTTTCAAAGGCGTGTCCCATGTGCAAACTACCGGTGACGTTTGGTGGGGGGATGACAACACAGTAAGATTCGCCGCCGCGATTGGGGTCGGCTTTGTAAATTTGGTTTTCTTCCCAGAATTTTTGCCATTTGGCTTCTGTGGAGAACGGTTCGTACAGACTTGGGAGATTAGGTATAGTTGCGGTCATGCGGGGAAAACTACGTTTGGAAGGACTCTAATAAATTTTGCCACAGGGTTGGAGAGGGATTTATGGAAACGAACCGCGAAGACGCGAAGTACGCTAAGGAAGATGAAAGAAGAATGAAGCAATTGAGTGAAGATCTGGAGAGGTTAGCTTATAGGGTAATTGGGGCTGCAATTGAAGTACATCAGATATTAGGGCCTGGATTTTTGGAAGAGGTGTATCATAAAGCTCTTAGAGAGGAATTTCTTTTACGCAGGATACCCCATAAGTCTGAGCATCCAGTCAAAGTAGTTTATAAAGGTCGTCCGGTAGGTGAGGGAAGATTAGATTTTTTGGTTGCAGATTCTCTAGTTGTTGAATTGAAAGCAGTTCAAAATTTAACCCCTATTCACGAAGCTCAAGTTCTCTCCTACCTAAAAATGACTAAACACCGTTTAGCCCTGCTCATTAACTTTAACGTCCCATTGCTCAAAGACGGCATCAAACGTATTATCCTCTCTTCTTAATCCTCCTTCGCGCTCTTCGCGACTTCGCGGTTCGTTAATTCCATGAAAACCCGTTCCCCCTGGACATACATTCCCACCCTCTACTTCGCTGAAGGTGTCCCCAACGTTCTCATCAGCAGCGTTTCCGTCATCTTCTACAAAAAACTCGGCATCGACAACGACCAAATCACCGCTTGGACAAGCTTTCTCTACCTCCCCTGGGTACTAAAAATGTTTTGGGGGCCAATTGTCGATATTTACGCCACCAAAAGAACATGGATACTTGTCACCCAATTTGCCATGTTTTGCTGCTTAACGTTAGTCGCCTTATCCTTACAACTACCCAATTTCTTTTTCATCTCCTTAGCAGCCTTAACAGTCGGCGCATTTATTTCCGCCACCTATGATATAGCTACAGATGGCTATTATATGTTGGCATTAAGTCCCGAACAACAAGCCTTTTTTGTAGGTATTCGCTCGCTGTTTTATCGTATTGCTGTATTATTTGGTAGCGGCTTGTTAGTCATTTTAGCTGGGCGCTTAGAAACCACACTTAATAATATTCCTTTAAGTTGGGCGATCGCGATCGGTTTTTCCGCCGTAATTTTTGCGATTCTGTTTATTTTTCACCGCTTCGTTTTACCTTGGCCGGAATCAGATATTCCCAGGCAATCACAAGCCCAAGCTGAAAAAATACCTTTTTTAGATATTATCCAAACCTATTTTCGCCAAGAAAAAATATTAGCAATTTTAGCATTTATTTTACTTTACCGATTCGGTGAAGCCATGCTTGTCAAAA
The DNA here is from genome assembly GCF_963889195.1 of Calothrix sp. FACHB-168. Lineage (NCBI taxonomy): Bacteria > Bacillati > Cyanobacteriota > Cyanophyceae > Nostocales > Calotrichaceae > Calothrix > Calothrix sp. FACHB-168. The sequence goes on from NZ_CAWPNJ010000030.1 coordinate 257,977, forward strand.
TAGCCTCGTTATTTCTCCTAGACAAATTAGAGAAAGGCGGGTTGGCTATTTCCACCGAACAAGTTGGACTAATTTACGGAACCTTTGGCGTACTCTCTTTAATTATTGGCGGCATTTTAGGCGGAATGTTAATTTCCCGCTACGGCTTAAAAAAATGTCTGTTACCGATGGCTTTAGCTTTGAATTTACCGGACATATTTTATGTATATCTCGCCTATAATAAACCATCACTCACATTAGTTTATCCCCTTGTTTCCTTAGAACAATTTGGTTATGGACTAGGTTTTACAGCCTTTAGCGTATATTTAATGTATATCTGCCAAGGTGAATATAAAACCTCTCATTACGCCATATCTACTGGACTAATGGCTTTAGGTTTGATGTTACCGGGGGCAATTAGCGGTACAATTCAACAAGCAGTGGGATATCCATTATTTTTTATTTTGGTCTGTTTGCTGACGATTCCCGGAATGATTACTATCTTTTTCATTCCCTTACAAGAACCAGTCAAACCTCCCACCAGTTAAAAGAAAAAAGCGAGGCAGATATGACTTACGCACACTCTATAACTTCTTGGCGTTCTTGGCGTCTTGGCGGTTCATAAATCAAGGTTTTTGATAATTTTTACGTAAGTACTGGCATATAACAAAAATATATCTTGATACAGCATATTTTAGGTAAATGAGGTACGCGCTTCGGGGCATGGCAGTGCCAGTGCCCCTACAATCAACTATAATTTGTACCTTACCAACTAGCAATCTGCTGTAACTTCTGCCCTCTGCCCTCTGCCCTCTGCCTTTCTTCAAGCAATAAAATAGCGAATTTTGAATTTATCCATGAATTACGTTTTAGGAATTGATGGCGGCGGTAGCAAAACCGTTTGTGTTTTGATGGATGAAAATCGCCAAGTTGTGAGTCGGGGTGAAGCTGGCGCGTCTAATTATCAAAGTATCGGTATTGCTACAGCTAAACAATCAATTGAATTTGCTATCATGGCGGCGACAGATAAAGCCGTAAATATTACTAAGCCGATAACAATTAGTGCAATTTGTTTAGGTTTAGCTGGTGTAGGACGTAAAGAAGATATTGAAGTTATAAAAAGTGTAGTTAAAGACTTACAAAATAGTCAATTACTGCCAATAAACTGGACATTACCTACAACTAATATTTTGATTTGTCATGATGCTTTAATTGCGTTAGTTGGCGGTACTGGTAATAGCGTGGGAATTGTCACCGCCGCAGGTACAGGTTCGATAATTTTTGGACGCAATCATCAGAGAATAACTAAGCGCGTTGGTGGTTGGGGATATATTTTAGGTGATGAAGGTAGCGCTTATCGAATTGCGATCGCGGGCGTGCAAGCTGCATTAAAAGCTTACGATGGTAGCGGAATGCCTACTAGTTTGATAGATATTTTTAAAGTTTATCTCGAATTATCCAATTTAGAAAATTTAGTAGAGTTAATCTATCGCCGAGGCTGGGGTGTGACGGAAATCGCCGCTTTAGCAGAAATTGTTGATTTAGCTGCTGCTTTAGGCGATCGCGTCGCTAATCAAATCATTGATGATGCTGTACAATATTTAGTTGTCGCTACCTCTACAGTTATTGACAAACTTTTTAGCGATCGCCCAGTTTTAGAAGTAGTGACTACGGGAAGTGTGTGGACTGGTAAAGCGAAAATGCACCAGAGGTTTACAGCTTCTCTAAATCAGAATTTTCCCGAAGTAAAAGTGATATTTCCCAAGCATGAACCTGCTTATGGTGCAGGTTTATTGGCGTTGCAGAAGTTACAGCATATTTCAGGTAAATGAGTTGCACGCTTTGGGGCGAACGGTTGTTAACCCTTACAATCATCTTTACCTCACCGAGTTGCAATCTGCTGTGAGTAGGTAACAATTTTTAACGAACCACCCCAGGCTCAGAAGTGATCGCTTCCATTTGCGCTCTTGTTTGGCCATACTCTGATGATTGTCCTGACAACCTACGACGGCGACAAAGACATCTATCGGAAACTGGGAGCAAGCGCAAATGGCTATGCCTTAAATAATACACAGTCATACAGGCTAATGGCAGTGATGCGGGGGATTCACAACGGACAACAGTATATCCCCCTACGGTGATTATTTAACGGTAAATGTAGCGCTATCGCTTAGTTGAGAACTACCATTACTGTAATTTGCTGTTACCCACCATTCTGCGCTAGCTTGTGCAAAACGTACTCCAGGACTGACTTTACAAGTAGTACTGCTAGCACAATTAGCTTGTGTTGGGGTAAAGTCACGGTTAATTTTACCAGGAACATTAGGACTGCTATACTCGTTAACCCAAAGTTTGTAACTTGTAGCTCCTGGTGTTGCTTGCCAAGAAAAGACAGGTGGATTTGTTGTAATTTGACCTTTTGGCGAGATAAGTACTGGTTTTGTTGTACTCATAAGTTGCTTAAAAGCCTGACCTGAAGGTTTAATTTTACCGTTGATATCAAAAAGACCAAATCGACCTTCTCGGTCATTACGAGCGTATCTATCAACTAGTTGATACCAGCAAGCAACTGGAACATAACTCCAGTTATTAATTAACTCAACAGCTTTTCGCAAATGTTCGGCTTGACCATTCAGACCTGAACCATTCCATCCAATTTCAAGGTCAGGATTACTCGCTTTCCATCCTTCAGTACTGCTAAAACCAAACTCAGTAAACCAAATAGGTTTATTATCATTTTGATTTAGCATGGCTTGTCGTATTCTTTCGACACCAACCTTAAAGCACCAAAGCTTTGCTGACTCTACTCCGGTAGGGCATTCATCTGGCCCATAACTTCTACTGTATTTAGAATCTGTCTGACCCACAGGATAAGTGCCAGTGTAAGGATGAATAGAGAGTGCATCAAAATAACCTTTGATACCAGCCTTATACATTTCATTTACATAATCAACATCCCCAGATCCAATAGCACCAGCTAATACTACAGCATTACGGTCAACACTTTTAATCTTGTTATAGGATGCTTTAACAAGGTTTGCATACTGTGATGCACCCTGAAGATTGATAAATGAATTGTGGAAGTCGTTAATTGCTAGGGGACGAGAGCCAAGTGGTTTCCAATTTCCTTTAAGATTGGGTTCGTTCCATATTTCCCAAGCGTAAACCCGACTGCGATAACGTTGCACAAGTTTAGCGATCGCATTCGCATAGTCAGTGTATTTAATTGGTGGGTATAACAAGTAATCAGTGTACTTGGAGTCTTGACATCGTTTATTCGGTGCAGATGAAGCCCAACAAGGTGATTGTCCCAATTCAATAATCAGCTTTAGTCCTGCTTTTTCGGCAGCAGACACTTCTGCATCTAGTTCATCCCAGAACCATTGTGGAGTTACTCCTTGTTGCCCTTCCATTAAGTGCCAACTTACAGGCAAACGAACTACCTTTGCTCCTACTTGCTGAATCAAACTAATTCGCTCTGGTAAATTATGTATAGCCTGCTTGGCAATATTAAACTCATGCACTCCATAGAGTTTGCTACTACTTTGTTGAGCATTAGTAGGTTGGAACAATGTTATCTGCGACACAAAAAATATCAGTTGTGCAACAATAACTAGGATTAAAGTTGATATGAATTTTCGCATGAGAATTCCTTTCTATTTTTCTGGAACTAATAGATATTTAAAATTGATTATATCCACCCAAAAATACTGATTTTTTTGGTAAAAAACGATTTTATTCAGGATTTTTTTATTCCTCTAATCAAGGAAATACGGATTAGGAATGCGATCGCTGTGGTTTGTAAATTGATTTAGCCATCAGGCTGGGAAAAGAGAATCTGAAACGCCTCACAGCGCTTGCTTCTATCCAGTGGTTACCACTTTGGATGAAGATTTGTGTTTTCATACTGTCACCAGACTCTGACAAATTTTTAGTCTGGTGACACGTTTCATTTGCGCACCTTAAGCTTGTAACAAGATATCTGTTGTAGACAGAGTTGTAACTCCTGATAAAGTTGCGAAGTATCCACCGGAACCTAAACCTGATGTTGCACCATCGGCGTTATAGAATAAATCGCCATTAAATCGGTTAAAGACCATACGGGCAATGCTGGCACCAGCTACCGTTGCGCCGTTAGTAGATTCGTTAATTACCGCGAACTCGCTAGCATTGAGATTAGAACCAGCAGAGGTAGTGAGTGCGGTAAAGGTGGTTTTGTCAAGGACAATTTTGTCTGTACCTGTAAGAAAATCGGTAATGCGATCGCTTCCCATTGCGCTGGTGGTAAAAGCTGTTCCGATATCGAAAACAAATTTGTCAATACCAGTACCTCCGGTTAGAGTATCGTTTCCTGCGCCTCCAGCAAGCCAGTCATTACCAGCATCACCAAATAGCTGGTCATTACCAGCATCGCCGTAAAGACCACCGTATTTCACACCAGCAACCAGTCGCTCATCATTATCATCACCTGTACCACCGCGCAAAATATCATTACCATCGCCACCCTCAAGGCGATCGCGGTCTACACCACCATCAAGGGTGTCATTTCCGGCTTCTCCGTACAATGCATCCGTACCAGTGCCACCAATTACCGAATCATTTCCTGCGCCAAGACGTACCTCACTACCGTAATTCCAGCTACCGCCACTTCCTACGGTGGCGCTGAGATTAACCACATCGTTAGCGCTACCTGTTTTCAGGAAAAGTTGCTCAATTTCACGGAAAGTTGTGCCGCCAGTCACGGTTCCACTAGCGGTACTTGTGTAGTTGATAGTGACAGCAGTTGTTCGGGTTGATAGGTCAAGGTTAAGGACATCGTTACCCAAACCACCAATTACTGAGTCAACACCTGTACCTGGGTCTAGGTAGTCATTGCCATCGCCACCATCTAAGGTGTCATTACCAGCACCACCATAAAGACCACCGTATTCAACACCAGCAACCAGCCGTTCCCGATTATCATCACCAGCACCACCGCGCAAAATATCATTATCATCACCACCCTCAAGGCGATCGCGGTCTGCACCACCATCAAGGGTGTCATTTCCGGCTTCTCCGTACAATGCATCCGTACCAGTGCCACCAATTACCGAATCATTTCCTGCGCCAAGACGTACCTCACTACCGTAATTCCAGCTACCGCCACTTCCTACGGTGGCGCTGAGATTAACCACATCGTTAGCGCTACCTGTTTTCAGGAAAAGTTGCTCAATTTCACGGAAAGTTGTGCCGCCTGTAACAGTTCCAGCAGTTGTATTGGTGTAATTAACTGCGATCGCTGTTGTCACAGTTGAAAGGTTGAGGTTGAGGACATCGTTACCCAAACCACCAATTACTGAGTCAACACCTGTACCAGGGTCTAGGTAGTCATTGCCATCGCCACCATCTAAGGTGTCATTACCCGCACCACCGTAGAGTCCACCATAAACAACACCAGCAGCCAGCCGTTCCCCGTTATCATCGCCTGCACCACCACGCAAAATATCATTGCCATCACCACCTTCCAGGCGATCGCGGTCTGCACCACCATCGAGGGTGTCATTTCCTGCTTCTCCGTAAAATGCATCTGTACCAGTGCCGCCAATTACCGAATCATTGCCAGCACCCAGTCGGACTTCGCTACCATAATTCCAATAACCTCCATCGCCAACAGTGGCGCTGAGATTAACTACATCGTTACCGCTACCTGTATTGGTTAGCGAAATAGACTCGAAATTGGTAATCGAGTTGGTAAAACCAGGAGTGGTAATTCCAGATGGGGTGACGGTGATATTAACGTCGGTGGTTTGAGCCGAAAGATTTAGCAACAGCTTATCTGTACCTGCACCACCATCAGCTGTAAAACCTACACTTCTAAGGGTGACAGTATCATTACCATCGCCAGCATTAATTATGCTGTTAGTACCACCAACATCAATAGTATCGGCGTTGCGAGTTGCTGTAATGTTAAAGCGATCAATGCCTGTAAAGCTAATCGAATCCAGCCAACCTCCAGTAGTTGCAGTTCTTCCTGCACTGCCAGAAAAACCGTTACCATTACTACCAGCAATGGTAAATTGCATTTGATTGCCAACATCATTAACGGAATAATTAAGAATCAGGGTATCAACACCAGAACCCCCATTTACTTGGTCGTTAAGACCCAACCCAGCATTAATAATGTCATTTCCTGCACCACCGTTAAATATGTCATTACTGCGGAAGATACTGCCATTGATGGTAGTGGCTTGGGTGATAGTGTCGTTACCGCTACCTGCTGTGAGTTTGAGAAATTCAATGTTTGTTGCCGAAGCGATACCTGGTAAAGTGCCACCGTTAAGGGGGTTAGTGATGGTGAGGTTTGCTGTTTGCCCGGATAAATCCAGTTCTAGGGTATCTTGACCGTTACCACCATCAACGGTATCCGTACCAAATCCCGCTTTGATAGTGTCATTACCATCACCACCATCGATACGGTCATTGCCAATACCCCCATCCAAAATATCATTTCCGGCTCCACCAGAAATTGTGTCATTGCCAGCAGCGCCATTAATTTGGTCGTTTCCAGTGGTGCCATTGATAGTGTCATTACCAGATGTGCCAAAGGTGACATTAGCAAACGCTTGGAGAAAATCCGCTTGGCGAAAAGTGTTGAGGAATCCAGAAAATCCCGCATTTGCCAAAACTTGAGCGATGCGAGCGTCAAAATCTTCTTGAGAAAGATTAAATCTACCCTCGAAAGCATCTAAGGCGGTAACTGCGAAGTTCCAATATAAAATTGCTTGACCCGAATTTGTAGGTGCATTGGTTCTTAACCCATTTAGAATCGTGTCAAGGCTGGTGATAGTTTCTAGTGTGTCGCCATTGTGGCTAAAGGTTGAATTAGGGAACAAATTACGCATTTGTCCCTGTACAAGCAAACGCCCTGTGAGTTCCCGGAATAGGTCGTTCCAGACTCCGTTAATCACGTTTGAGGCTTGGGGGCCGGGATTAGCACCCCAGCCAGCTTGCTGGAAATTTTCGCCAACAAACTTTTCTAAGAAAGCGAGTTTGCGCCCATCTATGTAAAAACCTCGGCTATTCGTGGCAATATTTTCCACACCAGCCCAACGGTAAAGCAGTGCTTCTACTTGAGAAATAAATTGATTGTGGAATTGTTGAAAATCTTGAGTACTTAAAGACACAATATTCCGCATCATTCCCAATAAAATTGGGTCGATGCTCATGGCAATATACAAATCAGCTAAATTACCATTACCTCGGAGCGATGGGAGAAATAGAGTTTCCGCTTTAAGTTGATATTTTTTCTCGTAGATTGTATTTACCTGGTTGAGAGCAAACCAAACATCAACTATTTCGCGGGTAACGCCATCTGTTCGGGTGTAGTTACTAATGCTACTAATGCGATTGCCTTGGTTGGTATCATTTGCGGTTTGATAGTTGAGGTTGATACTTCTGATTCCCCAATCAGCCAAGCTTCGCAATTCACCAACGTCGCTAAAACCATCCTGGTCTTTGTCTCGCCAAATTAACAGATTCGCAAATTGGGTATCTGTGGAATCGATGACATTATCGTTATTGCTATCGAGTTGTTTGAGAATGATAAATCCGTCAGTTGTGGCGTTTCCAAACAGTTCGGTGATGTCGTTGATGCGCTTGTCGCCATTTCTATCAAGCGCTAAAAGCCCATCATCTGCTTTTACCCAACCTGTTTGTTCAGCAAATCCATCTGCATCGAGGTCAAAGAAAGCACCAGATTCTTGCAGTGAAGTTAATTCGATACCATCACCGTCTAAATCTAGGACTAGTGGGGAAATAGTTCTTTCAGCACCTCCCATACGGTCACCAGTGTCTTTTCCTGGATCGCCGTGGCGACGATCTCGTCTTTCATCATTACGTTTACGCTTTTCCTCATCAAACTTTTTCTGAAAATCGTCACCGTCTCGATCAGGCTGATCTTTTTCTTTGGGAGGTAAACGAGGAGGAATTGGTATGGGGGGCTGAACGGGCTTTGTCTGATTCCGTATTTGATTCCGAATGATGTTACGAATAATGATAGCAAATTTCCCATTAATATCCACTTCATTAACAGGATTATTGGAGGTATAGGCATAGAGATTAACTCCGCCAGACTGACCACTTGGATCTAAACTAGTGAATCGACCTGTTAAAGGTGAATAATATCGAGCGCGGATAAAATCCAGCCCATTCGCTTCATCCATCACCCCCCATTGCCCAACAAACTCAAAAGGATTAGCAACACCCTCTGTTGTCAGCAAATTTTCCCCAAACGGACGATAAGCATAACGGTTCACATAACTACCAGCAGCATTAGTTAGTCCTGCTGTTGAACCCAACAAATCCGAATCATAATAAGCCGCATTACTTCCAGCAAAGCGACCAACTAAACCAATCCCATGAACGTAGTTAGTTGCTGCACTACCGTTATATTCCCCAACAACATCACCCAACCCAAAGGGGTCAATTAAATATTCTGTCCGTTGACCATTTTGAACTGACGCAACACGATTCCCAAAAGCATCATACTCATAACTAAATGTCCCTTCTGGAGTCACCGCACCAATCAACTTATTCTCGTCGTTATATGTATAAGTCCAAGTGCGAGTTCCATCAACAACCTTAGTTAAATTCCCATCTGCATCGTATGTATAAGTCGCACCACCAACAGTAGTGTATTGATTCTGGTTGTTAGTCGTGTAATTAGTTGTCACCCCATTCACAATAGTCTGGATGCGATTACCTGCTGCATCGTAGACATACTGTAAATCTTGATTGGCAATACTCGTATTAGTCGAAGTAAATCGTGCCCTTGCTAGCTGCCCCGTCGTATCGTAGGTATAAGCCCAAGTACCATCCCTTGTAGTCACACCTGTTTGCCGTCCCAAACTGTCGTAGGTGTAAGCAAATGAAGAATTTATCGAATTATTCGATGCATAGTTAATAATGCTCGTTACTTGCCCTGCATTATCGTAGGCATAGGTTGTATAAGTGCCATTACCATTAGTTTCCCGTGACAAGCGCCCAACAGTATCATAGTTGTAGGAAATAATCGTTGCACCACTGGCATTGGTTAATTTTGAGAGGCGACCATCAGCGTCATAAATATAGTTGCTAGTAAATCCGCTTTGGTCTTTCATTTGAGTGCGCCTACCTTGGGTATCGTAGGCAAATTCTAGAAAGCGGCTATTTGGGTAGGTAATTTTAGTTAAACGGTTGTTAGCATCATAGATAAGACTCGTTGTTTTGCTATTAACATCAATGACTGATGCTAAATTACCTTTTGCATCGTAAGTATATTGCTCAAACTTGCCATCATCAAAGGTTTTACGGGTGATTTGCCCTGTGCTGTTATAGGTGTATTTAAAAACATCACCGCTACGTTCTTTGGCTTCAATCAGATTGCCATTTATATCATAGGTAAAAGTTTCTGACTTGTTATCGGTGTAAGTAATTCCCGTCAATTCCCCATAGGTATTATAGGCATACTGGAGAGCATTACCCTTTTGGTCTGTGACTTTAGTTGGAGAATCGGAGTTTGCACCATAGGTAAAGCTAACACTTTGATTCAAAGGGTCGGTTTGACTCAGCAAGCGTCCTTGGGAATCATAGGAATATTTGTAAATTGTGTTACCTGGGGCAGTAATTTGGCTGAGATAGCCGTTGGTGTCGTAGGTAAAATTTGTAGCTCTGTTTAAAGGGTCTTGGATACTTTGAATTTGTCCGGTGCTGGTAAAATTCATCCTGGTTTTAGCACCAGTTGCATCGATGACATCAATTACACCAGGAGAAATATATTCATAGCGAACGGTTGTACTCATGTCAATTCCTTATTTAAATCAGTAAATAAACAAATGAGTAGGCAAAATAGCCCCACTTCGTGGAGTCTTCCTAAAATTAATCCGCTCAAGTATGCAAAATTTATACAACGAAATTTACAAGAAGCCGGCAGACTTCTTGGTTAAAATTTTGACTATTTACTTAAGTTACTATACAACGGCTTATGTAAAATCACTCATTCCAAGTACAGCTTTACACAATCTTTACATTAAAAATAAGTAATTTTAAGAAACTCGCCTTTCAATTAATTACTGTTATTCTCAACACAATTCTTCCTGGTGTTTCCTATCGTCTAAGTAGCTGTCATGAACTGTGTACACCAGGACACATAAAAAAGGGGCTGGTAACTAGTATTTTTTACTCGATACAATGCACTTTTTCAAGTTAGCCAATCACAGAAAAAACCCACAAACCTGGCATGAAAATCTGTCTTTCCATGTCCAATGCCCCATGCCCATTTTCAAGTTAGAGAACACAGAGAGCATATATGTTCGTCTTAAGGGTATTTGGGGAAATATTAATTATAAGTATTGTACCAAAATTGAGCGCACAATTTATACAAAAATCAAGGCTGACAACTTGAGCTTAACCTAAAAATTTATGTGTGAATAATTCTTTGGGACTACTTATCAATCATCTTGAGCAGTAAATTTAGAACCCCCATGACGGCATCAGTAATATTCCTGAAAAAAAAGTTTCCCACTTTTGTACAATGGTTCTCAATAGCTAAGTGGCAGTATATTTACTACGCTCTGGCAGCTTTTGACCTATTAACTGTATCCAGTAGCCTATACCTTAACCACAGAATTATGGACATCTATACTCAATCCATTGTGGTAAATCATGAGTGGGCTGTGCGATTGGAAAGATATTCTGAATTAGGTCAACTTTTAGCAGATGTTAATGCACCTGGAAATGATGTTTTTGATTCTCAAAATGTGGAGATGGAATCAAAAAGATTAGCAACTGCTCAAGATAACTTTGAGCAGAAATTTAACAGCATTAAACAAGAGCTACAAACTCAAGTAGATCCAGCGCAGGTAGAAAAGTTGCTCAAAGACTTGGATTCAGTACAAGCAGCAACCACGGAAATGATAGCTGAAGCCAAACTCATTTTTGACTATTTTCGCCAGAATCAGCCGGAAATGGCTGGTAAACGCATGGCGACGATGGATCGTCAATATCATAAAGTCAATAAAGCACTGGCGACTTTTCGCCGTAATGTCAGCCAGATTCAGCAGCAGCTTTTGCAGAAAGAAAAGGTTGCTGCTAATGTATTTCGATATTATGAGTTTGCGATCGCATCTGCAATGCTACTGATGGTTGCTAGCGTAACGTTTTATGGACATCAGCTAGCACAAAAGATGAAATCTGATGCGCAAGAAAAGGAAAAGTCTATCGCAGAATTACAGCAAGCAGAAGCTCGTTTGCGCGAACAAACCCAAGAGTTACAACTTACCTTAGATAATCTCCAAAAAGCTCAGTTACAATTGGTGCAAAGTGAAAAAATGTCCAGTTTGGGAGAATTGGTAGCTGGCGTTGCTCACGAAATTAATAATCCAGTTAATTTTATTTACGGAAACTTGACTTATTTACAAGATTATTCTAATAGTCTTTTAGCTTTTATCCGACTTTACCAGAAGTTTTATCCTAAGGCTCCAGTAGAAATCCAAGCGGAAGCGGAAGAAATGGATTTGGAGTTTTTGCAGCAGGATTTGGTAAAAATTCTGAATTCGATGAAAATAGGAACCGATCGCATTCGTGAGATTGTGTTATCGCTGCGTAATTTCTCGCGCATGGATGAATCCGATTTTAAAACGGTGGATATTCATGAAGGTATCGATAGCACGCTGCTAATTTTACAACATCGCCTGAAAGCGCGATCGCCTTATCCAGCTATTGAAATCATTAAGGACTATGGTAATTTACCTGAAGTTGAGTGCTATGCTGGACAACTCAATCAAGTGTTTATGAATATTTTATCCAATGCTATCGATGCAATGGAAGAACAAAATAGTCAGCGAACTGTTGCAGAGATTAAAGCCCAACCCAGCCAGATTACCATTCGCACATCAGTTATTGATAGTCAGTGGGTAGAAATTGCGATCGCTGATAACGGCGTTGGGATTCCCGAAAATATTCAGCAACGCATTTTCGATCCTTTCTTTACAACCAAGCCTGTAGGAAAAGGTACAGGTATGGGTATGTCTATCAGTTATCAAATTATTACCGAAAAACATCGTGGTAAGCTCACTTGTTTTTCTACCCTGGGAGAAGGAACCGAGTTTGTTATTCAGATTCCCATTCACCAACAACTGCAAAAATAATCTCTATTTTTTCTGTTCCCTATTATTTTTTCTGACAATAATTTCCTAGATAGCATTTTATGTTACAATTGTATTACAAACTAATTTACGAGAGGCAAAAAATGAACCACCTGGACTTCTCAAGCCGGATTTGACGAACCCGGCTAATGGAATTCACGCCATTAATCTTATCGTCTACCAAATAGCCGAAGTTCTGCAAGCATCCGGTTATCCCGAACCCACAATTTGGCGTTCTTCTCCCATCACCACGATCGCCAATAACTACGATAAGCTGTATATTCCACAAGAAAGTTTATCCCGTTCCCCCAAATACACCCGTTACCTCAGCGACGGTAGGCTACTGAGAACTCACACCACTGTTATCATGCCAGAGTTACTTCCTCACTTACAGGGGGAACAACTCATTATGCATCCTGGTATTTGTTACCGTCGGGATGTGGTAGATAAACGTCATGTTGGCGAACCTCATCAAATGGATGTATGGTTAATTAGCCAACAGCAAAAATTAGCTAGAGAAGCTTTAATTCAGCTAATTACTGTTATTATCAACGCCATTCTTCCAAATGTTTCCTATCGCTTAAATGAAACATCACACCCATATACCTGCAATGGTTTAGAAATTGAAGTATTAGTTAATGGTAACTGGATTGAAATAGGAGAATGCGGAGAAATTCATCCGAATTTACTCAAACCTGGTTATACAGGTTTAGCATCTGGTTGGGGATTAGATCGTTTAGTGATGTTAGTAAAAGGGATAGATGACATTCGCTTGCTACGAAGCACCCATCCCCAAATAGCTGCCCAGATGACGAACCTGGAAACCTATATTCAGGTATCTAATAAACCAAGTATCAGCCGAGATATGTCTATTGTCACCGGGATAGATACTGATTTAGAAGATATTTGTGAACAGATACTACAAGTGTTAGGAAATGAAGCAGAAATATTAGAATCTGTGGAAATATTAAGCGAAACTTGTTACCAGCAACTTCCACAAACAGCAAGAAAACGTTTAGGTATCCAACCTCATCAAAAAAATTTGCTGGTGCGAATGACACTGAGGAGTCTTTACGCATCTATTACTAACCAAACTGCAAATAATCTTCGAGATTTGGTTTATCAACAAATTCATCAAGGCGACTAATTTATCCATCGTCTTAATGCGAGCAATCAATTCTGTTTTTCCTCTGCGCTCTCTGCGTCCTCTGCGGTTAATAAAATGATCTAACCACAGAGGCGCAGAGAACACAGAGAGAAGAGAATACGCACAAATTACTAAAAATTTTAATTTATTGAACCGCCAAGACGCCAAGTACGCCAAGAGTTCGTATAGTGTGCGTAAGTCTTAGAGAAAAGAAAACAGATATATAGCAATCTGTTTAGGAGTTATAAACACCTATCTCCCTTGTCCCCCTTCCCTTCCCCCATCGCCAAAAGCGCTGTTCCATAGGCTGCTTCTGTCTGTGTTGATGAAACTACAGGGACTTGCAAATACCTTCCGCGAATCGCAGTCCAAGTATTATTTGCTGCACCACCACCAGCCGTATAAACGCGCTGTAACTTATCTGCGCCCATTTGCTGTAACAATTCATACCCTCTTGTTTCGATGCGGGCAATACTTTCTAATAACCCATGTAAAAATTCTCTGGGATTATTTGGGCGTGGTTCTAAGCGTGGGGGTAAATGGGGATCGTTAATCGGAAAGCGATCGCCTGGTTTTAACAAGGGATAATAATCTAATTCGCTGGCTGTATTGGCATCAATCTCCTGACTCAAGCTTTCTAACTCAGCATTCGTAAAAAATTCCCGCAAAACTGCACCGCCAGTATTAGAAGCGCCGCCAGTTAGCCACAAATCGCCTAGACGATGGCTGTAAATTCCATATCGCGCATCTTCAACGCGAGTGCGACTCAAGAGTTTTAATACCAATGTCGAACCCAAGGAAGTTACCGCTTCCCCTGGCGATTTTGCGCCACTGGCGAGAAAAGCCGCAATACTATCTGTCGTTCCCGCACAAACTAAACAATCTTGACGTAAACCAAATTTAGCAGCAATTTCTGGGCGTAATTCAGCAATAGGTGTACCTGGGGGTAAAACTTCCGGTAACTCAATCGGGATTTGCAAATTTTCTAGCCATTGTGGGTATTTTAACTCTTCTACGTCGTAACCCAGCTTTAAGGCGTTATGGTAATCGCTAATACCTAAGCGTCCATGCAGCAGAAATGCGAGCCAATCCGCTTGATGCAGGAAATATCTGGCTTGGCTGAATGTTGGCAATTGTGACATCCACATAAGTTTGCCGAGGCTAGAAGTAGCGCTGACTACCGTATGATTTTCCGGCGCGAAGCTTTTCAACTGTTCTAACATCACCGATCCCCGTGGATCGTTATACAGCAAGGGCGCGTCTACAGGTTTACCAGTCGCGTCTGTTAATAAAACAGTGGAGGAAGTTCCATTAATCGCGATCGCTTTAATTTCTCGCCGCAGTGGTTCGGGAATCGCCCCTAAAAGCCCCCATAGAGCTTTTTGCCATACATTTAGCCAATCAGGGTAATTTTCCCAAGGAAACCGCATTTCTGCCTGGATAACCGCTTCAGCGTCAATGACAATCGCCCTAGCGCCAGATGTCCCAAAATCGATCCCTAGAAAAAAATCCATAGATTGATATATTTTCTTTAAAAAGAATAACGAATCACTACTGAGCGATCGCGGCTTTTGTTGCATCTTGTAACAAGATGTTCCCCAAACCTCGCAAAACAGTGAAAAGTAGTAAACGAACTAATTTAAAATGCATTGAGTTTAGGAGGTTTCCAACCATGCCTATATCCAACAGTCTCTTGTTTGCTGTGACATCTCTCTCAGATACTCAAGTGTACATCGCTTTGGTCGTAGCCTTGATTCCAGGCGTTTTGGCTTGGCGTTTAGCTACAGAACTTTACAAATAAGCCAGAGTGTGACACAGTTGTTGGGCTAAGAAGCCTGGCATGAGTGAGTAACCTAAAACGACACTTTTAGCTTAAGGCGAGTAAGTGTTTGACTAAGGATACTTACGTATGCCAGGTTTCTTTTTTTGCAAAGATACACCTGTAGCAATTTGCAAAAAATGAAGTAATATGGCAGCTAAATCAAGCCGTAATTATAATAAGTAGGCTTTTATTACCAATTTGCACCAAGAATGCGAAAGATACGCAGTGGTAAACCCTTGCGTTCTCTAGCTTTCATAATTCTAAATTTTGAATTTTGAATTTTGAATTTTGAATTTTAAATTGGTATCACGCTGTTCTGCTTGAATTTATGAGGTCTTTTTTACCATCATGAACGCTATTCAACCATCAAGTCTGCCGGTACAACCGATCCAGAAACGCCGGGTTACACCTCGCCCCAAGCGTCATTTGCGCCAGCGATCGCATCAAGTCATGGCTATAGAAGCGACAGCCAAGATAGCAGTTAATTTGGCGATATCCGCAGCAGCCGTTTCCGCCCTCATGCAACTTTTGCCCTATCACTGGTTACAGCAAGATAAATTGCGAGAAATGCGGACTGAACTCAAGCAGATGGAAGGGCGTGTCAATGCTTTACAAGCAAAATTTAATCGCAACTTCGATCCCTCCCAGGCGAAATCTATTATGCAACAACAAAGCTACCGAGTTGACCCGTCTCAGCGTCAAATCGTCTTGATAAATCCAGATGCAACAGAAGCTACTAGTCAATCTGAGTCATCACCTTAAAGTACAAGTCAAAAGTCAACAGTCAACAGTCAACAGTCAACAGGATGATATTTCAGTTATAGTTATTGTCGCCAAGCTACACTAATTAACATTTATTCGCAATTAGTTATACAGGGTCGCTATACTCTACTCATAATTTAGATTTACCAGTCCAAAGCCGGACTAACTTAAAGAATCAGGATGTTCAGGAGATAGCAGTTCGTTTAACCAATTTTCTAATTGTCTGCGTAAGCGCCAACCAGGAGCATCTTTTCTTTCAGGGAGTTGAGTTAAAGCACGACGATAATCAGCGATCGCACAATTCCAATCGCCCCAAAGATGATAAGTTCTGCCTCTCTCAGCCCAGATATGACCTTCTAGCTGCCCAAAAAGCAGGGCGACATCAAAATTCTCAATTGCTTCCTCATATTGCCCTAATTCGCGCCAGGTGATGCCTCTATTGATGCGCGCCCGGACATGGCTAGGATTTAAATCAATCGCCCGATCGTAATCAGCGATCGCTGCGGCTAATTTGCCACAAGCAGCGTAGTAGTTGGCGCGGTTATTATAAGCACTAGCCAAAGCCGGATTAATTTGTAGTGCTGTGTTGTAGTCACAAAAAGCCTTTTGGGTTTCGCCACTTTGAAAGTAAATCAGCCCTCGGTTGTTATAATCAATCGCGTTTTGCGGGTGACGGCGGATCAGTTGGCTTAAAAGTGCGATCGCTTGACTATAATCACCTTTCTGCGCCAATCTCAAAGCACATGAGCGTAAATCGCTATCTTCTAGATCTAAATCATCTCTAAAATTTTTAGTTGTATTTGATACAATATCGCATAAGTTGTTTTGCTTATCTCCAAAAGCTAGATAGGAGTTATTACTCATACTGTCCTGCCGTATATACTTGGTTTTTGAAATCAAAATATAGTTATTATTGTGCTGGTAGTTAGTCGGATATGTCAGTTCTTAGGGTGTCTATAATTACTTAATAATTACAACCACAACCATAGAAAAACTTTATCTCATACAAACAATTAACGATCCAATCTCATCATAGATACCTCATCCCCAGGTTAAATTCCAGAAAAAGCAAATATCAATCTCCCAGAGTAGTCAAGTAGTGAGAGCGACAACTTGGTAGAATGCCAACAAGCCGTTGATGAGATATAACGCAGCGCACCCAGGAACAAGGCAATGCTCAGAATGGGTAACCCTGTTTTCCTGTTGGAGCAATTATTCTCAAGCAAATGACGAAAACCGTCAAGAAAAACAACAATTCAGGTGCGAATATCCTAGCTTGAGATATGAGGTTGATCCCCGTTGCCTTGTCTCCTTATAGATTCGCATCTAACGGTTCCAGCTGCTAGTTCCTTAATCTGACTTTTAAGTTTTGAGAAAATTTTCTTATGACAGTTGCAATTTCTTACCCTGAGTCTCCCGATTTAACTGCTGACGATTACATTGTGCTTGGCTTGGCTACATGCTTTGTGAAGGAAGATGGCGAAATTCATCAAGTCGAAGTCATTGAACCCATACCCTCAGCAGCTTTAGAAGCAATTATGAAAGGAATTCCCACTTCATATAAATTTGCTTTAGCCACAAATTTAGGCTCTATCCTGAATGGGGATCAACTCTCAACACCAACAAACTTTCCCGAATCGGCTCAATTTGCAGATGAGTTTGTCACCCGACTATTTGCCGCAGCACGTACCTATAAGCGCCGTGAAGTAACAAAATCTCTCATTGCCTTGGGTACAACCTACACAGAGTTAAATTACTCTACTGAACGCAAGCGCGTGTTAAATGCTGCTAGGGTCGTGACTAAAGATGATAACGTTAAACAACATTCCCACACTCATAAAGTTCTGTAACATTTAATCAATTTTATTATATCCCCGACTTCTTCAAAAAGTCGGGGATCTTGCAGGTTTTAAAAGTCCTTTCGTTGGTAGCAAAAAGTTTTAGATCCCCCTAAATCCACGCCACTTGCTACAACGGGGGGAACCCCCGCAACGCAGTGGCTCCCCTTAAAAAGCAGGGCTGTTTCGTTCCCTAAAATGGATAAAATTGCAAGATACAAAGAGACAAAAATTGAGAACAAGCGCACAATGTTAGCCAAAAATTTTTGCGCCTTCTACCCAAAATACGTGATTTTTCTTTGCGTCTTTGCGCCTACCCTGCGGGAAGCCGCTCCGCGTCTATGCGTGAGATTATCCTCTTGACAAATTTCCAACACCAGCGAATGAAACAGCCCTGCCCTTAAAAATGGGGACTTTGATTGTATTTCCCCCCTTAAAAAGGGGGGTAGGGGGGATCGATTAGTATGAAGATACAGCCAAAAACTTTTCAAACAACCTCTAAAGGCTATTCTTGGATATTTCTTATGGAGAAGTATAAGTTAAAAGTAGGTGCAGGATTATTAAATTCTAAACATCAATATATTCAAAAGCTAGAACCGATAAAATATTATATTGAATTAATTATTAAAGATTATATTCAACCCAAAAACTATCAACTTCTGGAAATTCATGGCGCAACCCTCAAATATAGCCAGGGATTGCAAGATAAGTATTACAGCAACAATATTATTGCTATAGGTGATGCCGTTTCTACAGTTAACTTTTTAGCTGGAGAAGGCATTAGACATGGTATGTTAAGCGCTGAAGTAGCTGTTAAATATATTGCCAAATATTTAGATAATCAATCCTCAGATTTTCAATATTATCAAAAAGAAATGTACAAAATATTTTACAAAAAATGGCTAATTTCTGAAAAGCTAGGACTCAAGAAATATTTATTAGATAGCGACACAATAGTAGATAGGTCAATTAGCTATTTAAAGTTTTTGAATATTCATGAAATCATGGATTTACTATTTAACTATAAATTTGAGAAATTCTCGAAAATATTTGTAGTGAGATTAGCAGTAAAAAACCTGGAATTTTTACGTAACAGCTTTATTTTTAAAAAATCCTAATTTACTATAGCTCCCCGACTTCTTTAAGAAGTCGGGGAGCTATAAAAAGTTAAAGCATAAAATCAAGATGATTCAACGATAATTTGTAAACTGCAAAGCTACAGGTAAATCTTCTTGTTTCAAGCGTTGAATTACAGCTTGCAATTCATCTTTAGATTTAGCAGTTACTCGCACAGCATCACCTTGAATCGAAGCTTGAACTTTTTTAAATTCATCTCGAATCAATTTAGAAATTTGTTTGGCGGTATCTTGACTGATACCTTTTTTAAGTTTGATTTCTTGGCGCACGCGGTTACCACTAGCGGATTCAACTTTGCCAAAATCAAAAATTTTCTGAGAAAGATTTCGTTTAGCAGCTTTTTCTCGCAGAATACCGTGTACAGAATCTAAAGTAAACTCACTGTCAGTATTAACGTCAATACTTTCCTCACCTAACTCAACAGTAGTCGCAGTATCTTTGAGGTCGTAACGGCCTTTGATTTCTCGTACAACTTGATCGACAGCATTGACCATTTCTTGTCGGTCAAAGTCACTCACAATGTCAAAGGAATAATTAGAAGCCATAGCGCAGCGTTGAATTTTTATTGTTGGATCTGAAATAGGGATGGGGGATGAGTAAATCGGTAATTACTAGCCTATCCTCTATTCCTCCTTTGCGATCGCCTAAAAAAGCGCAGCAAAATAGGCGGATGTCATTACGTCATCAACCAAATCCATAAAATACCATTAATTGTCGTTTATGGGCAATTAGCGGAACCTATCACCCATAAACAATCTGTAGTTTTGCTTTAGTAACTAAACTCATGCCGACCCAGCCTCACGCTAGTCAAAGTAGAAAAGCGTCACCACTTTTCTTTGTTCTTCTGCATCTTTACAAGTTTGCAGCAGAGTGCGACTGTCGTGAAACGCAAAGCAAATAAGTTGCTGACAACGAGAAACAATCTCTTTGTTGCAAATGTAACTCGCTTCAGCAAGGGACAGATTATCGTTACTCGGATTTTCTACCAGGTGCATTACCAGTTCTAGCTGCTGACGCGATTCATTGGGCTGGCGTTCTAAGCTTTGGGGTAGAATCACCGTCAACAAATTAGGATCAGCCCGCATCGCGCCTTTAATAGCGGCAGAATTGGTACCTGTAGCTCCAGAAGTGATGACCCGGTTGCCTGATAAAACTAAGGCATAGGTCATCATTTCAATAAGATTTTGGTGCGTAATGGGAACGTGACGGGAACCCAGCAAGGCAATTCGTTTAGAACCTGTTTGCTGGATTGTCGCCAGTTCTTGCGCTAATGTATCGAGGTTAATAAGGTCTATTGACTGACTCAAAGATGGACATCATGAGATGAAACGACCAAGATATTTTACCAAAGAGCGTGTAAGTGCGAAGCTTACTTCAGTTAGATATTGTTAATGGGCATTGGGCATTGGGCATTGGGCATTGGGCATTGGGCATTGGGCATTGGGCATTGGGCATGGGGCATTGGTTAGAGACGCGATTAATCGCGTCTGTACAATCGTCTTCCTTGTCCTCCTTGTCCCCCTTCCCCCCTCAGGCTGGCTAAGGTAAGGCGGCGGCTGGGCTTAAGCCGAGTTTAGATAACAGGCGTTCTAGGTCAAAATGCTCGCTCATTAACTGACGAATGTACTCTACCTTGATTGGTTCGTGGACGCGCACTTGTCCGAAGGTGCGATCGACAATTTCTACTGTGGTGAGGGTATCTAAATCAACAGATAAAATGGGAATTTCTAGTTCCTCAGCACGATTGAGGATAAACGCAGGCGGTGGTAGTTGTCCTGTTAAAATCAGGCATTGGGTAGAAGTTTCTAGGGCTGCTTGCTGAATTTCGACGCGATCGCCTCCGGTGACTACTGCCATATTTCGGCGTTTGCGGAAGTACTTAACAGCAGAATTTACATTCATCGCCCCAATGGCTAAACTTTCCACCATTAAATCTAAGCGATCGCTACGACAGAGAACTTCGGCTTTTAGCTGCTTCACTAGTTCGCCAACGCTGACGCTGCGGAGTAAGTCGCTTTTTGGTAGCATTGCTAACACAGGAATGCCCTGCTGCTCTAAGAACGGCCGCAATATATTTCTGGCAGATTCTAATTTGTCGTTAGGAATATCATTAATGACAACGCCGAGCAAGCGATCGCCTATACGTTGCTTGGCAGATAATAGAGGTTCAACTGAAAGCAAAGATTTGTAGCGTGCTACTAACAATACACTTGCGTCTAATACTTCAGCTACTTGTGGCAAAGATAAGTTAAATAACTTACCTTCTTCTAAATCTCCAGGCCCTTCTAGCAACACCAAATCTCCCCTAGATACGGGCAAATATTGCTGGATTAAGGACTGTTGATAATCAGTTTTATCTTCGCCAAGCAAGCGTTTTTGCACAGTTACTTCATCCAAAGCCAACATTGTCGGTGTCACCCGATTTTCGCTCAAGTTAAGGCTATGGGCAATGAACTGGACATCTTCCTCAAAAACGTTACCCACAGATACATGAAAAGTGGTACCTAAAGGTTTGCCGTAGGAGATATCCAGTCCTGTTTGCTTTAACTGATGAGACAAACCCAAAACTGTAGCCGATTTACCGCTATAAGTCTCAGTCGATCCGATCAGCAAATATTTCGCGGATTTTGGCACACATGCACTCCTAAATTCAAAAGGAAGTAGAACCCAGCTTGGTGTTTTCTAATTTTAGGTCGAACAAGGGCGATCGCTGTTGTCAGCAACTTCATTTATTAGGAGTGATTGTCCAAATTTCCAGTACAAACAATGGCTTGGAATTAAGCCTACTGTTAGCTAATTGACCATTAACATCTACAATTGGGCAATTGTCAGCCTGAGGTAGATTTAATCATCTACACGCAGCAGTTTGCGATAGAAAGCTTGAGAAAAATCTGTCAGGCGATTGCGTTTATAGTTGTCCATCAATTCAATTAAAAAACTGACGAACTCAGAACTGGCGAGAATGATCTCGTAGCTGAGATCGGCGTCGCCATCAAACTGCATTCGGCAACGGGTCAGGTCTGAAGGTAGACTAGCAACATTCCATGTGGCGACAAAGGGAATATTATCACTGGCCTCAATTTTGCGATGTCCTTCTAAAACGCCTTTTTGATAAAGACTGATGGCATAGGGTAAGAAGTTACGCTTAGTACCTTGAATATAGGGTAAATAAACACTTGCTTGTTGGGCGCTGGCTGGTTGGAGTTGCTCAATAGACATTGTTAAATATGCCTCAAGTTATATAAAGGTCTGGGATTGTAGGGGTAGGGAACTCCTCACCACTACTTTTATCAAGGGATTAAGTAGGTTTCAATACTAAGTATTCCCAAAAAATTTTAGTTTACACATTTTCTTTTCGCTAACTGGAAATTGGGCATGGGGCATTGGGCATGGGGCATGGAAAGACATATTTTTATGGCGAGGTTTATGGGTTTTTCCCGTGATTGGCTGTCTTGAAGTTAGGGAAGGGGGACAAGGGAAGGGAGACAAGGGGGACACACTTCGGCTGCGCTCAGTGACCGGAGGAAAAATGACTATTGACAACTGACAACTGACAAATGACAAATGACCAATGACCAATAAAGTTACTGTTAAGAAATATGTGAATGTCGGGTACAATGGGGCTGCATTAGCTTTTAGGGAAGCTGAGAGCAATAACAATCAAAAATCTCTTCTATCTAGGGATAGAGGCTGTTATTGTGAATTCTCTCAACAACTAGCTGTTGCTACTTGGCGATCGCTCTACCTAAACTAGAGTTGCTACTAAAGAGCAATTCTCCTGACTCGATAGCGAGTTAGCAAAGGTAAGAAATTACTGCCAATCTTAGGGCTAGCTCAAGGTTGTACAGTTTAGTGTTACCTGATTCTCAGCTTCTTTACAGGCGTAGAACAATAGTGGTTTTTGAATCAAGTAACCTATGCCAGCGAATTTCTGGCCCGAAGAAGATTCTAGTAATGAGCTTGCTCCGCTCAATTCTCTGTTGTCTGACCTTTCAGCCACTGAGGAGCTAGTAGTAGAGACAGAACCTTTGTTTCTACCATTCCGGTTTCAAGGACGCAGACGCAAAGCAGCTCTAGTTTTAACTCTAGTCTGGAGCATCACCATCGCTCTGCATTTAGTTTCCTGGGGTTTTTCATTCGTACTGGGATTAACCACTATTCTGGGTATTCACGCTTTGGAGGTGGTATTTGCCAGACCCCGCCGTCATCCTCAACGAATAGAGGGAGAATTACCTTCTGTATCTGTTTTAGTGTCAGCGAAGAATGAAGAAGCAGTAATTGGCAGATTAGTCAAGAATCTTTGTAGTCTGGATTATCCAGAACACAAGTACGAACTCTGGATAATTGACGATAACAGCAGTGACAGCACGCCGCAATTACTTGCAGAATTAGCTAAGGAATACAAACAATTAAAGATCCTCCGCCGTTCCGCCCAAGCTACAGGCGGTAAGTCAGGGGCATTAAATCAAGTTTTGCCACTGACGAAGGGTGATATTATCGCCGTGTTTGATGCTGATGCCCAAGTTGCACCGGACTTGTTGCAGGAGGTAGTACCTTTATTCCAAAGAGAAAAGGTAGGGGCGGTGCAGGTGCGAAAAGCGATCGCCAATGCCAAGGAAAATTTTTGGACGAAAGGGCAAATGGCGGAGATGGCCCTGGATACCTATTTTCAGCAACAGCGAACTGCTTTAGGTGGGATTGGCGAATTGCGAGGAAATGGTCAATTTGTCCGGCGTGCAGCTTTAACTAGTTGCGGTGGCTGGAACGAAGAAACCATTACTGATGATTTAGATTTAACCTTGCGCTTACATCTAGACGACTGGGATATTGAATGTGTCTTTTCCCCAGCCGTACAAGAAGAAGGTGTCACCAATGCGATCGCTCTTTGGCATCAACGCAACCGTTGGGCAGAAGGTGGATATCAGCGCTATTTAGATTACTGGGATTTACTCTTAAGAAATCGCTTAGGAGTGCGTAAAACCTGGGATTTATTCAGCTTCATGCTGATTATGTACATTTTACCTACTGCCACAATTCCAGATTTATTAATGGCGATCGCTCGTCATCGTCTACCCATGTTAGGCCCCATCACAACTTTGTCTGTTAGCCTCTCTATGTTGGGGATGTTGACCGGTTTAAGACGGATTCATCAAGGGCAAAAATTCCAGTTTTCCACATATTTAGCGTTACTGCTGCAAACCATACGCGGCACTATATATATGTTGCACTGGTTGGTAGTTATGAGCAGTACTACAGCGCGGATGTCCTTCCGTCCAAAACGCCTAAAATGGGTGAAAACTGTGCATACAGGGGCGCATAAAGCGTAATAGGGCATGGGGCATTGGGCATGGGGCATGGGAAACAATTTTAGATTTTAGATTTTGGATTTTAGATTGAATTCCAATCCAAAATCGTAAATCCAAAATCCAAAATTTCTTGTCCTCCTTGTCCCCCTTCCCTTATCCTCCTTCCCTTCTATTCATCATCTAAATCTGATTCCTCAAGCACATCAGATTCAGCCACAGTATCGGCAAAACCCATACCATCATCGGATAAGCGGATGACTTGTCCTTGAAAAAATTCTGCTAATCTTTGGGCAGCGATCGCAACTTCATCTGTTTCCCAATCATTAATCACTGTTGGCGCTACTGTTGGCGCTGGTTGCGGTGGCACAGTTTTGACGCCGTTATTATTTTTAGCTACTGGCTCAGTTTTTGCTGGTGCTGGTGTCGATGGTGGCTGTACTGGTGCTGGTATGGGCGGTGGCGTTTGTCTCTCGTAACTTGATGGCGTTGGCTGCTTCACAATCGGTGCGCCATTGTTACTTGCAACTTCGCGCTTGACTGGCGTAGCAGTTCCCGGCGTACCCACTTCGATACTGACTGTTACTTCCTTTTGGTAGGTTTGCTGGAAAGCTGCTGTAATTATTTGCAAGTCTGACTGTACTTTTTTATGCCATGCGGCTTTCACGCCTACACGGGCGTAAACGCCGTCAAATTCAATCAGATGGCACATTTGCCTCAGCAATTCTCTTCTTGGTATCTGAGCAATATTATTGAGTACCTGCTGCCACATTTGCGTAAAATCCGCAGATGCCGTATCGACAATTTCCTGTACGGATGATACTGGCGTGACAGATTCTACAGGCGGGTTCGCTGGCTGTGGTTCTGCTGCTGGTTGAGAATGAGCAATCCTTTCTGTAGTGGGTGATACAGTTGTCTTGATAGCAGAGATGTTGTTTGCTGGTAGGGAGACGGGAACAACTGGGGGAGATGAGGGTAAGACTGCTGGTGTATTGATTCTTGGTGCTTGGTAAGTGGCTTGTACGGGAATATGAGCGCTAGGTAATAAGCCTAGTAATGTCACCTCTAACCACAAACGCGGCTGGGTAGTGTTTTTAATTTGAAATTCGGCTTCCCGTAAATGTTTCTGTCCTGCCAAAATAATGCTGATATCTAGCTTTTGGGCTAATGCAATCAATCCTTGCCAAGTTTGCTGAGTACAAGCAATTAAATCTTGGCGGTTGGGTGCAGTTTTCGCAATTAGTAAATCGCGATAAGAAGCGGCGAGATTTTGCAAAATCGTCAGGGGTTCTCGCCCACGATTGAGGATATTGCGGGTACAGTCGAGAACTGCTTCTGCATGATCTTGAGCGATCGCATCTAGCAAAACTAATAAGTCTCGTTCGCTTACAGAACCGACTAAATCCCAAACTTTTTCTGGGGTGATTTCACCGGCTAATAGTCCTAATTGATCGAGTAGGCTTTCGGCGTCCCGTAATCCTCCCTGGGCAAGTTGCGCCACTAAGGTGACGGCTTCTAGGTTAATGTTAATGTTTTCTTTGCTGGCGATCGCACTTAAGTGCTTAATCATCGCCTCTAAATCTATGCGTCTAAAATCAAACCTTTGACAGCGAGAAATAATAGTTGGCAATACTCGCTGGGGATCGGTTGTCGCCAAGACAAAAACTACGTGTTTAGGTGGTTCTTCTAGTGTCTTAAGTAACGCATTGAATGCCTGGGTACTGAGCATATGGCATTCGTCGATGGCGTAAACTTTGTAACGACACTGTACAGGGGCAAACTGGGCTTTTTCAATAATTTCCCGAATATTATCAACGCCAGTATTGCTGGCGGCGTCGATTTCAATCACATCTAAGGAATAGCCTTTAGTAATTCCCTGACAAACATCGCACAAACCACAGGGTTCTGCTGTTGGTTGCGGACTTTGAAGACAATTGAGCGATTTGGCGAGAATCCGGGCGCTAGAAGTTTTACCTGTGCCTCTAGGGCCAGTAAATAAATAAGCTGGAGCGATTTTCGCTGTGCGAATCGCGTTAGTGAGGGTAGTAGCGATCGCCTCTTGTCCCACTAGTTCAGCAAAACTCTTTGGGCGATACTTGTGGTGCAGGGGTTCGTAAGACATAAAATTGCAGCACCCAGTCGAGTTTGGGCTTCTAAAATCAGGATATTTTGCGGTTTAAACGTGAGCTAGGGTGGTGAGGACAGCACAAAACTAGGGTTAACCAAATCCTACTCTCAAGGAATATTCTTGCTTCTTCCCACGAGAGGCTGCTTTGGGAACCCAAATAATTGTTTCCAAATCGGTGAACTACTGTTTAACAGTTAGTACAGTATTTTTATATTGGTAATTGTGACTCAGTTGTACGATTTTCAATTTGCTGCTTTCTTATAGCACTATTTCTGCCACATTTGTACATAACCCCAGGGGGCTTTAACTGTGGTCATAAATCAATTATATCAGACAAGGGCAAGCTTTAAAAGTTCCAGGGTTGTATATTATACACTATTTTCTTTAAGTAGATGAATCAGCCTGAGTTTTTTTCTAGTGCTGTATATGTGGCGACATATCTGGTAAACTACCCAGATCCCAAATCTACTAGAGAGCATTCCTCAAGTTTGGGATTGTAGCCTAAGCAAGAGGAAGTTTTTCCGGAAAATTAAAGCTATAGTAAATTGCGATCGCTACAATCTTAGGGTAAATCATACTCAATGGTGCGGCAGATGCTTAAGCGGCTAATTCAGTGGCTGAAAAATTTTTTTCAGAGCTTGTTTGGTGGGAAATCCAGCCGCTCTTCAGTTAGGAGAGATGTGCCCAAGGAACCACCACCACAACTAAGCGATACGGATCTCGAATTTCTATTCAACGAACTTTTAGAAGGAGTACATCAAGCAAAGGGTCAAGCATGGGCTATCAAGTGGTTACATAATATTGAACATCGCATTTCTACTCAACGCTGGGTTGAGTGGTTGCGCCAATTACAACAAAAATTACTCGCTGCTCCTACACCCAATAATGAATTAGCTTCGCGGTTAGTACAACTGGGCGATTTAGGCGTGGGTGAAGTGGGTGATGTCGCCTACGAAATTGGGATGGAACTGTTAACCCGTAATCAAGGTGAGCCAATTTGGGAATACGCTGGGGTAGATACTGTCAGTACTGCATCAGTTCCCGAAAGTGACCCGGTATCCAATATCCCAGATCCAGGCGATAATTCTGCTGAGGGAGATTACCAAACAGTCACCTTAGAACAATTATTTATGATGATGCAGCAGGATGAAACCTTAGCCGAGCAAATAGCCGAACAGCTGGGACTGGAAACCAAAGATCCACAAGTGATTATTCAAGCATTGATTAATCAGTATCATGCTGCTAATCAAGAGGCAACAGAATACAGCGAATCTTGACTTTGTAACTCAAAAGCAAAACAATATTGCCACTGCCAAGAATTCGCTGATATGCTCACCTCAGTTGAGGTAATAAATTACCTAACTGATTTACAATAACCGATCCGTAGATTACGCATTGCCCAACTTTTTTTCAAGTTAATAGTAGCTTTTTACGTAATTGACGATCTTTTTAACACAACGATGGCTACAATCTAGGTTAAACAAAATCCAAGAGTGTGACAGATGCTCAGGCGTCTATTTCAGTGGCTTAAAAAGTTATTTCAGCAGCATCCTTTTAGCAGTCAGAAAGCTGGCTCTATAAATGCTGTCAGAGGTTACGGGTTGGCAAATAATGCACCACCCGAACTGACTAATGCGGATTTAGAACTGTTATTTACACAGTTGCTAGAAGGCGTGCAACAAGCAAGAGGTAGACAGTGGGCGCTGAAGTACCTGGAACGCATGGAACATCGCATTCCTGATGAGCGCTGGATAGATTGGCTATTGAGCTTTGGTGAAAGATTATTAAATTCACCTGCACCTAACCATCAGTTAGCAGCACGACTGATTCAGCTGGGTGAATTGGGAATTGGGAGAATCGGTGACCTTGCTTATGACATTGGTCTGAGCCTCTTAAAGCGCAACTCAGCTACAGAGTATGAAGAGATTGAAGAGCCAGATCGACATCAGCATAGAGCAATGGACAGCAGTAGACCAGAAAATAACCACTTAAACTCTCCAGGTCAAGAATTAATCCGGAACTTGGGCGATCGCTTGTGGGATTATGACGACGATGAGACGGAAATCCTCCCCATCCCGGAAATGAATACCGTTGAGGAAACCTGGACAGGTAACTTTGGAGAAGTTGTCTGGGAATATCAAGCAGAAGATACCGTAGAAATCCCCAGACACCCAACTCTGCTCGATCCGGGTGATGATGATGAAATCGCTAACTTATTCGATTTGTTCTCTGAGCCAGATGCACCAGAGAATGAACCTACCACGCCAATTACTAACCTGAATCCGGCGAAACCAGAATCAAGACAGACTCCGCAACCAGAAGTAACCAAACAAAATCCCCCAAGACAAGAATCAAGACAGACTCCGCCTCCAGAAGTAACCAAACAAAATCCCCCAAGACAAGAATCAAGACAGACTCCGCCTCCAGAAGTAGCCAAACAAAATCCACCTACACCAGAACCTAGCCATACCCAAGCTAGGGACAACAACAGCTTAACGCCACCGCCAGAAACCCCCAGCCAGCCACCATCAGAAACCGGGACATGGGATACATCCTTAAACAAATTAGAACCCAGCGTCGCCCAAGCCTTTGATGAGTTGTTAGTGAGATTGGATCAAAGTACTTCTTTAGTCCAAGAACTAGCTTCAGAACTAGCAATTCAACGGCAAAATTCCCAAATCATTCCCCAGCCGAAAATCGACCGCGCCCAAGCTTGGTTTTACCAAGGTCTTCAGCAAGCCAGAACGGGAGATTTAGCCGGGGCGATCGCATCTTATAACGCCGCTATTGAAATTAAACCCGATGCTTACGAATATTGGTTTAATCGGGCTTTGACATTGTTTCATTTAGAAAACTTTACCGAAGCGATCGCCTCCTACGACTGCGCCATTGAACTCAAGCCCGATTTTCACAAAGCTTGGTATAATCGCGGGGGGATTCTCGGTGAATTAGGAGACTTTGCAGCAGCTGTCACTTCCTTTGAGCAAGTCATCGCCCTGAAGCCAGATTTCCCCGAAGCTTGGTCTAGTCGGGGTTTAGCACTAATGAAATTAGGGCAATTATGGGAAGCGATCGCTAGTTACGACCAAGCCCTAGTATTACAACCACTAGATCCAGAAAATTGGTATTACCGGGGTATCGCCTTGGGTGTGAGCGAACAATATCAAGAAGCGATCGCCTCCTATGATAAAGCCTTAGAAATTGAACCGAATTATTATGAAGTCTGGATTGACCGGGGCGTAGTCCTGTTTAATTTAGGACAATGGTCAGAAGCGATCGCTTCTTGGGATAAAGCACTGTCAATTCATGCTGATTTTTATCTAGCTTGGTATAACCGAGGCGTAGCTTTAGATAATTTAGGCCGCCGTGAAGAAGCCATCGATTCCTATCGCAAAGCGATCGCCATTAAACCAGACTTCCATGTAGCTTGGTATAACCAGGCCGTAGCCTTATTTTATTTAGAAAAATATACCGAAGCGATCGCTTCCTATGACAGCGCTTTACAAATTAAAGCTGACTATTGGGAAGCTTGGATTGGACGCGGAACAGCCGCCGGTCATATTAATAATCCTGATGCGTTGTCTGGTTTATTTACTAACATCACCGCCAAAAATTCTGCTTTAAAACAAAGTGGTTATGAAGGTAAATTAGCTAGCTACGAAGCCGGCTTGAAATATGTTCGTCCCGATACTCATCCCGAAGGTTGGGGAAGATTGCATTTAGCAATGGCTAATAGTCATTACGATCAGGGTAAGAAACATTCCCCCACCCGCAGTCATTGGCAAAAAGCCGTAGCTGAATATAATCAAGCCCTATTAACCCTCACCAGCGAAGACTTTCCCCAATTACATTTAGAAGTCTTACAATACCTCACCAAAACTTTAGTTGGTTTAGGACAAACAGCACAAGCCCAAGAATTTCTGCAATATGGTAGCGAGTTATTACAACAGTTAGTCAGCGATCCCACCCGTCCCGATGACAGTAAAAAACAGCTAGCTTTAAAATTTGCCGGCTTGAGACAATTAATCGTTGATTTAGCTGTAGATTACGGCGACTTAATCGAAGCCTGGGAAATTGCCGAACAAGGCAAAAACGCTTGTTTAAATTGGCAGCTTGCAGGTTGGCAAAATCAGATTGATGTCCTCAGCTATCCTCAAGTTCAGCAACTACTAAATCCCCAAACAGCAATTATTTACTGGCATATTAGCCCAGCCGCCTTACATACATTCGTCCTCAAAGATCAGGCTCCGTCACCTATCCTCATATTTACCCCCATGCAAGATACAGGGGTATTTAGTTTAGGTAAAACCCCAATGCGGCTGCACGAAGTTCCCCTTCCCGAAGCCGTGAGACGTTTCCTGGCCTTTGAATCTTGGTTAGAAGACTGGAATCAACAATATCAGGAATATTGTAGCCATACTGCCGATAAACAAAATCAAAGTAACCATTCCTGGCGCATGGATATGGGACAAAGGCTATTAGCATTACAAGATATCCTGAATATCTCTAGTATTATTCAAGAACTTGAAGGTATTAGCCATCTGATTTTAATTCCCCACCGCGATTTACAAAAATTGCCTCTCCATGTACTGTTTGAAAATCCGGCTATATCACCAGAATTATTGAATATACAGGCGAATTTTACTATTAGCTATTTGCCTAGTGTCTACACGGGATTAACAGGAAAATCAGCAAATATCGGAGATAGAAATACGCAACTATTCCTCAGCGTCGAAAATCCCCACACCGCCGATTATCCGCCCCTGAAATTTGCCAAACTACAAGCCGAAATTGTTAGCCAAATGTTCCCCAATTCTCACCGAATTCAGGGAGGACAAGCTAATAAAAATACTGTTCAGAATGCCTTGGAAGATGAATATAATATTTTTCATTTTACCGGGTCGATAATTCACAATGCTAGCGAACCGAAAAAATCAGAATTAGCGTTAACAGATACAGATAAACTGACTTTAGAAGAAATCTATCAACAATCTTTAGTCAGTTACAATTTAGTTAATTTATCAGCTTGTGAAACTATCACTAATCACAATTATTCAATTAATAGCGAATATGTAAGTTTAGTGCATGGTTTTCTTAGTAGTGGAGCCTCCCAAGTTATTAGTACGCTTTGGACTGTCGAATCAATCGCCAATGATTTAGCCATTGTCGAATTTTATCGCCGACTACAACCAAATAAATCAGCCGCTACTACCTTAGCTGAAGTCACAGCTTGGTTACGAGAACTCACAGCTAGAGAATTAACTCAATGGTACGAAGATTTACTAAATAATTTACATCCCGAAGATTTAAGAATTAGGACGCATGTAGCCACACAAATGTATAGAAGCAGTAAACTTCCCCCAGAGCAAAAGCTATATTCCCATCCTTATTACTGGGCTGCATTCACAATCACAGGTAGGTCATAATTAACCCCTACACCAATAATTTATCAACTAAGGACAAATGACAAATGACAATTGTACAGACAAGGGTTCATCGCGTCTCTAAGTAATAACTAATGACAAAACTATGGAACCAAAAGCAGACAACGATACCAGATTAACCTGCGAAGTAGAAATTACATTAGAAATAATTGGTGGACGTTGGAAAGTCTTAATTATTCGAGAATTAATGGCAGGGGTAAAACGCTTTGGCGAATTACAGCGTGCTTTACCAGGAATTACGCAAAAGATGCTAACTCAGCAACTTAGAGAAATGGAAGATGATGGCATAATTCATCGTGAAGTTTACCCCCAAATCCCTCCCAAAGTCGAATATTCACTCACGCCTCTAGGGCAAAGCTTACAACCAATTCTCACTGCAATGCATGAATGGGCTGTGAAACATTTTTCGCAAATACCTCGCCATCGAATTAATGAATAGTATTTAATAATAGTAGCTATTAATTAACCGGATTTTATTTATAAAAATTAATTAAAGAAATCAATATTTTTTGATAAAAAATATTGCCTAACATGCTATTGATGATAAATTCACTGAAAAAGCTTACTAAAGAAATACTGTTAATTCTGCTAAATACCTAAATTTATCATCATTTATTTTGGTTATCTGAAAAATTCTAGATAATCATAACTATGTATCTTAAGTAAATATACTGTTTCCTAATATATTTTTTATTAAATTTCTGATTAATATTAAATTTGCAGCAAGAAGCTATCAGAAATATTGCCAACTACTCAAAATGTGGTTAACTTAGCATTGTTTAAATCTATATATTGAGTTCATCGCATCACAAATGAAAAGCAAACTCTCAAAAAATCAGACAGGAATACAGCAAAATAACAGCAAAGTTATCCAATTATTAGACTTGAATGAATTAACTAACCAAGAAGCTGAAATGATTACAGGTGGTTTGAATGAGTTGGTTGGTTCTATTTCTGTTAATTGGGATACAGGTGGTGGTACTGGTGGTGGTACTGGTAGTAGTGGTGGTACCTGGTGCGAAGCAAACAGCAAGTAACAACACAGATTTAACAGCAGTCAACCAATTGTTCATCTATTAATGTTGAGTCTAGAGAATTAGCGATGGTTGTTTGATAACAACACCCCTAGTTTCTTGGCAGAGAAAATTGGGAAATGAATGTAAACACAGAATGGCTTCTCGAAATGAACATGGAAATTAAAAAAAATCATCTGACAACAGCTCACCAAAATCGCAAAATTGCAGATTTATTAGACAACCTTACCGAGCAAGAACTGGAATTAGTTGTAGGAGGTACAAATATTTCGGCTATTAGTAAAACTGTAGAAAATAGTTTAGAAACAACTAAATTAGAAAAAAATGAAAAGTGTTGGGGTAGTTCTGGTGGAGGAAGTTCGGGTGGTTCTGGTGGAGGAGGTTCTGGTGGTTCTGGTGGTTGGTAGTTTTTCTGATAGTTCAAATGTCAGATAAGTAAGTCGGTAATTAAACTAAACTATTGACTTGACTTAAATAGGCTGCAACCCCTTACAAATGAAAAATGACAAATTATATCCCTAACTAGTTATCTTTAAATGCACCGTCATACTGAGATAATTTGTAATTTTAAAAATGCTTGGCTAGAGTAACAATTAACGTTTTTGAATTTAAATAATAAACAAATGCAGAACAATAATCAAGATAAAAATCATCCCAAGATTCAACCCAAGAAACAAAAGCCCCAAATCTTAATGTTGACTGAAGTCAGCGATGTAGAAGCTGAAATAGTAACAGGTGGTTCGGAAATAGTAACAGGTGGTAGTCTTTCTAGTGGGTGGAATCAAATGACTTGGGATAATTAATGATTAAGTCTGGCAAACTTGACTAAGTTATGGTGCGTTATGGACTAAAATCTATAACGCACTATGCAAGATTATAGCTAATACCAATTTTAAAAAAGAATGAGACAGATTGTAGGCGCATGGCAATGCCATGCGCAAAAACTCCATCCACAAGGGGACGGAGTTTTTCATGAGATAATTGAGATTAAAAGCCAATTTCAATAGTCAAGCTGCGAATTTTGCCTGTATCCATTTGGGCTTTATCTGCAACCTCTAAAGTCCAATTACCCTGAGGGCTTTTACCTTTGAGAGTAGCTAAATCAGGAGTATTAACTTCATCATAGGTTTTTTTGATGTTGTCTGTCCCTCCACCTTGGCGATTATGGAGAATTATCGGTAATACGCCTGATGCTGCGGGGGGAATCAGACTGACTACCAAATCGCCAATATAGGTATGCTCAATATCTACTTCAACTTTGATAGATTTGATCGCCTTGGTGTTAGCGATCGCTAAACTGAGTGTAGATATCTGCAAATCTTTAATCGCTACATCCTGTACGGCTTTGAAAATTCCCACAGGATCTGGTTGTGGTGGTAATGCTAATTCTACGGCTTTCAGGGCATTGACGCGACCGTAACCATATAGGCGGCTGTGTCCGTTAGCATCATAATTACCACCAGCGCTATCAATGCGATCGCAAGAACGTTTAATGATATCTTTGACTTCATCCCAACGTAAATTGGGGTTACGGGAAAGAATTAAAGCTGCAACACCAGCAACCCCAGGACAGGCGCTAGAAGTACCACCAAAACTATTAGTATAGTTACCAGCTAAATCTCCTTGTTCTGTCTTACCAGAATTATACCCGACTGCACCAGTGCGATCGCTTGTCCAAATCCCTGGGGTTTGGGAACTGTAGCCGTTATTACTGGGGAAAGCACACCATACAGCATTGCCATAGTCACTATAGGCGCTTCTGGTGCCATAGTCATTACAAGCAGCTACCGCAATGATTTTAGAATAGCTGGCATAGCCATCATTATCTACACTTTCGTTGCCATTACCAGCTGCAAATAAAATTACGCAGCCTTTACCATTGCGCCCTTTCGTAAAGGCGTAATCCATTGCCAATCTGGTAGAGTCGGGTAAGGGTACTTTTTGCTTGTGAACGGGATCGTTAGCATCCCACCAATCACCATCTGGTGGCCCCCAGCTACAAGAAATGATATCTGCACCATTTTGCGCCGCCCAGATAAATGCATCGGCTTCATCTTGGGAACCCAAGGCGGAAACGTAGCGAATTGGCATTAATTTGGCTTTGGGTGCAACACCTGAAGCACCAAAGTTACCATTACCACAGGCTACCCCAGCGCAAGCTGTACCATGATGATCTGAGTTACCTGGTCTGGGATTGTTAGTTTTAAATGTTACATCTCTTGGGGCGACAATCTTACCAGCTGTCCGGAATTCTTCATGATCGAGATCTACACCATCATCAATAATGGCAATGGTTGTACCTGTACCGTCGCTTAACTTCCAAGCGGCTTCGACGTTGGCGTGGGCGTTAATTTTTGTACCATTAATTGTAGTTTCTTTTAAGTGCCATTGCTGAGGGGAAATTTGACGTTTACGAAATTCCCGCACTAGTTCTGGATGGCACAAGTCTACGGCTTGTTCATTGAGTAGACTTTCAGCTAAATCAAAGATGGCTAAACCAGTATTTGCGGGTGCGCTGACAAAATAAGCATTACGGGCGTAATCAAGTTGACGTTTCACGGTCAAATTGTAACGCCGGAAAATTTCTTCACAGGTGCTTGCTTCGACTTCATCATCAAACTTAACGAATAAGTTTTCTGTATAAATTACTGGCTGATTGGAATTGGGATCGATTAATACGCGCCCAGCAAATTGAATTTGCGGTTCTTGATTGAGAATTGTTCTAGCTTGATCGCGTAAAGCACTATCTTCTGTCGGTGCTTTTGCTTGCAGAACTTCCACACCGGCTTGGCGAAAGCGGGTTTTTACCTCAAATTGCTTCAGAATACTCCGAGCTTCCGGTGATACAGATGCTACTTCAAAAGGGCGATCGCCTACAAGTAAACTGCGGTTTTCTGTCCGCACCACAATTTGATTATCGCTGATTGCCAGTTCATACTGTTCACCGTTCTGGCCACCATAGCGAACCTGAACCATAATTTATTCTCCTGGTATCCATTGACATCTCAGCCTCTGGCTGGCTTGTGCATATCTGGAAAGTGTCACCCGCCAGCCGCAGCTGAGGAATAGGTTAGTATAGCGAGTAAATACAAGTTTGCACTAGATTTTTCCCGAAAATATCTCACGGAAGTTTAAATATCTTAGTAAATTGCAACCTGGAGAAACTTTCTGCTGTCTAATGGCGACAAGTTTTAATAAGGACTTCAGTCCTGAAGATAAAGGAACTATTGAAAATTATAGAATTTAAATCAGATGATCGAGTTTTTTCTGTTGGCTCATTCTTTACCCCCAATTGCTGAAGTGAGATTTTCCGCAGACTACTTTAGTGCATATCCCCAACAAATCAGCATAGGCAAAGATGCGCCTGTGTTATATAGTCGTCAGCCTGGGTATTATGCTGTACACTCACAGCAACCGAGAGCGATCGCATCTAACGCAGCTTTAATATTAAATGAGGGAAAAATCGCCGTTTTTGCAGGTGAACCCAAGCCAACAACCACAGATACAGTTAGCCCTGTGTATACATTACCTGGTGGTTCTCTCGCCGTTCCCACAGGTTTAGTCTTTATTCGCTTTGCAGAAAATGTTGATGTTGAATCACAGCAAGCGGCGATTAATCAAGCCGGTTATGAAGTCGCCCAAAAATTAGCTTATGCACCTCATGCAGCTTGGTTACGTGCTAAATCTGGGAAATTAAGCGATGCTTTCCCAGGAATTCGTCAATTACAAGCAATCCCCAATGTAGAAAATGTTGAACCGCAAATGCTGATGGAACGAAGACAGCGTTAGGAAGAAGAAGCAGAGTTATGTTGATATATCTACCCTGCTCGCCACCTTGGCAATTTTTGAGCAGCAGGATAGAGTAATTTCTCTTGTTGGTTTCAATTTAGCGGACTTGCTTTACTTTAATTTATACGGTCATCGCTAAATAAAAGCACGGTTTACTGGGCTTTACAAAGCTCAAGTTTTGTATATTATTTAATTGCACTGCTCTACTTAGGGAACTCCAAAAAATAAATTATGCCAAATTGTAGGGGCGGGGTAACCCCGCCCCTACGAGTTGCGGGTTTGGTAAGTTAATGATTGGAATATTTTTTTATTTGGAAGTCCCTTAATACTATCTATCGCGTTTCAATAATCCTGCGGCAAAGATTTGTTGCGCACTTACTGAATTAACTTACAGCATATTTCAGGTAAATGAGGTAGGCGCTTCGGGGCATGGCAGTGCCAGTGCCCCTACAATCAACGATAATCGATACCTCACCAACTGGCAATCTGCTGTATATACCAATCTTCCCCTCCTCGCTTGCGGGGAGGGGTTAGGGGTGGGGTTAAACGCGCTGTAACTCCTCCAATCGCGCCAGTACTTCTTGACTGTGAATATTGGGATTTACCTTGACGAAAGTTTCCCGCAAAGTTCCCTCTGGATCAATGATAAAACTATGGCGCATAGAGACATAGCCAATCCAAGAACCGTAAGCTTTACTTACTGCACCGTTAGTATCAGCCAATAACGGGAATTTTAGCCCTTCAGAATCACAAAACTCAGCGTGAGAATCAACATCGTCTGCACTCACGCCAATAATTTGCGTATTCTTTTGTATATATTTGGGTAAGTCTTGCTGAAACCGCCGCGCTTCTATGGTGCAACCAGAGGTAAAGTCTTTTGGGTAAAAATAAAGTACTACCCATTTACCATGCAATTGGGAAAGAGAAATTGTCCCATTACCTGTGTTCGTTGGTAAAGTAAAGTCTGGTGCGGGTTGATTAATTTTTGGTAGTGTTCCACCTAATGCATCAGCCACCGGAGTAAAGTTGAGCCAACTCAGAAGCGCAACACAGCTGGCAAATAATATGCTGAAAAAATTACGACGAGATATCATGTACAGATCGGAATTATAACTTTACATAAGTTTATAATTCTTGGGTACTATTTGACTCTGACTGCGACTCAGGCGGGTTATCTGTACTGTCAATATATTGGCTATCGAGTAGAAAAGCTCCTTTGGTAAAACGAATACCCCAATATCCACCAGGACGACGATCAATTACTGTACCTTCTTCACCTAAGTGAATCACATCTGGTGGACGCAGCATAGGCATGGGTTCAGCTGTTTTTACGTAAGGTGGTAGCGCTACCACCCGGACTTTACTACCAATGATAAATTCTTTAGACATGAGACATTGTGATAATACAAGGAGTCGTCAATCAGTCAGAGGTGGGAAGGCGAAGGACAAACGCATCCACAACCCTGGATATCAAAAATCTTACCGCTTCTCCAAGGGTTAGGGGCTAGAGGCTAGGGATTAAGGATTGGGTATTGGGGGTTAAGGGGTGTTTGCAAACCCCTCAAACCTTCAAGCTAAAGCATGAGGCTATATTTAACAAAGCCCACTCATTTAAGCTCAAAAGGCGCAATTGCAGGGGGGTGCAGCACTCGGAGGTGACGGCGACTGTGAAAACACGCCCTAGCCCCTAGTAGTCTGTCGCAAAAATTTCGAGGGGTACAAAACGAACCGCAAAGACACGAAGTACACAAAGGAAGAGAAAATAAGAAGAAACTTACCCCACAGAATTAATGCGATGAACCACTAGTCCCTACCTAGTGACGTAAATGTTGGGTTTCGTTCCTCAACCCAACCTACAATTAAGTCTAAATTTAGAGTTTGAAAATACACCCTAGCCCCTAGCCCCTAGTCTCTAGCCCCTGATTCTCTGTTACCTATTTCCAAAAAAGATGTATTTATTCTATAAGAGTGATTATAACTAGGTTATTATTCATCACTGTCTTAAATTAAACAAATAATGGTGAACTCTACCCTCGTGTCCACAATCTATGTTAATTCTGTACAAGGGAATGATGCTAACGCTGGTTCGCGGTTGAGTCCCTTTAAAAGTCTCACCCGTGCTTTAAAAGCATCAACTAAATTTACAATTATTCAGTTAAGTCCGGGAACTTATAGCACTGCTACTGGTGAGGCGTTTCCCCTAATTATTCCGGTGGGGGTAATTGTTGTGGGTAATGAAGCTAACAAAGGCGCTGGTATTGTGATTATTGGCAGTGGCACTTATCAAAGTCCGAGCTTTGGTACCCAAAATATTACGCTGCTATTACAAGAAGATGCTAGTCTCCGGGGCGTAACGGTCACAAATACTACTTCTAAAGGAACTGGTGTTTGGATTGAATCAACCGCGCCAAATGTCTCTAATAATACTTTTATTAACTGTGCGCGGGAAGGTATATTTACTACAGGTTCAGCGAAACCGGCGATTTTAGATAATGTATTTTTGCAAAATGCTGCTAGCGGATTAACAATGGCACGCAATAGCAAAGGCGAAGTATTAAGGAATATTTTCCAGAAAAATACCTTGGGGATCGCCATTAGTGACTTTGCTGCGCCTTTAATCGCCAATAATAAATTAACTGAAAATCAAACTGCGATCGCTCTTTCGCGAGATGCTAAACCTGTATTGCGGCAAAATACAATTACTAACAATACCCAAGGCGGTTTATTGGTGAATGGTAACGCCATTCCTGATTTAGGTAGTACCCAAGACGCAGCTGGGAATATTTTCCACAATAATCAAGGATTCGATTTACAGAATGTCACTGCATTACAGCTCGTTTCTGTTGGTAATCAATTAAACCCCATCCAGGTAAAAGGAGCCGTAGATTTTCTTTCTGCGACAGTAGAAGTTCCCAGCCAGGTATCAGTTGGTACTAGTTTTTACGATCTCGGTGGACATTGGGCGGTGGCTTTTGTGGAAGCTTTAGTTGGTAAAGGCTTAATTAGTGGCTTTCCTGATAGTTCCTTTAAACCTAATGCGCCAATCACCCGCGCTCAGTATGCTGCTATAATTGCCAAAACTTTTCCACCACCGAATGGGAGTAAGGTTAGTAATTTTACAGATATCAAATCAGATTATTGGGCAGCATCAGCCATCTTAAGGGCTGCCAATATGGGCTTTGT
This sequence comes from Calothrix sp. FACHB-168, assembly GCF_963889195.1. NCBI lineage: Bacteria > Bacillati > Cyanobacteriota > Cyanophyceae > Nostocales > Calotrichaceae > Calothrix > Calothrix sp. FACHB-168. The sequence continues at coordinate 297,704 of NZ_CAWPNJ010000030.1, forward strand.
CAGTGGATTTCCTGATGGTACTTTTCGTCCAGAACAAAACTTAACTAAAATTCAGGCGATTGTATCAATTGTGAATGGTTTGCAATGGAGTGGGGGGAACTCGAATGTGTTGAGTGTCTATCGCGATCGCGCCCAAATTCCCAGTTATGCTACTAATGCTGTAGCAGTGGCTACGCAAAAACTTTTGGTAGTCAATTATCCAACAACTGAACAACTAGAACCATTAAAAGATATTTCTCGTGCTGAAGTCGCAGCCTTAATTTATCAGGCATTAGTCGCCATTGGGCAAGAAAAAGCGATCGCTTCGCCTTATATTGTCAATCCTGAGATCAATATTCCTTCCTTTAGTGACCTAAAAGGCCATTGGGCGGAAGAATTTATTCGCGGATTGGTGAGTATGGGCTTAAGCAGTGGTTTTGCTGATGGTAGCTACCAGCCAGATAAACCCATGACTCGCGCCCAATATGCATCCTTAGTGGCGACGGCGTTTAACCCGACAGCGAAACGCCCAGCTATTGAATTTACCGATATAGCTAAGGATTTTTGGGCGGCTAAGGCGATTCAAACTGCGGCGATGGGTGGATTTGTTGGCGGATTTAGCGATCGCACTTTCCGTCCGGATCAAAACGTGCAGCGCTTACAAGTCATTGTCTCTCTAGTCAACGGCTTAGGTTTACCCGCAGCCGATATTGATAACTTACTAGCTTATAGCGATCGCAATACAATTCCCGAATACGCCCGTCAAGCCGTAGCTACCGCCACCCAACAGCAGATAGTAGTTAATTACCCAAATTCTCAGCAGCTTGTGCCAGTTCGGGAAGCGACACGTGCCGAAGTTGCTGCAATGGTTTATCAAGCTTTGGTGGCAATTCAGCGCACAAAAGCTATTAATTCCCCCTACATCGTCTCCCACGCAAGCAATTGACCAAGTAGAATAAGAAACATTTCCTATTAATTTAAAAACTCTTGGGTAAGCACCCTGTAGCTAAAAGCTCTTGTGCTGACAAGCAATGGGTAAAAAATATAACTTATGTCTGAAGCTCATAGCTCCATGTTAACACCAGTTACAGACAACTATGCCGACTTAGCAACGGCATTATTAACTCACTATAGCTTTGACCTCAGTGGTTACAGTGCCAGTGAGCTAATTAAACGTTGGCAAACCAATTACCCCATTGATTGGCTGCATATTGCCGTGATTGAAGCATTGTATCAAGGTCGCTATAAAGCAGTTTCAGTACAGCAAATTTTAAACTTTTGGCAACGGCGCGGTCAGGCGACTTATCATTTCAATATGGAATTTCAGCGTCTAATTTGTAGCAAATTCCCAGAAAGCTTAACTTCTATCCCCACCCCTATTTTATCTCCAGCAAAGAAAAGCCTCTCTCCGGAAAATAATCACTATCATTTAGCATCTGCCGATGTTTCTGGATTACCAAGCCAGTTAGATCGAGAATATAGCCAAAGAAAACTTACATCCGTAAAAGCCCTACAAGAAGCACAGCAGCCCGTTGTCAGGGAAGATAGGGTAGAAGTATCTTCTCGTGCTGTACCGCCCGTAGCGGCTGTACAACCCAGCATCCAGCCAGAGAATAATTATCGGGAACAGCGATTATTACCATCGAGTGCGAGCCACCATCCGATTGGACAATTTACACCTGAAACAAGCGATCGCACTGAATCTTTTACATCAAAACTTAAAGCTATGTCTAGCAAGCCAATGCTAGGTAGAACTCATACAAGAGAAAAAATTAAAGATGAGAATAGCGCTGTAAATTGACAATTATCGACAAAATATAAAAAATATAGAGTTTGTTTTTGATTGTATTTATGGATTAAATTCGGAAAACACGCGCTAATGAAAATGGTAAATTACTTTTTACAGTTATTGTCAAAATAAACCCTAAGTTATCTAATTAATATTATGCTCAACCCACCGAATTTACCATTTCTCAAATCTATTGGTTGGCAAATAAACAATATAAATCAATTAACTGAAAAAGAAATGCTCCAATTGTACCAGCGCAATTGGCATCACAAAAGTACTTTTATAAATTTTCCTAAAGAAGAAAAAGACTTTGTACATTATTTAGCCAAAAAATATAAATCTTGGATATTGCCAGATTTGGAAATGTTTAATTTAAGTCATCACAATACAATACTCAATATTCTGAATAATCTTAATTTTGAAGTTTTAAAAAATGCTTCTGCTCACTTTGCAGGTGGTACGCTTTTAGCTTTAGAATATGATGAATATAGGCTAAGTAAAGATATTGATTTTCTCTTTCCCTACGCAACGGAAAATTATCGATATTTAAGAAATTTAGTTTACGATGCAGGAATTGAGATTTTATTTCAAAACACTAGAGATATTCAATTAGGTGAAAGCACAATAAATCAATATGGTATTCGCTTCCCTGTTACGGTTAATGAAACAACTATTAAAGTAGAAATTGTAGCCAATGGAGCTTTTACTCTAGATCCTCCGATTTATCCAAAATGGGCAAATATTCCTTGTTTGAGTATCAGTGATAGGTTTACATCAAAACTTATGGCTAATGCTGATAGATGGAACGACTCTAGTACACAATCTAGAGATTTGATTGATTTAGCAATGTTACGAGTAAATAATCAAATGTCTTTAGGAGCAATTGCTAAAGCTGAAGCAACCTATGAAGTTAGAAAGCCGCTACTGAAAGCTATCAATAATTTTCTTGAGAAAGAAGAATATCGAAATAAATGTTTTCAGCAGCTAAATGTACCTGAAGAAAAAAAAGCAACGATAATGAATGGAATTGATTTGCTAATTGTTGATTTTCAATAATTTGAATAAAATTATCTAAATTAAGCAAGTCAGCGTAAATAAACCAAACTATATTACCAAACTTACAGCATCTTCCTGTAAATAGACCACGCTGTAGGGGCACGGCATCAGTAAAATTATTGTATGTACCAAAAGATTGTCGGTGCCGTGCCCCTACGATAGATGTGGTTCAAATAGGTGAAAACTGCTGTAAATAGCCTGTAAACCCTTACCATTGACAAATGATAAAGACAGCTCTAGCCAGTATTGTCGTTACGCCAACCTATTATTTGCGCCCCATTAAGAGATAAGTTGTGATTTTTCCAGCTTCTGGAAGTGAAATGTAACCTCGTTTTTCCAGCAAAAAATCATGACGCAAACGTTTATAAGTATTTTGTGTAACTTGAATTTGTCCGGGAATTCCTTGAGATTCCATGTAACTAGCTAGGTTTACAGTTTCTCCCCAGCGCTGATAGTTAAATTTTTCTACTTCCATAATCCCCAGAATAACAGGGCCGCTATGAATGCCGATGCGGATGTGAAAATTTTGGTGATGTTCGCTGTTAAATAAGGCGATCGCAGTTTGCATATCTAAAGCCATGTGCGCGATCGCTTGTGCGTGATCCCCTCGCCGCAATGGAAAGCCGCCCATCACCATATATACTTCATTCATCGGCTGGATTTTTTGCAGGCTATATCGTTCGCTGAGGCGATCGAAAGCAGCAAAAATGGGATTGAGTAAACTCACCAATTGAATTGCACTCATAGAGCCAGCAATTTCACTTAAACCCACAATATCTGCAAATAAAACTGTTACCTCTGCAAAGTCTTTCGCCACTACATCTACTGGTTGGGGAGGTTGCACAATTACCTCAGCCGAAATATTTTGTAATAGCCGTTTAGTTTCTTCCTGTTGATGACGTAGCGCTTGTTCAGCTAAAATTCGCTGAGTAATGTTGCGAAAAATCCCCCGAATCGCTGCTGGTTTACCTGCGACAAATTTACAATTAATATTCCCTTCTAAAAAGATTGTTTGCCCGTTTTTGCTGACAAATGCCGTTTGCACCTGTTCTAAAGTTGCTCCTGCCATCATCACGTTATAAAACTTTTGTCGGCTGCGTTGTTGATAATCGGGGTGAATAATATCAAAAATATTCATCTCGGCAATTTCTGATTGACTATATCCTAAAGCTTTTTGCCATGCTTTATTCACATATAAAAATCTGCCGTAAACATTAACAGACTGAATTAAATCGTTAGCATTTTCTAATAAATCGCGATATCGTTCTTCACTTTCTATTAATGCTGCTTCTGTATATTTACATTTGATAAAATTGGCAATTTGACTGCCAATAGCCACAAATAATTGCAATAATTCTGTATCTTTTGGTTGCACTTCTTGACTCAAAAATACCATCACCCCGATAATTTTATTGTCGTCTAAAATCGGGAAGCCAAATGCTGAGTGCAATCCCGCAGCTGCGGCTGGTTGCGATCGCTGTGTATCATCATCATTGGCAATTTCTTTAATCCACAATGGCGAACGTCTCGCCCAAATTCTCCCAGGTAAACCGACACCAGAGTTATAAGTCGTCTGCCAAGTAATTGCTTTAAATTCTCGCGCCGAAACTAAGCGAGTAGATTTGAGTTCTACACATCTGAGAACGGCATTGTTACTATCTGTATGCACCGATGTCGTGATATATTGACCAGGCGTCCATAATTCCCCTAAATCCCAACCTAAAGTTTGACAAATTGCCTGCAAAATTCGCGGCATTGCCTCTTTGACAGATTGAGCTTCTGATAAAATGTGGGTAATAGCATACTGGGCACATATACGTTGTTCTCGACGCTGGCGATCGGTAATATCCCTACCGATATAGATAATATCTTCTAAATTATCTAAATGTTTAATAACCGAACAAGAAAAAGCAATTAATAATTTCTCTCTTTTTTTGCTCCGACAAGCTACTTCAATATTTGAAGAATTTTGCTGAGATAGGGAATATTTTTTGAGAACATTTTGAAATAATTCATAATTATCAATAATTACAGATATTGACTTACCTAATAGTTCCGCTTCACTGTAACCAAATAATTTTTTAGTTGCTGAATTAACTTTTTTGATAATTCCCGCCGGACTGGTTACCAACAATGCATCAGCCATTGAATTGATAACTTGTTCCATGTAATTTTTGTAAGCTGTTAAAGTACTTGATAGCAGACTAGCTTCATGATATCGCTGCACTAATTTATGTTCTAAAGCTAACCTATCTGTCACTTCTTCAATCAGCACAATTAACTTACTTTCAGATTGGGGTTCAAGTTGTTCGCCAATAATATATATATCTATGTAGATTTCCGATATTTCTTGATTGTCAGATATTTCCTGACTGTCTCGTCTAATTCCTTCTAGTTCAAATAACTCCTGTTCTCCGGCGATGATCGATGCTAAAATTTCTTCTAAGCCGATAAATTCTGGAAAACTCAGGCGCACATCTTTTCCTAAACTTACCTCTTCCGGTTGAGCAGCAAACCTGGTTACAGCCTCTGACATATCTACAATATGTAAATTCCCATCTAACTCCAAGCGTTCAAATTTCCGTTGGAAAGAAGGTTTATTGAAAATCCGCTCTAATACCTGGTATTTCATATTGGTGAGGGAATAACCATTCAAGCAATGACTGAATGAAAACTCAGCAGCAATTATAGGGATGAAGATGAGAGTAGGATTAGATCGCGATCGCCATATATCCCCATTCCTCTACTGAGAACTTAGCAACTCATACCCAACATTTGGTTTTCGCAATTCACCACACAGCAACACTGATAACTCTGAACCTATTGTTACCAATAGTTATTCAATAGACAAAGTTTAGTCGATTCAGCCTAAAGATTGTTCATCTGTCTGCCATTAATTTATCTTATTTTTAAATCAATCTATCCTTAGTCAAGATATATTAATAATTTTATGGTTTGATAACTAAAATTTGCTCGCCTGAATTATAGTTAAAAAATTCTGATAATAACGCTTAGAAAGGCTTATCTCAACAATGAATTAATTTCACAACTCAGATAGAATGGCTATATAAAAGCATATCGCAAATATCCTAAATTATTTTTATTTTCCTACTTCTGTAGGTTTGTATAATTAAATATAGCTGGCAAGGGTTGTCATTGGTCATTTGTCATTTGTCATTTGTCATTTGTCATTGGCAAGGGATTCCCGTCTATTTAAGTTTTATAATATAGTTTTGTTGATTAATAATTACTTTACTTTTGAAAAGTGAATTTTTAAAAGCAGAAATTCACCATAATTATAGGTCAATAGGGTTCAGAGAATGTTATGCCAGAACAATAGTAGTATCCAGACCGCAAAAATTATGTATCAGCGATATTAGCTGCTAATTTATGTAGAGACTTTCTAGCCAAAGCCTCTACATAATAAAATCAAATAGTGTAAATTTTACCTATTGCCAGCCAATTCATCTAAAAAGGAAATTTTGACTGCCAAGTTGATGATATCTTGATTAGTCCTGCGATTTTTAATTTCCGCGTTATTCAAGGCCACAATATATGGTTGTCCATCAATGACGCCAATTAAGGGGCCGCCAGAAGAACCGCCGGCTGTGTCGCAATCATGAAATAGAACATTATCCTCCTCTTTCACAATACTACATCCCGCCTGAAATCCGGCTGTGTATCCAGGGCCAGCTGTCAAATATTCATAGCCTTTTTTCGTAGGATTAGGAAAGTCACCAGAGTAGCCAACGAAAAATAATTTTTCTTTATAATTAAGTAGTGTCTGAGGTGATAGAGATTTCCAGCCTAAATAACCATATTTCCGCCCAAGGGGCTTATCAATTTTCATCACAGCCCAATCGTTAACTTGGTTACTGTAGTCATTACCAGTAAAGTTTGTGCCATAAATTACTTGCACTGCTTGGGCTACATCTCTTCTATTGCTGACAGCACCATTAACTACATTTGGTCTAAAGAGAATTTTTTGACTGAGTTGATGAGTTTCTGGATCGATTACACAGTGAGCATTGGTTAAAACTATATCATCAGCAATTAAGGTACCAGTACAGTGATATTGTTTAGCATCAGTTGTTGTTCCTTCGACCCGGCCAATTGTTGACCAAGGATAATCGCGACTCAACATGGGGACGCGATCGTCTATACCATCAGGAATTCCTCTTCTACCACCAGTTGGTTTTTCAGTTTGTCTGAGGGACTCAGGTTTAAAGGGGTTACCATTACCTGAAATTTTTGTTTGACCTGGTTTGAATTCAGTAAATTTAGGTGCAGAAGTGGGTTGTGATTCTGTCTGTGCTTGTACGGATATCGAACCACCGACAGCGATCGCACTCAAAACTCCGACGGCAAACAAAGCTAAATATTTCTTGTATATTGGTTTTGTACTCATTGAATGATTTCTCCAGGATAGAAGTAGGGGTTAGGGGCTAGGGGTTAGGGGTTAGGGATGAGATGAAAAATTTTTCACCACTATAGTATTTAGGTAGTAATTACCTATTACTTGTTCCCTAATTACAAGTCAGAATGGAGCGGATATTTTATGCTTTGTTGTATCTCAAGCACAGATCATCAATTTGTTTGACTCGGCGGATTTATAATTACGAGATACTATATATCTAGCGATTTGCAGCTTATGCAGTTTTTTGGCAGTTGAGTGCAAAAATAGGTTTCACGGACTTCCAGAAAATCAAAAACTCCATCCACAAGGCTTCCGCCGTGAGCGTCAGCCGAACGGGGATGAAGTTTTTCAGCATGAGTGATGAGGAAAATATTACTTAGCTTTAATTGGAGTTAAAGCTACACCTTGGTAATAATGTCCCAAAATTTGTAGATGGTTTGCGCCTTGGCGTGCTAAATTATACGCTCCCCATTGACTCATGCCGATGCCGTGACCAAAGCCTAGCCCTTGGAGGATAAAGCTACCATCAGCACCTTTACTGACGTTAAAGCGAGTGCTTTTTAGCCTCAGTGCAGTACGTACTTGTTCACCTTTGAGTACTTTCGTACCGCGATCGCCAATAATTCGCAGGGCTTTCACGCTTTGAAATGGCGAACGTTCTTCGGGTATCATATCTTTGACATTACCGACACCAGAAATCATAGAACCGATTTCCCCAGGCGTGAAGCTTCTCACCCAATTACACTCTTTAATATTTTGATCGTAATCTTGAACTGCACGTAGGTAAGGTTCTTTGCTTTGCCAGACATCTTCGACATTTTCTGTATGTCCGCCTGAGCAAGCGTGGAAAACTGAGAGAATAATTTTGTTGTTGTAGGTTAATACTTGCCCAGCTGTAGCATCAACTGCGGCGTAGGTTCCAGGAGACTCACTACTGACACCTTTATAAATTTGCCAGCGATCTGGAGTATCGCCTAAATCAAAAATGGGGTTACTGCGTTGCTTTTCTCTTTCGTATAAAGCATAAGTGCGTGCGGCGATCGCTTGGGCTTTTAAAGCTTCTTGCGGCCATCGGGAGTCCATTTCCCCACCGATAACGCTGTAAAGATACTCCTCTGTATCTACCCAGTTAACGGCTGTTAAGCCTTTATCTGTGGGTACAACCAGAGTTCTACCGCGATACCAGCGATCGCCAATATAAACGAATCCTTTACCTGTAGGCTCAATCCAAAATAAACCAGATTGCCATTTATCTAAAGCGACACCACCAGAAACAGCTTGCGCATAAAACGCACTCATCGCTGGTAATTGTCCGAGAGTCCGTCCTGTTCCATCCTTGATGACTGCTGCTGTCGAACTCCCAACTTTTACTTGATTAACATTCCTCTCTATGGCGATGCGTAAGATTACAGATGCTTGCGCCGGTGCAACCAAAGCTATCCACAAGAGAATACCTAACCACCAATGTTGTCCTTTAATCTGGGAAAGTATAGAGCCAAATAAAATGGGAAATTTCATGCCGATCGTTTAATCACGTTAGTATCTGTTTGAGGCTGTGGAGTAATCGCATCTACAACTAAAGATGAGACGCTTTTCCATCAATGGAGGTTGCCACCTTTTACTAATTATGCATCGTAGTCCCAGCAAAGAAATGCATGGCAATCAATCTGTTGTTTGAGGTTTTCAATTGATTTAGAAAAAGAAAAATATTTAACTTATCAACTGTATCTTGACAACTCAGTGTTAAGGATTATATCTTTAATATATAACGAGCGTTCGATATAAATTAGTCCAATTATGCCGAAGATTGTTGATCGCGAACAATACCGCAAAGAACTGCTCGGTAAGTGCTTTGATTTATTTGCGCAAAAAGGCTATAGCGCCATCACCATGAGGGAAATAGCCCAAGGCTTAAATGTATCTACGGGAACGCTGTATCATTATTTTCCCAGTAAACAAGCGTTATTTGAACAATTATTAGAAGAAATTAGCCAGCAAGATGTGGCATTAGCCTTAGCAGAATTAGGAGGTAAAAAAACACTACCAGAAGCAATGGCAGCATTAGCCAGATACTTAATCAAAAACGAAGATTACTTTATTAAGTGGACATACATTTGGGTTGATTTTTGTCAACATCAAGACTCGGAACAAATAAAAATTAGTGGTGCTTTGAAGCGGGCTAATCAGCGATATCAACAAGCAGCCTGTGATTTTTTAGGAATTGAAGATCCAGTTATAGCTTCCTTTTTATTGAGTTTCGTCAATGGTTTGATTTTGGAAAAACTATGGGGAGATGAAACGATTTGTTTTACAGAACAATGCGCTTTATTAGGTAAAATGCTCGCGGCGTATTTGCAGATAAATAGGGGCTATAGCAATCCTATGTGAGTTGTGAACATTATTTTTTAATGAACCGCCAAGACGAGGCAGTGCGTTGGGCGGCTTTGCCGACTTGAAGCAACTGCCGTGCCAAGTACGCCAAGGATAAGAGAAAAAACTGAGAATTAGTGAATTTCACAAATGATTTAGGATTGCTATAGAGGGAGGACAAGGAGGACAATTGTACAGACGCGATTCATCGCGTCTCTAAGCAATGACAAATGACAAATGACAAATGACTAATTAAGAGGAAAATATGCTACACAGGGTGTTTTTTAAACCACAAAATCGCGGAATAATTGTATTAGGAATTGCGGCTACAGCAATTACTAGTGGCATTGCTGTTTATACGATTTCTCAATTTGGTCAATTTGGGCGCACTGCTTCCTCGGAAGTACCAGCTGCACCAGTGGTACAAAAAGTCACGGCTTTAGGAAGACTGCAACCAGAAGCTGAGGTAATTAAGTTGTCTGCGCCTTTAGCCTTAGATGGCGATCGCATTGCGAAAATTTTGGTAGAAGAAGGCGATCGCGTTAAAGGTGGACAAGTAATCGCCGTTTTAGATTCGCGCGATCGCTTGCAAACTGCGGTACTCCAAGCGCAAAAACAAGTGCAAGTGGCGCAGGCGAAACTCGCGCAAGTGAAAGCTGGGGCGAAAACCGGCGACATTCAAGCACAACAAGCCACAGTGGAACGTTTACAAGCCCAATCTCAAGGCGATCGCCAAAGTCAACAAGAAGCGATCGCCCGTTTAGAGGCACAATGGCAAGGAGATAGAATCGCCCAAGAAGCGACAATTAAAAAACTTGCAGCCGAACTGAATAATGCCGAAGCAGAATATCTGCGTTATCAACAATTATATAAAGATGGGGCAATTTCTAGCTCTGCATTTGATAGTAAGCGTTTGAGCGTAGAAACCACCAAACAACAGCTAGATGAAGCCAAAGCCGTTCTCAACCGGATCAATACTACTGCTAAGAGACAACTAGCAGAAGAGAAAGTAGCACTTAACCGAATTAACGCCACAGGTAATAAACAAATCAGCGAAGCCAAAGCCACATTAAATAGTATTGCCGAAGTCCGCCCCGTAGATATAGCCGCAGCGCAAACAGAAGTAGACAATGCGATCGCATCCCTCAAACGTGCCCAAACAGACTTAGCAGCAGCTTATATCAAAGCACCCACCGCCGGACAAATTCTCAAAATTCATTACCGCGCTGGCGAGAAAATCGGCGAATCAGGAATTGCAGATTTTGCTCAAACTGACCAAATGATAGCAGTTGCCGAAGTTTATCAAAGTGATATTAGCAAGGTAAAACTAGGACAAAAAGCCGTAATTACCGGTCAAGCATTTACAGGAGAAATAGGCGGTAAAGTTTCTCAAGTAGGCTTACAAGTTAATAGACAAAACGTTTTTAGCAACCAACCCGGAGAAAACCTTGATAGCCGAGTAGTTGAAGTGAAAATTCGCCTTAACCCTGAAGATAGCAAACGAGTTGCAGGTTTGACAAACTTGCAAGTACAAACAGCAATCGAACTGTAAAGTTTATTTAATGTAAAGCATAACGAATGTTCGATATAAAGTCTGATTAGAAATTCGCAAAAAACAGTAATTTCTCGCAGGTGGATATAATCATGATGCAAATTATATACCTTTTACTTTGTATCCTGGGCTTCGTTTTACCTTACTCGCAATTCATACCATTTATTTTAGAAAATGGTTTGGATATCAAGCTATTTTTTGACCAGCTATTTGCTAATCAAATTTCTGGTTTCTTTGGCATGGATGTGATTATTTCTTCCCTAACTTTCTGGACATTAGTATTTTGGGAAGGAACAAGCCTAAAAATGAGAAATCTCTGGATTTATGTATTGTGTAATCTTTTAGTCGGTGTTTCATTTGGGCTGCCTTTATTTCTGTTAATGCGACAACGCAAAATTGAACAGCAAAGTGAAATACCAAATTATTAAGGGGTGATTTCTAGATGTTTCCTAAATTCCGTAAAACACCGCTAGCTTGGCGACAGTTAATGAAAGAAAAAACCCGCCTCGCTGTAGCAGTGGCAGGTATTACCTTTGCTGATATGCTAATGTTTATTCAGTTGGGTTTTGAGAGTGCGCTGTTTGATGCAGCCATCAAACCCCATCGGAATTTACAAGCAGATTTAGTTTTAATTAATCCCCAATTTCAGACTTTATTTTCAGTTAAAAGCTTTTCTCGCGAACGCTTATATCAAACATTAAGTCATGACAGCGTGAAATCGGTAAACTCGGTTTACATCAGCACCGGACAATGGCGAAATCCCCAAACTCGTCTCGATCGCGCCATTTTAGTTTGGGGAATAGATCCAGCACAACCCGCTTTTTTATTCCCAGAAATCAAGCAACATCAAAATGATTTGAAGCAATTATATCAAGTCATGTTTGACCAAGCAGGTCGTCCTGAATATGGCGATATTGCTACTACTTTAAAGCAAACAGGTAACTTTCAAACTGAATTAAATAGCAAAGCTATTAATGTCAAAGGTGTATTTAGTAATGGTGCTTCCTTTGCTGCTGATGGAAATGTAATTACTAGTGATTCTACCTTTTTGCAACTCTTCCCCGATCGCAAAGCCGATCGCATCGAAGTCGGCTTAATTACTCTCAAACCTGATGCTGAACCGGAAAAAGTACGATCGCAATTAGAAGCGATTTTACCTAAAGATGTTCTCGTTCTTACCCCCGAAGGCTTTGCCCAAATTGAAAAAAATTATTGGGCTACCGGTACTGGTATTGGCTTTATTTTTGGCTTAGGTGTCGGTGTAGGATTTATCGTCGGGATCGTCATTGTTTATCAAATCCTCTATTCCGATGTTTCCGATCATTTACCAGAATACGCCACCCTCAAAGCAATGGGTTATAGCGATCGCTATTTACTCGGAGTTTTGTTACAAGAAGCATTATTCTTAGCTATCTTAGGTTTTTTACCCTCCTTTTTCCTGTCTTTAGGGCTATATCAGCTAACCTACACCGCAACATTATTGCCCATTTCCATGACAGTAGAACGAGCCATTAGGGTATTTATTTTAACTATTGTTATGTGTACTTTCTCCGGGGCGATCGCTATGCGCAAACTCCGCGCTGCCGATCCCGCCGATATTTTCTAGTTTAAATGTTGGTTGTTGATTGTTGACTGTTGACTGTTATTAAATCTCTCAAAATCCTATGTTTATCGAATCTCCATCAACCGCTTTAGAACCAGTAATTAGTATTAGTAATCTGAATCATTATTTTGGTTCGGGTGCGCTAAAAAAACAAGTATTATTTGATATTAATTTAGGCATTAAAGCTGGTGAAATAGTCATTATGACTGGCCCTTCTGGGTCTGGTAAAACAACGCTTTTAACCCTCATGGGGGGATTGCGATCGGCTCAAGATGGTAGCTTAAAAATCTTAGGACAAGAAATTTGTGGTGCTAACAAACAGCAATTAACTAAACTACGTCGCCAGATTGGTTACATTTTTCAAGCCCATAACTTGATGACATTTTTAACAGCTAAAGAAAACGTGCGCATGTCGTTAGAGTTACACGATCAGTATCTACATCAAGACTTGGATAGTAAAGCGATCGCTATGCTAGAAACTGTAGGGCTAGGAGAACGTGTCAATTACTACGCCGAAAACCTTTCTGGAGGACAAAAGCAGCGAGTTGCGATCGCCCGCGCCTTAGTCAGTCATCCCAAAATTGTCTTAGCAGACGAACCTACAGCCGCACTCGATAAAAAATCAGGGCGTGATGTTGTCGAATTAATGCAAAAATTAGCCAAAGAACAAGGCTGTACAATATTATTAGTAACCCATGACAACCGTATTCTCGATATTGCCGATCGCATTATTTATATGGAAGATGGGCAATTAAAAAGTGATGATATAGATGTTGTCGCTAAAGTCAATTAAGTATTTATTAAAAAATAAATCATCATATTTATACTGTAGGCTGGGCAATGCCAAGTTTACATAGTTTGTATGATTACCTAATACCAATTTACAAAAATAAGGTGACATATTGTAGGGGCATGGCAATGCCATGCCCTCTAAATTGGATTAATGTGTCGCCAAAATTATTTGAATTGGTATAAAATCTGCATATATTAAAAATGAATATTTCAACTATGACACATTGTCAAAGATTGACTGGAGATTTTAAGCTATGATACCAGCTTAGTTAATCCAGTGGTTTGTAATTTTAAGATTGTTGAGGAGTGGCAAAATTCTCGATGAATAATATTGGTAATTTATTTACAGCAGGCGGCGTGGTGATGTGGCCTCTGTTAGGATTTTCTATCTTAGCAGTAGCGCTAATTATTGAAAGAATCGTCTTTTGGGTGAAAATAAATAATCGGCAAAATCGCGTAGTCCGAGAAGTATTACAACTGTATCGTCTAGATAATGTAGTTGGCGCTTTAGATAAATTGCAGCAAAATGCTGATTTACCCATGTCGCGGATTTTTCTCGCCGCTTTAGAATTAGAAGAACCGACTCCAGAAGAATTCCGTTTAGCCTTAGAAAGCGAAGCCCAAGCCGAAATTCCCTTACTCAAGCGCTTTCAAAACATTTTTGATACTATCATTGGTCTGGCACCCCTGTTAGGACTTCTCGGTACAGTTTTAGGATTAATTATCTCTTTTGAATCCTTAGATATTGGTGATGTTGGTAGTACAAAAACATCAAATGTAACTGGGGGGATTAGTCAAGCCTTAGTATCTACAGCCTCAGGATTAATTGTCGCTATCTTTACACTTTTCTTTGCCAATTCCTTTCGCGGATTGTACATGCGCCAGATAGCTTGGATTCAAGAATATGGCGGACAGTTAGAATTACTTTACCGCCGTCGCTATGAAAGAGGAGACAGATCCTATGCGCCTACCAGATGAACCAGATATTCCCGCCCAGATTAACATCGTCCCCATGATCGATGTGATTTTTGCGATTTTGACGTTTTTTATCATGTCAACTTTGTTTTTAACTCGTTCAGAAGGGTTACCAGTTAATTTACCTAAAGCCGGATCGGCACAACAACAAGCCAGCGCTCCGATTACTGTTACATTAGATGCAGAAGGCAAAATCAGTGTAAACCGCAAAGCGGTGGATATCGAGGTATTAGGAGAACAAGTCCGTACATTTATGGGTAATAATCCCGAAGCCTTAGTGGTAATTAACGCCGATGAACGAGTTAATCACGGTAAGGTAGTGGCTGTCATGGATCGATTACGTCAGGTAAAAGGTGCTAAATTAGCGATCGCCACTCAAAAACCCTAGTCAGCTATCAACAAATCTTTATTGTTGGGGAAAAGTACAAGTTTCATCTTTTCCCTAATATTACGATTATTGTATTATTATCAATGAATATAAATTTCTGCTAATCAACTATTATCATAACTCTGACTCAACCCTTGATTTGTCATGTCTTAGGCTGACTGCGTGAAAAAAAGTCTTACTGCTAGTTATGATTCTTAACTCATTAGAATAATTAAATTTTAGCTCAACAGCAAATTTCAGATTTAATATTATTCTAGAAATACAAATAGATTTTTTCGCTACAGTTTTGAGGGCAAACCTATGACTATTTGGGTAAACGAACAAATCGATCCGTCAGGGATGATCCATGCTTGTATTGCTTCTTGTAACGAGTCTCAAGCCAAAGATTGTCATGAATCCTTTGAGAATAACTTAAACGAGAAACAAAAAGCATCCGGTTGGGTAGCCCAATTACGGAAGGTTGATTCTTGGGATGATGTACCCGTAAATGCTTTAAAGCTAGATTAATTTTATCGAAAATACAGAATGCAACAAATTGTAGGGGCATGGCATTGCCATGCCCTTTAGAATATATAGATGTACCGCCAACACTATTTAAATTGGGATAACGTTTTTGTCTTGATAGGCTGAAAATCGCATAATTTGTGCTGTGCGTACTATTTCCCGATGATATATCTGATAGTTTGAGATGTAGGTTAACTCAACGCAATGGATAAAACATTGACCTACCATCAACTTTCAGTTGGGAAAGTCTGCAATTTAAAACTCTATACTATCAACTGACACTCAATGCAAGTAAACAAATCAGGTTACTGGGAATTAAGTTAATAAAAGATAAAAATCAGATTAAAACTTAACACTTCACCCGCAAATCTGTAAATTAACTCCAACATTATAGAAATTTGCTGATTTTTATAAAGTTTTAAGAGTTATTATTAATTCCAAGGATTAAACTTAAAAACTTGCAAAAACATCACAAATGTAGTGAACTATTCGCCAGTTTACTCTTCTGAGCAAAGCTATCCCATTAATTTAGTTGGCAAAACGGGACAAGCTATTCAGATTTCCATTCATTCACCTAGCCAGTATATCTGTGCCAACTGCGAACGGATATTACCAGATTGGAAACAGAAATCTGTTTTATGGGTAGTGATTGTTTTGCAGCAATCACAGTATCAATTAGATAAATGCACCCCCATCATTGAAGCCGAAAAAGAACGCTTACGCGAAAAATTTATGCGGTTTGGTTTTGATTTAGCATTCAATCTGCGCGATCGCCATTACTTAACCGATCTCATAGATCCTCGCACCGGCTATCCTTTACTTTCCCATCCCGGAACAGTTCCCCATGACGACACAGCCGTCGTCAAAGCTTTACTTCATTACCCGATTATTAAAAATAAATGCCGAATGCTAGTACATCCAAACTGGGGTACAGCCGTCTATCCTAGTACCATCATCTCCGAAGCACCTCCCATCACAATTGAATGGGCGATTAAAACCATAGCTGCTATGCATGGATGGCAAGAAATGAGTTAAATATCATTTGCTAGAGACGCGATTAATCGCGTCTGTACAAGAGTCAGTTGTCAGTTGTTAACAGTCAACAGTCAACAGTCAACATTATTAAATTTGTACGTCAGATAACTAAAAAAATGTAATTACGAATTATGATGTGCTTTACCGCTTGATAAATAAAGTTCGGTAAATTGGTTCACCTTTATTTTGAGTCGCAATTTCTCGTTCTGTGGCAACTGGTAACGGATTTTCTGCCATCCAATCTTGGGAACTAAGCTTTTGAAAAGCTGGATGTTGGCAAAAATTATTACGCATTTCAATTGCTAAAGATTCTATATCCGATTGCAAAAATACCACACCACCAACAGCAAGATAATTTGCTAATTCTGAGACTAAATCTGGTTGCACTATTCGCCGTTTCGCATGACGAGTTTTAAACCAAGGATCGGGAAATTGAATTGTCACTCGCTGTAAAGTACCAGCAGGTAGAGAAGATAAAAGAGTTTCTAAAGATTTATTGACATTACAAAATAAATAATGGAGGTTTGTGAAACCTAAATCAGAACATAACTGATTAGCCTCTGTTACGAGTGGTTCTCTAATCTCCAAACCGAGAAAATTCCAGTTAGGTTCTATCTTTGCCATATTCAACAAAAATCTACCCCTAGCACAACCAATATCTAGATGTAGTGGCTGGTGCGGTTGAGCATAAACTTTTTCCCAATCTAGGGATTTGACTGCTGTTTGATACTTTTGGGCAAGTGGATTAACATGTTGACGTACTCGGACAGGGGACAAGATAGACTCTCCTTAACGTAACAATATTGAATTTAATATTTTACACTAATTGCAATAGCTTTCGTGAGCCTAAAGTAAATATCTTCAAAGTAAAAACAAATAAATATTAAATATTTATTTTTGCTGAATACTGAGTGATTTTTGATTTTTTATACATATTACTTACCATCTAAAAGTTGTCAGAAACTCACTAATGGTAGATATCATCATACCTAATATATATGAACATCTATGACCAAGATAATCTGCATCAAGGCAGAGTTGGTATATTCTGCCGAGAATTTCATACGGAAATCATAAATCCTTAATGTGTATAAATATTAAGTAAAAGCAATCCGTCTCAGGGTTACAAAGCAAGCGTTATACTCTTTGGAAAAGACTTGTTTTAACTCTACTTTTAAAACTATCCCGAATCAATGTCTCTCAATTTTCGTTTTGCCATAGTGAGCGATTTACACATCGCCCTTCCCCACACCATCTGGGATCATCCTAGCCGATTTCATTTAGTGGAGGTCAGCATACCAGCTTTTGAAAGTGTCTTAGAACATTTAACACAACTAGATTTAGATTTTGTTCTCCTCCCAGGTGACTTAACCCAGCATGGCGAACCAGAAAATCACGCTTGGTTACAACAGCGTTTAGCACAGTTACCTTTTCCGGCGTATGTTGTCCCTGGTAATCATGATGTCCCTGTGGTGATAGCAGATAAACAATCCATTGGTTTTGCTGATTTTCCCCATTATTACCGCAAATTTGGTTATGAAAATCCTAATAAACTTTACTACACTACTCAATTGCTATCCGGAGTCCGGCTGATTGGGTTAAATTCCAACAATTTTAACGAGCAAGGTCAACAGATAGGACGTTTAGACAGCGAACAGCTGAATTGGTTAGAACAAGTACTAGCAGCCAGCAAGAATGAATTAGTGCTAGTGATGATACATCACAATGTAGTTGAACATCTGCCTAATCAATCTTGTCATCCAATGGCAAATCGCTACATGTTGCAAAATGCCAGGGAATTAGTACAGTTACTACAGCGCTACGGGGTGAATTTAGTTTTTACAGGACATTTACATGTACAAGATGTTGCCCATGCAGGAGGGGTATACGATATTACTACTGGCTCTTTAGTCAGTTATCCGCATCCTTACAGAGTTTTAGAGTATCACAGCGATAACTTGGGCAGACAATGGCTGCAAATTTTGTCACATCGAGTAGAATCAGTACCAGATTTTCCCGACTTGCAACAGCTATCTAAACAATGGATGGGCGATCGCTCTTTTCCCTTCCTGATGAAATTATTAACTCTACCGCCATTAAACCTACCAACCCAGCAAGCCCAAGAACTAGCGCCAAGTTTGCGGGATTTTTGGGCAACCATTGCCGATGGTGACGGATTGCTAGATTTTCCCCAATTTCCCCAAAAACTACGCCGTTATATGCAAAAATATGGCGCAATTTCCGCCGGCGGTACTCCCACTTTTATTGATAACAATAGCAGCATCTTGCTGGAGAAGAATTGAAGTGTGAGACAAGGGAAGGGGAAGAGGGACAATTGTACAGACGCGATTCATCGCGTCTCTGCCCAATGCCCAATGCCCACTCGCCCTGAGCGAAGCCGAAGGGATGCCCAATGCCCAATGCCCACTCGCCCTGAGCGAAGCCGAAGGGATGCCCAATGCCCAATGCCCTACACCATCTTCTCACCTTCGATATCTAAGGCGCGGCAAATGCCAAATACTGAGGTGTAACCGTGTAAAAAGGTGCTACCAGCTACAGGGCCGATTTCGCCGTTACAGAAAAAACCGCCGACGGGGATATCTTTGATGTAGCGCCTAAATAGTTCAGAATCAAAATTGGGTTTGCCGTAGAGTCCTTCACCACGCCCAACACAGGAAAACATTAAAGCAGCTGCGGCTGCAACTTCATCAGCTTGGCTGTCTTGATATTGTTGCAAGAGAACTTCTAAATCTTCTGCGGAGGCTTCAGCATCGCGGAGGTGAAATTGCAAACGTTGTCCGGGACGCACGCGATCGCCAATTGCGATCGCACCTGCTGTAGGATCTACACCCAAAATCCCGCGAATTAAAAAGTCTCCCTGTTGTAAAGATGGTTTAAATCCATCCATTGCTACCCCAACAAACAAAGAATGTTGGGCTAAAATACGCTCTTTTTCGCTAAGATTGGCGATTAATTCCCGCAATAGCACTAACGGTACTTGCTCATCCAGTTCTAAGATAATATTGCGTTCGGCTTTAGTAACTTGCATTGGCTCGCCAATTGGTCGGCATCCTTGAGCCACAATGGTTTCTAAGACAATATTGCCACTCAAAGCCAATCCTACAGTACCTTCGCGATAGAGGCGATCGTTACAAAATAGCGCCATCCGCCCACTCATCCCCCCGGCGCTGGCTTGTCCGCCTATTGTTACCGAGCCGGGATAAGCAAAATCTAGCCCCTGCAATAAATCATTAATTCCCGAAGCGAAGGAACCGCATAGCAAAATAAACTGGGGTGTGGGTGATGGCGGTACGCCAATCAAATCAATCCAAGCATCTGGTGAACTATCCAAATCCGGTAATTCATCCGCTAGTATGTGAAAAACTTTGACATCCACCCCTGGTAAATGAGCCAAAGTCAGACTTAAAGCTGCTTCTGCTTCTAGTTCTTGAGTTTGTCCCTTAGTTGTAGTGCCAATCACACCGCCACCACTACAGCCAATTAGTACCGGGACAGAAAGTTTCTCAGCCAGCAAAGGTAAGAGGCGGGAATACTCGCTAGCAAATGCAGAGGAAATGAATACCAGCCCTAAATCTGGAGGTGCTGTTAACGATGACACAGCCCGTTCTACCACATCTGTAATAGCTGCTTCTAAAGAAGGACGGGTTGACAGGGCATTTGTCCATTGCATTCGATCTGCCATGAGTTTTAGGCTTCTTTCTTTGGTTGGGCTGTTTTGCGTGATTTTTGCTCCTGGGGAGAATTTGCTGTGATATCAGGAGCTAGGGTTTTGATTCCCTACTAGATGCATTAAATATATTGTATGATTATACTTTTGTAGTACCGACTCTACAAAATCTTCAAAGATAAATATAAATTTAGTACTTATGCGATCGTTTATTGTATTAGTTATAGTTCATCCGACTCAAACACTAACTTAACAGCTAAGTGGTTAGAATGGTGAACGATACAACTAAAAACCGCCATTTTTAGATTTTTCTATACTGGTATTAACACCACACAACGAAACTAAATCTATGAGCGACATCCAAGAACAAATCCAAGTAGAAGTTGAACAAGCACGTGCTGTCTGTGACATCTCAGGTAGCAACTCTGCTGAATGTGCTGCGGCTTGGGATGCAGTTGAAGAACTGCAAGCTGAAGCCTCTCATCAGCGCCAAAATAAGCAGAAAAATTCCTTAGAAAAATACTGTGATGACAATCCAGAAGCAGCAGAATGCCGTGTTTACGATGACTGAAAATTAAGTTGGTAAACTGGCTTTTTGTCATTTTGGTCTAATAGACAAGCAACCAGGATTCGCTTTACTGATATTTTGCACCTTGATGTAACTCCTATTGGCATGTTTGTTCAACTTATCTTAAGATTTGCTGATTAAGTAGGAACAATCATCAATAGCTTTAAGGTTGTTAGAGGTAATATTTTTGAGGCTTAAATTTTCCCCAAACCTCTCTCCTCATCAACATTAGAGCTTGTAGGAAATCAATCTCACATCTATACTCTAGAGCAGTTTTTATAACTCATCTGGAGATTGTGATGATTTAGTGCAAAATAAAAGTTACGAAACATTGAGTTGCTTGTTTTTTTGCAAATTGTTATAAAGATTAAGCCCAATAATTCATCCCACACTGTCCCTATGAGTCAGATGTGGGGTTTATTGTTGAAATAGCTAAATAGTTGGTTTTATGTAAACTGTTAGCTATCATGTAACAGCTGTTAGCTGACTAATAGCTGTGACTCCTCTCTATTAGGAAGTACAAAAAAATACATAATCCAAATCATCCTATATTTAAGTGAGTAGGGTGTGCCAAGCAGTTGTATTATTTTCTGACACCCTACAAATTGGGTATTGTTTCTATGTAGATCCTTGAGGGTAGTTGTTTTTAGTTTCATTAGTTAATTTATAGTTTAGGAAAAACTATGGAAAATGATGTTTGGTTTCGCCAATTTGTTTGGATTGATTACAGACTGGCGGTAATATTTATGGTGATTATTCCCCTGATTCTGCTAATTTGGGCTTTTGTGCAAAAAGCTGATGGTATACAACGCTTATTAACGATTTATTGGCGAGTATCTAGTTTATTGGCAATTACTATTTACTTAATGATTGGTGGGTTTGGCGTCAGTTTTCTCTCTGGTTTGCTAGGGCGTGTATTGATCCCAATTTCTTTATGGTTCTGGGTAGATCTCAATGATGAAATTGAGTATCAAGCAAACGGGGCGTTAAAATTAGTTTTTACTTCTTGGCGATGGGCGATCACTATTTATGGAATTTTAGGAACTATAGCCTTTATTCCTTTTGTTGGTTGCGCTTTTTCTGCTGGAACTCTCAAAACTTCCTATTGCCAAGTTTGGTTAGAAGCTCCATTATTATTTAAAGAATATTTTCATGCCAATAGTAAACCTGCATTTCTCGGTTTTCTGGGCATCACATCCTTAATTATTTATGTGCTTTATCTGAGCTACTTTGTTTTAATTAAGCTAGGTAAACAGGGACGTTCCGCTACCCAACAGTAATTGTGACTGCAATCAACTTCAAAATACTTTAAGCTAGGCGATCGCGGAAAAACCCACAACCAAGCATGAAAATCTGTCTTTCCCATGCCCCATGCCCATTTTCACGTTAGTCTACAACATTCTCTATCGAGCAAAAATGAATTCCATTGGTAAGCGGCTGGAACAATATACTAATAAACGCCCCCAAGAAGTCTTAGTTGTACAGGTGGAAGTTGACAATGAGGAAGATACAATTGCTATCTTTAAGGGTTTTTCTAGTTCTTTAGTGCGCCCAACAGCATTTGATCCAGATGTCCCAGTGTTGCCAGATGGAGCGAAAATTATCAGTATCGATCGCGTCGCCACACCTTACAATCCACAAGCACCTCGTTATATTCAACAAGGAATATTATGGGAAGAGATGGAAGCTCTATTATTAAAAGTAGGTGTGTGAAGTACTCCGGCTTGCTTCGCTGAAGCCGGAGCTTCACAAAGACAACCATCAACGTTTCGCGTCTCATTCGCCGTTGCCATGTTGGGTATATCACAAGGATATTCGGGACTAAACCCGATGATGGTCTTACACAGCGTCTTTGGTATTACTACCTTTATCTCCTCATGGGGAGAACCCGCGCAGCCGCCCGCCTCCCGCAGGCAGTTTTATTACTTTCTCGTACACCTCTGTATGGCTTATCTTTTACCGCAGAGCGCAATCATGCGAACCAGTGACCGAGGTCTTTCCCCCTTTCTCACGCTCTTATACTTGGTAAGCATATTACTGCTACTGTGACCGTTTGTTATGAGCCGTGTGGGTGGGTCAACAACCACCTATATATTACCATAAATGTATCCATAGTAGTGATACATTATGAAAGAAAAATCTATCAGAATTAGGCTTTCCCAAAGAAGATACGATAAGCTCAAGCTCTATGCAGAGTCCAAGGAAAAAACAGTTACCCAGTTATTTGAAGACTGGATTGACAGGCTACCAAATCCAAAAATTGGCGACTCCGACGCTCGTTCGCTCTTAGCGTCGCCCCTTGGGCGAAGACTCGCTAACGCTCCGCTATCAACGGCCCCTCTCTCTTATCAACCTAACGGTTGATATCGGTCGGGGGTCAATCGTCGCCGCCCACTGTCCATCCCCACCTTCAGCGCTGAAGGTGGGGACTTCCATGATTTCGTTAAGGGGACAAGGGACAAGGGACAAATCACAATTGTACAGACAAGGGTTCATCGCGTCTCTAGGGACATCCAATTTTTTAAATACCCAATCAATTTGTAGTGCGAGCATCTTGCTCGCTGGTGTTCATTCATCGTGCAAGACTTCGGCGTGAGCGCTCAGTCGAACGCTGCTCGCACTACGGAATTTGGGTAATTTATTTTTTGTAAGTCCCCTAACCAATGACTAATGACTACTGACAAATGACAATTTCCGGTTCTGGATACACTCTTCCCGTTTTTGCTTGTGCTTCTGCGATCGCAGCTTTACATTGGTTACGCTATCATCAACCTTTAACTGTAGTTACCGTAGATTTAATTACACCAGCCGAAGTTGCTGAGATCCCCATTGAACAGGTAGCCGGCTTATCTGAAAATATGGCTTTGGCAATTACCCGCAGCGATCCGGGGGATAATCTTGACTTGACGAAAAATACACCGATTTGGGCGATGGTGGAATGGGCTGAGGGTGAAGGCGAAGCAGTAATTATTAAAGGTGGCGAGGGGATTGGTAAGCAAGAAAATGGTGCGGGAAAAGCAGCGATTTACGGTTATGCGCAAAGATTATTGCCAGAGAACTTAAGCCGACTTTTAGCACCAGGAGAAAGAATTACAGTCACAATTATTTTACCGGCTGGGCGATCGCTCGCACTACGCACTTCTAATGCGGCTTTTGGTGTGGTGGAAGGGCTTTCATTATTGGGAACTTCGGGAATTTCCCAACCTTTAAGTACACCAGAACAACTCGCAAATTTTCGCGCTGATTTACAACAAAAAGCTAGCCAATTTGACAGCTTGGTATTTTGTATTGGGGAAAATGGTTTAGATTTAGCCAGAAAAATTGGTATTAATCCCCAACAGTTAGTCAAAACTGCTAATTGGTTAGGGCCAATGTTAGTAGAAGCGGATATTCTTGGCGTGAAAGAACTCTTATTATTTGGCTATCATGGCAAACTCATGAAATTAGCCGGGGGGATTTTTCATACCCATCATCACCTAGCTGATGGTAGGCGCGAAATTCTCGCTACCTACTGTAGTTTAGCGGGATTAAAACAATCAGATATCCAAGTTATCTTTGATAGTCCAACGGCTGAAGCTGCATTAACGTACCTGAGATCCTTAGATGTAACTACAAGCAGTAATTGGGTGAATCAAGTTTATACTGCGATCGCCGAAGCAATTGACTCTCGCGTACAAGAATATATCCGCAATCATAGCCAAAATGGTATGTCTAGCCTAGTGTGTGGTTCAGTAATGTTTGACCGCGATCGCAAAATTATCGTGAAGAGTAAAACTGCTTGTATGTTATCCGGAAAATTATGTTAACTTAATATGAATAATCATAAATAATCCCAATAAATAAGTTTTTTGGTAGCAACTCTAGGGTAATTTTGTTTTTTTAATACCAGGCCAAATTGCTAGGCCAAACTGACGCACTGATTAAGCGCGTTTAAGGGATTTATTTACCATTATTCAGCCCTCTGCCCAATAATGGTATCAACTTGAACCACAGAGCAACTCTCTAGTCTAACACACACTCTCTTGCCATCATGAATACAGCGGTGACTCTACTAACTGAACAATTACCCCAAGTAAATGAGCATTGGGGACAGCTTAATCGCCAAATAATTGTGATCCTGGACTTCGGTTCTCAGTATTCTGAGCTAATTGCCCGTCGCATCCGCGAGACGCAAGTATACTCTGAAGTCCTGTCCTATCGTACGACAGCTGAGCATTTACGGCAACTTAATCCCAAAGGAATTATCCTGTCTGGTGGCCCGAGTTCAGTTTATGCAGAGTACGCTCCCCATTGTGACCCAGAAATTTGGAATTTGGGGATTCCCATTTTGGGTGTGTGCTATGGAATGCAACTGATGGTAAATCAGCTAGGTGGGGAAGTAGCAAAGGCGGATCGGGGCGAGTATGGTAAAGCTTCACTATATATAGACGATCCCACAGATTTGCTAACGAATGTCGAAGATGGCACGACGATGTGGATGAGTCACGGAGACTCTGTAATGAAGATGCCACAAGGATTTGAACTGCTGGCACATACAGAAAATACTCCTTGTGCCGCGATCGCCGATCACGAGAGAAAACTCTATGGCGTGCAATTCCATCCAGAAGTAGTCCATTCTGTCGGCGGTTTGGCTTTAATCCGCAATTTCGTTTACCATATCTGCGACTGCGAACCCACCTGGACAACAGCAGCTTTTGTAGAAGAATCTGTACGGGAAATTCGCGCTAGAGTTGGCGAGAAGCGCGTATTATTAGCCTTATCTGGGGGAGTTGATTCTTCTACCTTGGCGTTTTTACTTCATAGAGCCATTGGCGATCAGCTAACTTGCGTGTTTATTGACCAAGGCTTTATGCGGAAGTATGAGCCAGAAAGATTAGTCAAGTTATTCCAAGAGCAATTTCATATTCCTGTAGAGTATGTGAATGCTCGCGATCGCTTTTTGAATATCATGGTTGGTGTTACCGATCCTGAAGAAAAGCGTCGCCGCATCGGTCATGAATTCATTCGCGTCTTTGAAGAAACATCCAAGCAACTCGGTCACTTTGACTATTTAGCTCAAGGTACCTTATATCCAGATGTGATTGAATCCGCAGATACCAACGTCGATCCCCAAACAGGGGAACGAGTAGCGGTAAAAATTAAGAGTCACCACAACGTTGGCGGATTACCCAAAGACCTGAGATTTAAACTAGTAGAACCACTGCGGAAATTATTTAAAGATGAAGTCCGCAAAGTTGGGCGTTCGATTGGCTTACCAGAAGAAATTGTACAACGCCAACCTTTCCCCGGCCCTGGTTTAGCAATTCGCATTCTCGGTGAAGTGACTGCGGAAAGGTTGAACATCCTCCGGGATGCGGATTTAATTGTCCGTCAAGAAATTAACCAACGCGGCTTATATCATGATGTATGGCAAGCATTCGCTGTATTGCTACCAATTCGTAGCGTCGGCGTCATGGGCGATAAACGTACCTATGCTTACCCCATCGTATTGCGGATTGTCACCAGCGAAGATGGGATGACTGCTGATTGGGCGCGTATCCCTTACGATGTGTTGGAAGTAATTTCTAACCGAATTGTCAATGAAGTTAAAGGTGTAAATCGGGTGGTTTACGATATCACCTCCAAGCCACCTGGAACTATCGAGTGGGAATAACTAGTACCGCTATGGGGAAGTCAAAAGTCAAAAGTCAAAAGTCAAAAGACTTATATTCTTGGCTTTTGCGCCATTTGGCATAGTATGTTTACGCCGTGGTGTATTAGTTTTTCAGCGAACGGAAGAAAGAATTTAGTTTCACCCATCTGAATTTTATTTAATTGAGGGACAAAGCAATGCTTTGTCCCTTTTTTGCGGGGAAATTCATGCAAGGGCGGGGAAACCCATTGGTGTCAACTTAACGCGAAACCCTTATCAAGACTGGATTTTGCATCAAATCGTTTACCATCAAGATCCGCGTTACCCCACCCCAGTTTTGTCTAAAGCCAAAACGTCCCCTCCCCGTTTACGGGGAGGGGAAAAAGGGGAGGGGTAAAAAGCTTGTGGGGTAGGCGTTTGAACTTAAGTTGACACCAATGGGGGTTCCCCCGTCCCTACAAAAATCTTAATTATGTATCGGAACGCGGATTGGTATAACAAATGACCAATGACAAATGACAAATGACCAATGACTATTCTTGGCATCACTCTACTTAATCATGAAGAAATTATATAAATTTACTTGGGTATTACCTGATTTTGCGATCGCTTTCACGCTTAATCCCTTGTATAAACAGGATTAGCACGATGTTAAATTCCCTAAGGTGTGACACCCCCAAGAGGTCTTGACCCCCTGCCGGCTATTTATGTTAGAAAAAGCTCAGTGTTAGTTGAGATGGATCAATTAAATATATCTGTATGAAACATCATCGGGAGTGGGAATCTAGCAATCTGCTCAAATCTGCCATTATTGGCTTTCTCATAAGTACAGCTAATTTTTGATGCGTAATTTCAGAATTTATTTGATGGTGGTAAAAACTAATTTTTTATGTAAAACGGTAGGAAACTCTATCCCCTTGTGGGTGGAGTTTTTCATTGGTTATTTATCTAGATAAAATTTAAATCCGTCAAATTAATATTTTTCTTCGGATAAATTTACAAATATTTTATAAACAGGAGAAAATTTGGCAAATTTTATATTTTTTTAATTATACAAACACCATTATTTCATAAATATAACTATTGATAATATGCAAATACTGGATAAATATATGAATATAATTTCAATTCAAAATAAATATATGTTACGAGTATCATTAAAATTAGTAAATTAATAGTAGTTGGCTTAGTTTATTCAAAAACTAAATTAATCAGTTTCTATCTCGCAAGGATTTTATCGCTGATTATCTCGTGTTTACTGCAATAGCTCATTATTTCTATAATTCGTTAATATATAAAATCCCTCACAAATTAGGAATTAATTTTGATTGATTTGGTCATACCATATACTTATTTATGTTAGATAAAAACCAATTCAAGTTTATCAAAATTTTTGAGCATATAGCAGTAAAACACTTTACTAAAAATTTAATTTTTTCTAGATAAAATATAAAGATAAATAAAGTAAAAAACCAGTATAATCACTGACCAGAAACTAGTGTATTTATGGAAATAAACTGATAAAATAATCACTACAGAGTGAACTTTCAAAACCTCATTGGTAAACCTCAGATGAAGTAATCAATATAGTTAGCAACTGAATTTAGCCACAATCTACTTGATAACTGCAATTGTCAGTAGCCAGAGCATGTAAAGCAAAAATTTTTCGGGATCAGCCGTTGTGTGTTTGCAGAATCAATATTCGTCAAACTGCGCCAAAAGTTAATCATAGGACTTACGCACCGAACAAAAAACCCTCACAAGGGTGGTCAAAAGTCAAAAGTCAATAGTCAAAATTCAGGTTTTTGGACTATGGACTATTGACCATTGACAAAAAGCAGGAAAAATATCTGACACTGCGTAAGTCCTAAATACAACCTACATCAGCACAGGTTTGGAACAGTTGGCGATTGAACATAGCTGACAAAAAGCAACACCAACGGATATAGCAGCAAATCGCCGTTAGTCAATTTATGATGTTAACTGGAAAGCACAGCCATATGGGGAAAGAATCAATCTCCCCCCAACTACCTCAACAACTAGAGATACTCCAGCTACTAACTAACCTGACAAATCAGCGACTTATCCATTTACCAGATTTATTAGAATTAATAGTCAGGGAAGTGCGTAATACTGTGGATAGCGCTCAGTTTTGTTTGATAGCTTTATATAACGATCAAACTCAAGAGTTAGAATTAAATAGCACTGTGGGAATAAGTGCGGAAAAATTACGTTTTCTCCAGCTCAATAGAAATCTCAAAACTAAACATAGCTGCTGGGGTGGATGGGAAAACTCAATTGGCGATGATGAGCCTTTTTATCGCAATTCTAGTTTACTAAATCAGGTATTTGTTACTGGTGTATCCCAGCTATTTAAAGGAAGTAGGGAAAAACCAGACTCTGTTGTGGATGAGTTAGTGTCATGTCCTTTATTGTCCTATACGCCAACATATTCGACGTTTACCCCAGCTTCTATGTATGCTGTAGCCATTAAATCAGCGCAAGCAGGAAGATTGGGAGTATTGGCTCTTGGAAATTGGGAAAATCCCCATGCTTTTAATACAGCATCACAAAATCTTTTAGATGCATTGGGTGAAGTAGCGGCGATCGCGATCAACAATGCTATTATGCTGCAAGTTTTGCAGGAGCGAGAAGAACGACTAGCCAAACAAAACGAAATTTTGTTAGCGCAAAATCGCGAACTCGAACAAATTCGCCAGCAAATGCAGCTACAAAACCAACAACTACTAGAAGCAGCAGAGTTAAAGTCACAATTTTTAGCTACCACATCCCATGAACTGCGCACACCCCTGAACGTGATTTTGGGGTTATCACAGGTATTATTGCGTCAGCGCACCTCCAGCTTGTCTCAACTACAAATAGAAATGGTGCAACGCATTCTCAACAATGGAAACCATCTGCTGTCCATTATTGAAGATATGCTGGACTTTGCCAATGTGGAAGCCGGTAATGTCTGTTTTTACCCAGAAGAATTTAATTTAGCGGATTTAGTATTAACAACCGTAGCCGAACATCGTTTTTTAGCCGAAGAAAAGCTATTAGATTTACAAGTAGAGATTAACCTGGCTGATAACTCAATGATGAATGACAGCGATCGCCTCAGACAAGTTTTAGTTAAGCTGTTATTAAACGCCATTAAATTTACAACCACAGGTAGAGTCACAGTCAAAGCTTGGGACATATCCAGCGATAAAATTGCGATCGCGGTGCAAGACACAGGTATAGGAATTGCACCCCATCACTTAGAATGTATTTTTGAGCAATTCCGCCAAGTCGATCAAAGTAATAGTCGTCAATATGAAGGTATGGGTTTGGGTTTAGCCATTACCAGATCCTTATTGCAGATGATGCAAGGTAAAATCAGCGTCTTCAGCCAAGTTGGAGAAGGTTCTACATTTCAAATTGAATTACCGAGAAAAATTAGTCAATAGGCATGGGGCATGGGGCATTGGGCATTGGGCATTGGGCAAAAATCAAATAGAATTCTTAATTTTGAATTTTGAATTTTGAATTTTGAATTATTTGTCTCCCTTATCTCAATCTATCCTCTCGGCTATTCTCAACTTAGCAGAGCGCGATCGCGGATTTTGCTCTATTTCTGATTCTTGAGCTGTAATGGGTTTTTTTGTTAAAACTCTCAATAATGGCGAATTTCGTAAGCTGTGCTTGACTATTCTGTCTTCTAAGCTATGAAAGCTGATAATGGCTATTCTTCCCCCAGGAACTAGAGAATTGGGTGCTTTCTCTAAAAAGGTTTCTAGAACTTTTAACTCGTCGTTGACAACAATGCGCAATGCTTGAAACACCCTGGTAGCTGGGTGAATGCGTCCATAGCGGTATTTTGGTGGTACGCAAGATGCGATCGCCTCGGCTAATTCTACAGTAGTCTGTAAAGGACGCCGTTCTACAATGCGTCTGGCGATGCGTCGCGATAATCTTTCTTCACCGTATTTAAAAAAGATATCTGCTAATTCTCCCTCATCCCAATCATTAATCACATCAGCCGCAGTTAATGATTGTCCTCGATCCATGCGCATATCTAAGTTAGCTGCAAGACGAAAGCTAAAGCCGCGCTCTGGTGTATCTAAATGATATGAACTCACACCTAAGTCGGCTATTATACCATCAAATGTACCGTGTGTAAATTCATAAGTTGCAAAGTTGCTATAAACGAAATTTACTTGTTCTTCATATCCAGCTAAATACTTTTGTGCTGCTGCTAAAGCATCCGCATCTTGGTCAATGGCTGTAACCTGGACATTTAACGCCGCTTCTAGCAATAGACGACTGTGACCGCCACCACCAACTGTTGCATCTAGATAATGTCCCCCTGGATGCACCGCTAAACCTTCAATTAACTCCCGACTTAAAACGGGAATATGGGAAAACATTGTTGCTTCTGCATCCGATGGGGTTTGCGAGTCTATGTTCATGTTGATTTTTGTCTCTTTAACAAAGGGTAAAGAAAAACTTAACAAATTGCAATTTTAAGGATTTGATAAAGTTTTTTCTGAGATTTAGTTTACTTCTGGCGATGGGTTGACATATTGTCACTGAGGGGATTTGCGGATTTTTGACCGATGAGTTTAGTAGCAATTTACAATATGCTCATCTGTGTCAATGAGTATTATTACTCATTTGAATTACTTTGATCAGGTATTAAACTAGTCCTGAATATTAAGCTCCAGGGTATGGGAAGATAGTTCTGTTTAATTTTGATGAAGTTCTTCCCCTGAAATTTTGCATTTACCACCGTAAATTTACGCAAGAGGTTCGTCATAATAAAAATGGCTGAATCTCAGTAGATTAAGTTTGTCGTCGAGAGTGAAGACAAACAACTTTGACTTGCACATTATCAGTCCGATGGAGGTTAACAAGATTATGAAGATGTTAAGCGAAAAAGAATACCTCGCATTAAAAAAATGCCTATAGAGAATAAAAATTAGGCGATCGCACAGAATAGCGCATAGATGAAATAATAAGTTTTGTATGGCAGAGCTATCTGAGACTAACCATCAATAGGAAATTTGCTCAAATGTTTAAGCAACGCTCTAATCAGAGTCACTTCTTCGCAAACTTAGCGAACACTCAATTACCCAAAACCCTCAACTATTGGCGGTTGCGGCTAATTGAATCAATTCCATTTTTGTTAGCCTGTACAGTATTAATCAGTGTAATTAGTCTGAAAAGTCCTGTATTACTTTTTTGTCTATTAATGGGCAGTTTAATTGCCATCGTCATACAGCAAATAGGACAACAAATCAAATTACCAAAACGCCAGTTAATTTCACTGCAAATATTAGCAGTAGTCGCTCTATTGAGTATATTCTGGCTGGACTACTTCGCCGCCCCAGCACAAGCGCAATTTTTCAAAAAAGCCGAAGACTTCTTTCAAAATACCCTAACTCAAGGTAGTAGTGGCAGTAACACTCAACTAGCTGTGGGATTAGTCTTCAACGTCTTACGCGCATTGTATCTACTATATATAGCTGTCGCCTTAATTGGCGTAGTCAATGCCGTGCGCAAAGACGAAGATTGGCAAAACATCGCCAGAACTCCTTTATTAGTAGTAGTTGCAGTCACAATTGCAGATGTACTCACCGGCTTTGTCATTGGCAATCCCAGTAAATAAAGGCGCATATTGTAACCAATGACCAATGACCAATGACAAATTATCATGTCTCAAGAGCCAGATAAAGAGTTTCGTCCAGTCAATCAAATATTAGGTAGCCAACCATCATTAGGGCCGCTACCAGCAGATCAAATTCTACCTTGGACAGTCATTGCTTTAGCTGCCTACTTTATAGTTAACGGCATCTTTGGCGGACTATTCCAAGATGACTTTAAAAAATGGTTGTGGACAATCCTCATCGCCGGTTGGGGAATGGCTACTTGGTGGATATTAACTGGTGGTAGAAGTTGGAGTTTTTTAAGTAAATTCATCGGCGTTCCCGCATGGACAAGAGGCTTTGCACGTTATCAAAGCTTGTTAGAAATAAATCATGAAGCAAAAAATCGGAAAACAAAGCATCGGTACCGCCGGCAACGCCAGGTTAACACCCTTTGAAGACGCTTTACATTTAGCGACAATGTTGCGCGTCTCGTTTAATAGACGCGACGTTGGCGGTTATATATTAACTAAAGGCAACCAAAAAGATAGATTTTGCTTTGTATTTGGGTTTGAATGCCGAGGAATTCACAGTACCCTCAGAAGCGAACAAATTGATACTATTTTTGACAACATCGAAGCTGGGTTAAAGGATATCCCTAGCGGCGAAAAAATGACGTTGCATTTGGGTTCGTTTATTGACGATAAAGAACGCCAAAAAGAATTAGCTGAGTTAGCCAGAAATACCAGTTCGCGAGATATTAAATACTTGTTAATGGCAGAACGCGCCAGAACTAAGGAACTGACAAATTCTGGCATTCGTAAACCGAAATTTCTGCGAATTTACGTTACATATACCGTCGAACCCAATGCCAGCAATGCCGATGATTTGATTGAAAAATTCTTAGCTAGAAGTGAAGCTTGGTGGTTGAAATTTAAAGGTGATATTGCGGAAGTTGAAAACCAGCGTCTTGAGACTGTAATTACTAACGCCTATAAACAAGGTTTTAGTCGTTGGGAACAGTTGTTATCTAACAAAATGGGCTTAGATATTAAGCCATTAACAGCTAAACAACTATGGGGAGAAATTTGGCGGAGATTTAACGATACACCGCCGATAGAAATTCCCCAATTGCTCACCTTAGATGAAACGGGACTCCACGAACAAGCTTATTCAGAATTACCGAGTACAAAACTTTTAGTAGAAAATATTCACAGCACCACCCTACTGATGGAATCTGGCGTGCCTTGTGCAGACAGGCGGTGGGTAAATGTGAATAATAGCTATATTGGCGCTTTGACATTTTTAGAAAAACCTGGTGGTTGGGCAAATAAATCTTCTCAACTGCGGTATTTATGGGAATTACTTTCTAGAGAAACCGTAGTTAATACGGAAATATTTTGTCAGTTGACAGCCGCTAATCCGGCGTTAGTTAAAACTACCTTACAACGAGTTTTGAAGCAGTCAAATATGACAGCGCTGATGGCTCAAGAAAAAAGTCGGACAATTGACGTTAATGCCCAATTAAAGTTAAAGAAATCTGTCGCCGCTCAAGAACAACTTTATGAGGGAGCCATACCTATATATACAGGTATAGCGATTTTTGTCCATCGTCCAACTGTGGAACAATTGGATGAAGCTACAAGATATATTGAAAACTGTTTCCAACGTCCAGCCAGGGTAATTAGAGAAACCGAATATGCTTGGAAGATTTGGTTACAATCTTTGCCCATAGTTTGGGAAGGTTTATTAGTTAAACCCTTTAACAGAAGACAATTATATTTAACTAGCGAAGTTCCCGGATTAATGCCTGTGGTATTAACAAGACAAGGTGATAGTCAAGGGTTTGAATTAATTGCTTCTGAAGGTGGGACACCCGTACATTTAGATTTATTTACTCAGCATAAAAATTTAGCTTTGTTTGCGACAACTAGAGCCGGAAAATCGGTGTTAGTGTCGGGAATTTTAACTCAAGCTTTAGCCCATGATATTCCCGTTGTGGCGCTAGATTTCCCCAAACCCGATGGCACATCTACCTTCACTGACTATACAGAATTCATGGAGAGAAATGGAGCCTATTTTGATATTTCTAAACAATCAAATAACTTATTTGAGCAGCCAGATTTGCGTGCTTTAACTGCAGAAGAACAAAAAGATAGGATGCTCGATTATACAGCCTTCCTAGAATCGGCGCTGATGACAATGGTATTGGGTTCATCGATAGAAAACCCCCTATTGGCACAGACAGTGCGTTCCATAATCAACTTAGCATTGTCAGCCTTTTTTAGCGATCGCACTATCAAACAGCGTTATCAAGAAGCAATGGCTGGCGGTTTCGGTTCTCTAGCTTGGCAAAAAACCCCTACCCTGAAAGATTTCTTATATTTCTGTTCCCCAGAACATCTGCAACTCGATTCTCTCAGCAGCAGAGTAGAAGATGCATTGAGTCAAATTCAATTACGCTTGCGGTTTTGGCTTTCTAGCCGTGTCGGACAAGCAATTTCTTCCCCTTCCAGCTTCCGTACAGACGCCAAACTATTAGTATTTGCACTCCGCAACCTCTCCGATAGTGAAGATGCGGCTGTACTTTCCTTGAGTGCTTACTCTGCTGCTTTACGTCGCGCACTCAGCAGTCCCGCCTCGATATTCTTTATCGATGAAGCGCCGATTTTGTTTGAATTTGACCAAATTGCCAACTTAGTGGGCAGAATTTGCGCTAACGGTGCTAAAGCTGGGATTAGAGTCATTTTATCGGCTCAAGACCCCGATACCATCGCCAAATCCACCGCATCCGCCAAGATTTTACAAAACCTCACTACCAGATTAATCGGTCGAATTCAACCGGTAGCTGTGGATAGTTTCGTCAATATCTTGAAATATCCCAAAGAAATTATCGCCCGCAACGCATCGGAAAGCTTTTTCCCCCGCAAAGAGGGAATTTATAGCCAATGGTTGCTAGATGACAACGGAATTTATACATTCTGTCGCTACTATCCCGGTTACGAACAACTAGCCGTAGTTGCAAACAACCCCAACGAACAATCTGCGCGTCAACAATCAATGCAACGCCACCGCGATAAATATGAAGCAATTTCCGTCTTTGCGCGTCAATTAGTCGCTTCTTTGCGCGGAAGTTAGAAGGAGGACAAGGGGGACAAGGGGGACAAGGGGGACAAGGGAGACAACTGACAACTGACAACTGACAACTGACTAATGACTAATGACAAATTTATGAAAAAAACTCTTATTTTCACGCTTAGTTTAGGATTGCTAGCCACACTCCCAGCAATGGCACAATTAGGCAGTGTTTTAGCCGATTTTCAATCCTATTCCAGCGAATTACAAAACTATCTCAAAAATAATTTGAGTTCGACATTAAAGCCTGTTGAGATGCAGTCTCAAAGTGCGCTGAATGAATCTACAGGACAGATGAATCTACCTAATCCGATTACAGCAGGAGATAGGTTAGAGAATGTGATGGTTGTCAATTCTATCTCTGATAGATTTGATAACAATCCGGCGCTGAAGTCGAAAACAGCTACTAATGAAATTAATCGCCTCATTACCCTTAGTTCTATAGCTAGCGTTTTGGGTAAAACTGGTCAAATCAGAACAAAAATTAAGTTACAAGATACAGAAAAAACTCTAGCAAATATTTCCCAAATTGCCCAAGAAGCGGATCAAAGCCATCAAAATTTTCTGGGTAGCTTTCAATCACAACTCGGTCAATTAACTACTGCGGGTATTCCTGGTTTAGGAGCATTATTAAATAGCAATGAATCTGATTTACAACTGAAAAATATTCAAATTCAAAGTCAACAATCCAGAATTGTTGGAGAAACACTAGCGCAGACAATGCAGGTAAATCATTTCTTGCAATATTCTAATTTAAATTTAGCCAATATTTCCCAACAAATCGAAGACAATAACCGGGCGCGGCGTGTTGATTCCTCCGCCGAAGCTGCTAGGCTTTTACGCACAACTTCGCAAATGGATTTATTTGGGAGGAAAGAAAAGTAAGAGTCAATGGTCAATAGTCAACAGTCAATGGTCAACAGTCAATGGTCAATAGTCAATGGTCAATGGTCAACAGTTAACTTTCCTTCTGCCCTCTGCCCTCTGCCTTCTGCCTTAATTTAAACTTAAAAATGCAGTATATTCTACAAATTCCAGCGAATACAGGTATTAATGATGTTCTCGGTAATGGGGTAACAACTGCCCAAAGTATTGCTGAAAGCTGGGAGAATCAATGGCTAGATTTATTACAAAAAAATCCCAGTGACAATATATATGGTTCACTGACGAATTTAGGCATATTTTTTGCAGTAGGAACTTTATTAGTTTTCCTCATCCAATGGCTGAAAGATGTACTTGAGGGTGAATATTCTCGTCCGATTTCATCGATGATTTGGCCGTTTGTGGTGGTGATTTTATTAAATAATACTGGGAATGGAAGTATTCTTTCGAGTTTGACTTTAGGGGTACGCAACTACATTAATTCGGTGAATCAACAGGTAGTGACTACAGCAGATACCGATAAAGTTTATCAGCAAGCGCTGAATATGAGTGTGGCGGAAGAGGTGGCTGGTTCTTTGTTGCGTCCTTGTCAGTCTTTGAATGGGGAACAACAATCCCAATGCTTTACTAAAGCTACAGAGAAAATCAATAATCTTTGGCAAGAATATAGAAATTCCTATGGTAATAAAACTTGGATTGAAAGATTAGAAAATAAGGTAAATCAGATTAGCTACGGTACAGGCGATGTTTCGGAAACTGCTTTTAATGCTTTGTTAGGTTCGACAGTTCAAACTAGTATTAAAAATTTCTTATTTTCCTTACAGTATGCTTTTCAAAATTTAATTGAAGCAACAATGTTACTGATAGCAGCTTTAGGGCCGCTAGCGGTTGGTAGTTCATTATTACCTGTCGCAGGTAAACCGATTTTCGCTTGGTTGACTGGGTTTATTTCTCTGGGAATTGCCAAGATTTCGTTTAATATTATTGCGGTGTTAACTGCATCTGTAATTGTCAATGGCCCGGCACAAGATCCAAATGCTGACCCTGATTTGATGTGGTTCATCATTTTCTTAGGAATTTTAGCGCCAATTTTATCATTATTGACGGCGGCGGCGGGAGGATTTGCGGTTTTTAATGGAATTGCGAATACAGCTAACTGGGTAAAAGCGAGGGTCTAGATGGTAAGGTTATTAGAGAAGAAAAAACAGACAGTTAGTATTTTAACAATTTTTGCGATCGCTACTTTTGGATTGCAGGTATTATTGCTGCTATTTTTAATGATGCAAGGCTTGAATATTCGCCAGCTTAGTTTGCGAAAACAGCCGAATTTTGTGCAGACAGTTGATGGTAAACCTGTTGGAAATACTGATAATTTAGCACGAGATCCAGAAGGAATTCGCCAATTTGTAAGTAAAACTATGACTTCAATTTTTAATTGGTCAGGAACTTTACCGCCACAAACAATTGAAGAAGTAGGTAACCCTAAACCAGATTTAGGAATATTAATTAAAACGCCATCTGGTGGAAGTCAAAAAGTTACTACTAGTAGTTGGATTGGAAGCTTTGCTTTATCTGAAGATTTTCGCAAAGGCTTTTTAAGCCAAATTGCAGCTATGACTCCACCGGAAGTTTTCGCGAATAATCAAGAACAAGTTATTTCCGGTAAATTAGTGATTAAAAGGGTGTATCCTCCTAAAGAAATTGAACCAGGTAAATGGCAAGTGGGGATGGTAGCCGATTTAATTCAAACTAAAAAATCTGATGGTAAAAGACTCATAGTGCCTTTTAATAAAGATATATTGGTGAGGGCAGTAGATTATTTTGATTATCCGCAAATTGAGCAATTAACAGTTTTGCAAAGAGCAATTTATGCTGTACGTGCTGAACAGCTAGAAATTTACGAGATGCGCAATTTATGTTTAATCGACGCCTATGATAATTTACAAGGTGCAAATTCAAATCAATGTGAAATTGAACGCAAAACTGGTAATTTTACTCGATAAAATCACTATTTAAAAACAAATGAAAACTGTAAGGGCGGGTTCACAGATATCATCAAATATCCATGAAAATCTCTCACAAACCCGCCCCTACTAACAACTAACAACTGACAACTGACAACTGACATAATGCAGCTACTTAAATCAGAAAATAAAAAGACTAATATTTTACCAATGTTTGCCGTTGGAACATTGGGAGTTAATATCTTAACTTTATTTGTTTTGATGTTTCATGGGTCGATGTTGCAGCGATTGAACCAGCAAATCGCCTTACCAAGCCTGGTACAGCTAATTGATGGTCGGTCAATTACAGCCAATCCACAAGAGAATCAAGAAAGATATCAACAAACTATTCGCCATTTTGTTGGCGAAACTATGACTTTAATGTTAACTTGGTCACAGCAACTACCACCAAATACAGTTTGGGACATTAGCTCTCAACTGGTGACTGAAGATTTTCAACCAAAATTACAAACACAAATAAATAAGTTAAATTCTGAAAAAAGAATATCTAGTTCTTATCAAGCTACTGAGCAGATATTGGCAATTCAAAGAATTTCTCAACCCGAACAAATCGCTGAGGGTAAATGGAAAGTCGAGATGATTGCTAATCTCTTAGTTTTTCACAACTCAGATAGGCTTGGTGAATCAATTCCCGTAAATCAGCAAATTTTTATCCAGACTACCGATGAACCTGTTGCTTCTTTACCTCAATCTCCCACTGCTTTACATTTGGCTGCTTATCGCCTTGGTGCAGCTAGACTGCAAATTTACAAAGTTTGTGACTTAAAAGATAAAACCTGTTCCGAAAAGTTACCTTAGGACGTACTATGACTCGCTACTCAAGTTCAACCAAAATTTCCCTAAATGATGATTCTCAATTAGAAATCGATTCTCAAGATTGGGAATTAAGGATGGCAAAGTTAGTAGGGTTAGACAATGGAGAGTTTTCATTTGACCGTGATGACACAATAGAAGAATCAGTTAATGAATCAGCTAACTTAGAACCATCGTTTTCTCAACCATCAGAAGTTAAAACTGAACAATCTTTTGCTTCCAATCCCTTTGCCAAATTAGGTTTGGTAGGTACGGCGACTTTTGCTGTGGCTTTGTGTGCTGGTGGGTTTTTAACTCAACTTATGTCTAGCAACAATCAAAAGGCAAAAAAGAAGAATATCGCTTCCCCGGTAAAAACGCCGCTACTTGATGAATCGCAACCCAAAGAGTTAGAAATTGAAACTCTTAAAACTAAATTAGCGCTGACTGAACAAGCAGAGGCGGTACAGTTAGCACAAAAACAACTGAGAAATATTCAAAATCAACCGCCAAATCAACCCCTATCAACAGTTGCACAATCTACCGCAACAACAAGCAACGTACCCAAAATTATGACTGTTGAGCGCATGGTTGATTTACCCACTCCATCACAAACACCCATCGCCTCTCAACCGTTACCAGTACCCCAACCACCCCAAATAGTAGCTGTCAAACCAGATATTCCCCCAGCAGTTAAAGCCACGCCTCAACCTAAATTAGATCCTTTTCAGATGTGGAATAATTTGGCTAAGTTAGGTAGTTACGGTCAAGTACCTGTTAGAGACATAGCATCAGCAAATATTAATACTCCAACAGCCAGCAATCCCCATCCAGAACAACAAGCAAATAACCCTGCTGCGGCATCTACACCAGAATCACAAACAACAGCCAGTGAAACAGACAACTCTACTCTGATAGCGAATAAAGAAGCCAAGAGTTCCAAATCCTTAGCTGTAGGAACAAGCGCTAAAGCGGTGCTAGCGACGGCTGTATTTGGCGAAACTGCTAATGCATCCGCTAACAATAGCGATAATGAAGGCGAGAGCGCTAAAAATACCTTTGTGGTGCGGGTACAAGAGCCTTTAAAAGGTGTAGATGGCAGCGTGGCTATTCCGGCGGGAACTGAGTTATTAACAGAAATAAGCTCCCTTTCTGAACAGGGATTAGTACAGCTGAAAGTTGTAAAAGCGATCGCTAAAGATAGCAATGGCATCACTGAAAATAGTTTACCGCCAAATGCGATCGTGATTCGCGGTACTCAAGGTAGACCGCTAGTAGCCAAACAATATCCTAATCGCGGCTCATCTATTGCCGGTATGGATATAGGATTGTTTGTCTTGGGTGGTTTGGGTAAAGCTGCTGAGTTAATGAATCGTACAGACTCTCAAGTTGTAAGTACCAGCGCCGGAAGTACTGTAGTTACCACCAATAACCCCCAACGCAACATGATAGCCGCCGCCTTAGAAGGTGGGATGAACACGGTAGTACCGCAAATTGCCCAACGCAATCAACAAGCCATCTCCGAGATGATGCAACGCACTAACGTCTGGTTCTTACCCGCCGGTACAGAAGTGGAAATCTATATCAATCAAACAATGGAGTTTTAGGATTTGGGCATGGGGCATGGGGCATTGGGCATTGGGCATTGGGCATTGGGCACAGACGCGATGAATCGCGTCTCTACAATTGTCCTCCTTGTCTCCCTTGTCTTCTCTCCCTGCTCCCTGCTCCCTGCTCCCCTGCCTCCTTGCTCCTCCTCATGTGCCTTGGTTTATATATGAGAAAAAATCGCCTTTTTTGCCTGGATATATTGAATAATTCTAAATTTCTGCCTTGGGCTGCTTTTGGGTTTATGGCTGTAATTGTATTGCTAGGAGGCCGCGCTGTAGCTGAAAATGCTGTTTTACGCTCGATTTTCTCTTGTCAAGCTCAAGGTTTAAGTGGCGTAGTACCTACCATTAAAATTTGGTATCAACAGGGAACAAACCTCAGTTTTATTCCCTCAGGAGAAAAAATTAGAAAAGTTTGGTTAAATGACCCATCCCAGGTAACGATAGACTTTGACGGGCCGATGTGTATGCAATTCGGTCAAGGTGCTGGTACAGGAGATTGCCAAAACTCTTCAGCTAATGTCATGCAACTCAGACGAATTAAAAAACTGGCAATTCCCGGCTTACCTTATACAGATAATACATTATTAACCGTAATTACCGAAGGTGGGCAAAGCACGAAATTGTATACCTTCCGCATTTTATACGGCGATGGCAGTCCAGAGTATCATACTTTAGCTGTGTTCCCTGATACTGATGCTTCTAGTACCTCACCTTGCGTAAGACCGCCGCAGTAAGGGACAGGGAAGGAGGACAAGGAGGACAAGGGAAGGGGGACAAGGAGGCGAAATGACTAATGACAATTGTACAGACGCGATTCATCGCGTCTCTAACAAATGACCAATGACAAATGACCAATGACCAAATCATCATAAAAACCCTGCTGATTCATAAAGGCGTTTGAGCATAGCAGTAATTTTTGTACCGTAGTCTAAATCTGCTGACCAGCGCCCTGATAATTGATCGACTAAGGGCGCAACACCACGGGTGACAAAACGAAATCTGGGGTCTACAACTTCGTTTACTAAAGGTTCTAAACTGGCGTAAGCTTTTAAATGTTGGATATGTGCCCTAACGCCAATTCTCGCACTGGTAAAAGATGCGGCTTCGGCACTACCACCAATTGTACCTAACCCGGCAAAGTTATTTTGCTCTGGTCTAATATCATTACCAAAGCGTAAAAATCCGGTTTCTACACACATTTGGCAGAAAGCAATATCGTAGTTGATTCCTTCTGTACTTGCTTCTTCGCGGTAGAGTTTGGGGATATCTGGAAATTGCACTAAAGCATTTTCATTATTATTTCGCAGAAATAACTGTAATTGGACTTCGGAAGTATTACCATTGGAGATAATGCGGTCAAATTGACCAGGACAAACTACTAAAATTGAACGTAAACTGACAGTGCGAGTTGCTGCATCCCAACCTATAGATACGTTAAAATCTCGCAGTTCAATTGCTTTAATATAGACTACTTTATGATAAGTAATCCGGCGAACTTCTGGTATTTTGGTTAAATCAACTCGTAAGCGGTCAGCTAAATCAATGGGGATATAAGCATTGCCATTAATTAATATTCCTTGTTCTGAATATTTTTGCCCGTTAACTGTAATATTAATTGTTGGATAAGTTGGTTCTGGGGGAGTTCCTTGATTTGGGTCAACTGCGCGACTCCAAGAAGCCAAGCCATCAGAAATTCCTAAAGCAAAATCGCGACGACGATTTTGGAGTAAAGCACGGTCTTCTGGACTGCTGAGGAAACCGACTTGCATTAACAAAGACGCGATCGCAGTTTGTCTACAAAATATTAATCGCCCCAATCCACTATCGCTATCAGGCCTAACTCCCCGATTTGGTAACTGGGGAACACGGCGTAACAATCCTAACAGTAAAAGTTCCGCATTACTTTTACGCTGATTATTATTGGCAATATAGAACACGCTAGCCCCCCGGACAGTGGGGCTACTAGCTGCATCAGCGTGAATTTCTAACGCCACATCAGTGGAACGCCCGCGAGAATTGATCCAGGCGATAGTATTGGCTGCACTCAAATCGTCAGGAACTGCTAAAACTTCAAAACTCCGCGCCCGCAATTCGGTTACAATCAAATCGCGCAGCAGAATCATTTCTCTAGCTTCTGTTGTCCCGCCTGCGATCGTCCCCGGATCGACTCCTCCGGCTTCTTTTCCTCCGTGAGCAGCAGAAATAAAAATACGCCCCATGTTCAGTATTTCCTCTTATAAGAATCAGCCTCAGCAATCCTATATATCATTTCTTGGTTTAGCATCAACAATATAATAGCCATCAGGAGCGATTGATCATTTGTTTCTTAAAGAAAACAGCAGTCTGAGGGGATGAGGAGGATAAGGAGGACAAGGAAGATTAATGACAATTGTACAGACAAGGGTTCAGGGACATCCAATTTTTTAAATACCCAAGAAATTCGTAGTGCGAGCATCTTGCTCGCTGGTGTTCAAAAGCGAGCAAGATGCTCGCACTACGAAATATTAGACGCGATTCATCGCGTCTCTGCCCAATGCCCCATGCCCAATGCCCAATGCCCCATGCCCAATGCCCAATGCCTCATGCCCAATAACCAACTATGTACATCCCCCGCTTGCACCCCAATACAATTGAAGAAGTTAAACAACGCGCTGATATTGTAGATGTCATCTCAGAGTACGTAGTTTTACGCAAGCGCGGTAAAGATTTTGTGGGTTTATGTCCGTTCCACGATGAGAAAACTCCTAGCTTTACGGTGAGTCCAACGAAGCAAATGTATTATTGCTTCGGCTGTCAAGCTTCAGGAAATGCAATTAAGTTTTTGATGGATTTGGGGAAGCGTTCGTTTGCGGAGGTGACTTTAGATTTAGCTAGGCGCTATCAAGTACCTGTACAAACCCTAGAACCTGAGCAAAGACAGGAACTGCAACGACAGATTTCTTTGCGCGAACAGTTATTTGAAGTTCTAGCTTCCACAGCGCAATTTTATCAACACGCCCTGAGACAATCTGCCGATCAAAAAGCATTACAGTATTTAAAAAGCGATCGCCTGCTGAAAGAGGAAACCATACAGCAGTTTGGCTTAGGTTATGCGCCCGCAGGTTGGGAAACACTATACCGTTATTTGGTGGATAGTAAACATTATCCGGTGCAATTGGTAGAAAAAGCCGGATTAATTAAACCAC
This sequence comes from Calothrix sp. FACHB-168, assembly GCF_963889195.1. Lineage (NCBI taxonomy): Bacteria > Bacillati > Cyanobacteriota > Cyanophyceae > Nostocales > Calotrichaceae > Calothrix > Calothrix sp. FACHB-168. The sequence goes on from NZ_CAWPNJ010000030.1 coordinate 341,313, forward strand.
GCAAGGAAGGGAACGGTTATTATGATGTGTTTCGCGATCGCTTGATGATTCCCATCCGTGACATCCAAGGGCGCGTAATTGCCTTTGGTGGGCGCACTCTCACCGATGAGCAACCAAAGTACCTCAATTCCCCCGAAACCGAGCTTTTTAGTAAAGGTAAAACTTTATTCGCCCTCGATCAAGCTAAATCGGGGATTTCCCAATTCGATCAAGCTGTAGTGGTGGAGGGATATTTTGATGCGATCGCTCTTCATGCTGCGGGGATTAATAATGCTGTGGCTTCTTTGGGTACAGCTTTAAGTTTAGAGCAAGTAAAGCTAGTATTACGCTATACCGAGTCTAAACAGTTGGTGCTGAATTTTGATGCTGATAAAGCAGGAAATAATGCTGCAAATAGAGCGATCGGGGAAATTGCCGAACTCGCTTATATGGGCGAAGTTCAGCTAAAAATTCTCAATATTCCCGATGGTAAAGATGCTGATGAATACTTGCATAGCCATAGCCCAGAAGATTATCGCCAATTGTTATCTGATGCGCCTTTGTGGCTGAATTGGCAAATTGATCAAATCCTCAAAGACCGGGATTTAAAACAGGCTACAGATTTTCAGCAAGTAACTCAGAGTATAGTAAAATTACTTAAAAATATAGTTAATAACGATACACGAAATTATTATATTTCCTATTGTGCGGAAATTCTCAGCTTAGGAGATAGCAGACTCATTCCTCTACGAGTCGAAAATTTGCTGACTCAAATTTCACCTGCTAATAGCTATTCTCAACCTGTACCACTTAAGAGAAAGGCGGAGATTAATAAAGCTTCTCAGGCTTCACCTAGTTCTAGCGAACGCGGTTTGTTAGAACGTGCGGAGGGTTTATTATTGCGGATTTACTTACATTGTCCCGAACAGCGCCAAACGATTTTAAACGCTTTAGAAGAGAGAGATTTACAATTTAGTCTTTCTCACCACCGTTTATTGTGGCAAAAGATTTTCGAGTTACCAATACAGCAAATAGATTTAATTTCCAATTTGCAAGATAGTTACTTGGAATCATCTGAAGATTTAAGTTTAGTATCGCATTTATTTCATTTGAATGAGAAAAGCAAGAAAGATATTTTGCGTACTCCGCAAGTAGTTCAGGCTGCGATTACTTGTATAGAACTAGTGATGTGTGAAAAACGCTATCGCCATTTTAAAGAACTATGGGAAGCAATTGATGAACAAGCCGAAGCAGATTTATATGAATATTATGGAAAAGCATTTCTAGCAGAAAAACATCGGTATATCAAGTTAAATGCACAGCGCAATTTCTCTATAGAAGAAGTTCTGAAATACGCCTAGAAGCTTGGGGAGCATCCCAATTTTGACGCAATACCCTAGAAGGGTATTGCTATACCAACAAAGCCTGCCTTCGCAGGCTATCAAACTTTTAGCCTGCGAAGGCAGGCTTGGTATTTCTAGCCCCACCCTTATAGGGTGAGGGCGTTTTTGCACATTTGGGATGCTTCCGAAGCTTGTATATAAGTTTTTGGTAATCACTGAATATATTATGTTCTAGACACGCTTCAATCAAATATATATTTGATGCTTTTCTAATGCTGAGTGAGCATAAAATTTTTATAATTTTTGAGAATAAATATGTTATTCTCCTTGATTAAATCACCAGTAAATAGCACTGGTAAACGCTCTTGATAGGCTTTAATAGCTAAAATATATTCGTGGTCAGCTAGTTCTGTTTTAATTTGACGAAGTCTATCAAAAACCACACCGAGTAATGTAATTTCTCCACTCAATTTATCAGCGTTAGGAGCTTCAATCCCTATAACTACTCCTTGAATTGTAATATTAGAGGCATTAGTTATTAAGTCACTTAAAATCTCAATCTGTGAGCGATTTTCTACTTCTTCTAAAATTGCCAGAGCTTCCTGAACTCGCGTAGAATAATCGCCAAGATGTTGTTTAGTTGGTAATAAAATTTCAAAGTCTTGATGTTCGGGTTTGAGCCAAATTGTCGCATTATCAAGAAAAGGATGGTCTTCATACCAACCATGAGATTTTAAGTAATCTTTTAGTTGTTGTATTTCGATACTCTTGAGAATTTCTACATCCCGTACAGTAACTTTCATGGTTTTATTCCTTGACCAATTCCTTGCATAATTGATTGGAGCGCGGTCACTGTAAATTGATTAGTTCTCGGTATAGTAATAGTTACAGCCGTTGTATTCTTTGTCAGAGCGATTCCCCTAATAGATACCCAGTATCCGCAATATTTCATACAGAGTTCTGTTTCTGATTGTTGTAAGCAGTCTGCTAAGTTATCAGGGATTAACACTACCACTAAAATTCTGGGAATAGCGAAGTCATCTAATCTTAAGTCATTATAGTTTTTGAGTTTGAGCGGATAGCGAATAGCCTTGTCATCGAGAACTTCTCTTGATGTTGATTTTAACTGCAATTCTAAACGTGGCGATCGAATGCGTCCTGTACCTCCTCTTGCTGCTATGCCTAAGTCTACACTGTCATCGTCTACTTCTGGTCTGTAGACAGAATAGCCAGCAATTGATGCAACTGCTCTGACATAAGCATTACTAAATTGTTCTTTTTGCTGATTAACATCCACGCTTAAATTGCCTTTATTTTACTCCTCTTCAATCCAATCATCATCTTCACTCCAATATTGTTGGGGTGCATCTCCGTGAATTTCTAAAATCTTGGCTTTTTTAATTTTGTTATCTGGCGGTTCAATGGCTTCTAATTGGACATTAAATTTCCAGTTGTCGCCAAAATCATAATGATAAATCATGCTTGCACCCGGTTCTAAAGGTAAATCGCCAATGCGGACTTGATCTGCAAATGGGGGTGATTCCATGTAAGGATGACCGATTGTACATGTGCGACCAAAACGGTCTTTATAAATAAATTCATATAGGTGGTCATCATCAAAATCAAAAGCATCAAGAATTGTTCCAGCTAACCAGCTTAATTCTCTTTTTGCAGAGATAGCAATTCGTCGCCAAGATTTAGAAACAGATACTTTAAAAATATAAATTCCATCAGTAAACCCTTGCTGAGGAAGCATTAAATTATTTTGCCATTCTGGGAAAAATGGCTGTAAAGTTGGATGTAATTGTCCAAAATTTACATTAATATCTTCATCAAAGTTTCCAGTAAGACCAATAGGAAACAGCAACATAAATATAGCATCACCAAGTGGTAACCTTTCTACACTAGCAATGCGCCAGCCTTTACCTTCTTGAGCTTTTCCGGGGTTAAGAGTTAAGAATCCAAATAACTCTAATAAAGCGACATTATGCAGTCCAGGATAATAGCCAAGACTTTGTTGATCGTCATATTTGGTAAATGTTAAGCCTTTATCGGGTATCCTGCCCCAAAACTGAATACATTTAAATAAATTATTCCATGAATCGTGACGTTCGCCTAAAACTTCATTATTTCCCCAAATTAACCAAGCTTCCAGTAAGGTGAAATAACGTTCTGTAACATTGAGTTTAGACCAACATTCTAATACAGCTTCATCTAATACTAAAAATTGTTTTTTACCTTGAGATGTAATTTGCCCAATTCCCGAACTACGTAATAATAAATAAAGTCCATTGATGTAAGGATAGGATTTTTGTACAGGACGTTTCAGTTTTGTATCAATTGGGTGACTTAAACGTAAATTAAGTTCCGAGAGAACTTTTAAAGGAAGCAGATTATTTACACTACTGACTTCTACACCTTTAGGTTGAAGAAAGTCAATTAAAATTTGAAAGTCATGCAGAATTGTACCCGGTTGATTTTCATCAATGCTGGTTTCTTTGAGTAGTTTTTGCTGTACATCTGAGAGGGAAAGTATTTCCTGATTCAGAATCGGTTCTATGTTGGCAAAGAAGTCTTCCATAATTAAAAATTAAATTCACAATTTAAACTTTAATTAAATTTAATTTAATCCTATGTATGAAGAGCTAGACAAAATTGAGTAAATGATGAATGCTAATATTTTCGCTTGCTGGTGGCAAATATTACAAATTTGATATGAACAGTAACACTCGCTTACAGACGATCTTAGCTGATACACCTGTAGGGATGATTTTACCCGCGATCGCGCAACTTCATCTACCTGATTGGTGGTTAGCCGGTGGTGCGGTACGTAATACAGTCTGGCGCGCAATTTTTGGCGATGACTGCGAGTTAGTAATTAAGGATTTTGATATTGCATTTTACGATATCCAAGGCGATCGCGCTCAAGAACTAGCAGCAAAAGCTACACTCACCGAACAATTCCCCGACCAGCAATTTGATGTGAAAAATCAAGCTAGTTTTAACCGTTGGCGCAAAGGTGAAACAACCTACCAGAGTACAGAAGATGGTATTTCCCAATGGTTGCATACTGCTACGGCTGTAGGGGTGCGCATAGATTTGCAAGGACAATGGGAGTTTTTTACCCCCTACGGCTTAGATGACTTATTTAATGGAATTATCCGCCCTACACCCGTCCATATTGATAATCCTAATGCGCATGACAAAGCAGCTAGTTTTTTAGAAAAGTGTCCTTATTTGCGATTAGTGTAGATTGGTCATTGGTCATTTGTCATTATTAAATCTTGTAGAGACGCGATTTATCGCGTCTCCTCCACAACCCCAAAACCCCAAAATCATGACTATGTTGTACCAATTTGAAAAAAGAATACAATCGTGCCCTCTAGAATATATTGATGTATCGCAAAAATTATTTAACTTGGTATACCTTGATTTCCAAAATATAAACTCGCTGATGACAACGAGTTCATATATTTGCAAACCAAATAAAAATTAACTTTTCATCACTGCATCTAACAGGACATTAGCATCAAAGCGGACGGCATCAGTACAGGGTAAACCAGTTAATTTTGTGGTTTGTGCGATCGCATCTTTCGCCGCATTTTCATCTAGACCAACAGTATTTAAAGCTACAGCCACCACAGGCACAGGAGCAAACGCACCGCCAGCACTCGCTACTGTCTCATACAGCTTAATCACCTCTGGTAAAGGCGGAATCGGTACATGGGGATTATTGCGGTTATGAGTTTGTCCGGCACGATGAACTAACACTAGTTGGGTAGGTTGAGAACCACGAATTAAGGGTAAAGTCGCCGTTGAACCGGGGTGTAATAAAGAACCCTGCCCTTCAATATGCACAATGTCGTAGTTTTTACCATAGCGCATCAGCATTTGTTCGACAGCGCCAGCCGCATAATCTACCCGCACAGCATCTAAGGCTACACCATCCCCTTCTAGCATGACACCAGTTTGACCGGTAGCTAAAAATTTAGAACGCCAACCCCGCAGCTTTGAAGCCCAATGCATTTCTAAGCTAGTTGACATTTTACCAATCGCCATATCAGTACCCACAGTCAACACCCGCCGACAGGGAAGGGTACGCGCTAAACCGCTAGCAATGCCTAAATTTGCTGGTTCTTTGCGCACATCCCAAATTAATTGCCCTGGTTTTAGCAGTGCATTTAATTCTGGCATGGTTGCTAATGGCGTGTGTAAACCGTTTACCAATGACATCCCAGCTTGTAAGGCATTTTTGATTTCTATCCAATAATCATCTGGTACAGTACCGCCTTTGGGAGCAATCCCAATTACCAAAACTTGCGGCTGATATTGTAAGGATGCGGTTACAGATTCGACTATGGGAACATCACGCTTAATACCTGTGATGTCTGTTAAGGATCTACCAACACATTCGCGATCAATGATGGCGACGATTGGGGCTTCACTGTAACGTAACAATGATAACCCGGTTTTTCCTTGAGGGCCAGCAGTTCCCTCATGTAACAAAATAGCTATTCGTTGATTAAGTGGCAGACGCAATATATTGTACCCCCAAACCTGGTAAATCGTTGGGCAAAACTTTCCCTTGGTGAATTGAAGCACCCACAAAAGGATCGTCGATTAAGTTTAAATGACTGTCTAAATCGAGATAATCAGCTAGAGGTGCTAGTTGTGCTGCGGCTGTATTCGCTAGCGAACTATCAGAATAGCAACCAAACATAACTTGCAAACCATAGGCTTTGGCTGTGTGTACCATGCGCATGGCTTCGGTTAAGCCGCCTGATTTCATTAATTTGATATTAATACCATCAACATAGTTAGCTAACTGAGGAATATCAGCACTGGTAAAGCAACTTTCATCCACAAAAATCGGCAGGGATGTATGCTGCTTGAGTTCGACTAAACTAGTTTCCTGTCCCCTGGGCAATGGCTGTTCTACATACTTTATACCTAAATCGGCTAGCCAATTACACATTTCTACTGCATCGCTTAAACTCCAACCGCCATTAGCATCAACAAAGAATTCCAAATTTGGTGCTTCTTCTTTGACTGCTAATAACATTTTTCTGTCTGCATCTATGCCATCCGGATTACCTAACTTTACCTTGAAAACACGGATATCTGTAAATTTTAACCAATCTCGCGCCCTAGTTCGCGCCCCTTCTGGGGTATTAATGCCGATAGTAACTGAAGTGGGGACAATGCGATCGCGTTCCAGTCCCCAAAGTTGCCATAATGGTAACCCCACCAGCTTACCCAACCAATCATGCATCGCCATATCCAGCGCCGCCCTCACCGCCGAAGGAACCTGCAATTTAATTAACTCAGCTTCAACTTGCTGCCGTTGTAACGGGCTAAATCCTTGCAAAATTGGCGTTACTTGCTGCAAAGCATCTTTAATTTTATCAGTTGATTGTGAATGATTGCCCACACCAAAAGGCGACGCTTCCCCCCAGCCCTCAATCCCATCCTGAGAAACAGTCACCCAGATATTTGTTGTCTGTGCCGTCGTCCCCCGACTAATCGTCAAGGGAAACCGCTTATTGACAGTAAATATTTTTACTTGAACTTCCATAAATATCTTGATTTCAAGCCAGGTGAATTACACAAATATCACACTTTAGCGCTAAAGTTTAGTTATTTGTACCAATCTGTTATACTTTTTTACCGAAAAAGATTTTGTTGAGTGATGACTGTTGACAGTTGACTGTTGTAAGAGTGCTTTTTTATCCTATGCCCAATGCCCAATGCCCAATGCCCAATGACTAATTTAAAAAAATGGACAATCCTTAAATCCAAAATGGTATTAGATCATCCTTGGTGTCAAGTCAGGCAAGATGAAATCGAATTACCTAATGGCAAAATTATCGATGATTATTTCGTAAATATTAAACCGGAAGTAGCTTTAATTTTACCGATAACTACTAATCAAGAAATTGTCTTTGTGCGGCAATATCGGCACGCTGTTGGTGATTTTTTTATCGAATTACCAGCAGGAAGTTTCAACCCTCACCAAGAAAGTGCAGAAGTAGCAGCAGTTAGAGAATTAACAGAAGAAACTGGTTATATTACTCAACAAGTTAGGAAAATTTCCACTCTATACGATAAACCAAGTAAAGATACCAATCAAATACATTTATTTTTAGCTAAAAATGTTGTCAAAGTCAAAGAACAACAGTTAGATATTACAGAAGAAATCGAAGTTTTATTAATTCCTGTAGATGAAGTTTTAGAAAAAATTGCCCAAGGAGAAATTGCGGTAGCGGGGACTGTAGCGGCGCTGTTATTAGGGTTAAAATTTCTGAACTCGAGTAATTGTTGAGTTGTTATATAGGACTTATATTTGATTTCTGAAATACACGTAGTAGCGTGGCAAGGCTAAAATGGTGCATGATTAAAACTCTTGTGGGATGGGCGTCTCGCCCGTCCTGGGCGGACAAGACTTCGGCGTGAGCGCTCAGTCGAACGCTGTCCACCCCACAAGAAAATTATATTG